>NZ_PKFQ01000001.1:3348085-3659627 GCF_002939475.1 Streptomyces cinnamoneus | reverse complement strand
GTGATCCGGAAGCGGTACGGGAAGGTGTCCGCCAGGTGCGCGTGGAGGCGGCGGACACAGGCTTCGAGGTCCTCCTCCTCGTTGTGGACGGGGATGACGACGTCGAGGACGACCGTCCCGTCACGGGGCAGGGGCCCACGGGCCGGGAGAGGTGACGGCGGTGCGGTGCGCCGGGTGGTCTGGGGCATGGACCCGACCCTGTCGGCCGGCGCTGTCGTCCCGGTGTGGCCGGCCTGTGGGCCGGCTGTGAATGTCGTCCGCCCCGCCGCGCGCCACCGGGAGTTCCACCGTGAAGACCGTCCGCCCGGGCGCGCTCGCCACCCGCACCGCGCCGCCGTGCGCGGCGACGACGGCCCGGACGATCGCGAGCCCCAGCCCCGTCCCGCCGCCGGCCCGCGACCGGGAGGCGTCGCCGCGCGCGAAGCGCTCGAAGACATGGGGCAGCAGCGCGGCCGGGACGCCCGGGCCGTCGTCCTCCACCTCCACCACCGCGCACGCGGCGCCCGGCCGCACCCGCGCCGTGACGGTCGTGCCGGCCGGGGTGTGCGTACGCGCGTTGGCCAGCAGGTTCACCAGCACCTGGTGCAGCCGGGCGCCGTCCCCCGGCACCCGCACGGGGGCGTCCGGCAGGTCCAGGCGCCAGGTGTGGCCGGGTCCCGCCGCGTGGGCGTCGCTCACGGCGTCGACGACGAGCGGGGGAAGGTCGACGTCCTCGCGCGCCAGCGGGCGCCCGGTGTCCAGGCGGGCGAGCAGCAGCAGGTCCTCGACCAGGACCGTCATCCGGCGCGCCTCGGACTCGATGCGGCCGAGCGCGTGCCGGGTGGCCGGGTCCGGCTCCTGCCCGGCGCGGCGGGTGAGTTCGGCGTAGCCGCGGATGGACGCCAGCGGCGTGCGCAGCTCGTGGCTGGCGTCGGCGACGAACCGGCGCACGCGCGTCTCGCTCTCCTGCCGCGCGGCGAGGGCCGAACCGACGTGTCCCAGCATCCGGTTGAGCGCGGCGCCGACCTGCCCGGCCTCGGTCCTCGGGTCCGCCTCCGCCTCGGGGACGCGCTCGAGCAGGGCCACCTCCCCGCTGTGCAGCGGGAGTTGCGCGACCCGGGTGGCGGTGGACGCCACGCGCCGCAGGGGCCGCAGGGCGATCCGTACGATCGCCCCCGCGGCGAGCCCGGCGGCGACCAGCGCGGTGGCGCTGACGCAGACCTCCACCAGGACGAGGGTGCTGAGGGTCTCGCGCACGGCGGTGGTGGGGATGCCGACGAGGTAGGTGGTGCCGTCGGGGGCGGTGACGGACGTGGCGCGGTACGCGCCCCGGCCGGGCAGGCCGACGTCGTGCGGACGGCCGTCGCGGGGCAGCCGGGCGAGGGCGGCGCCCTGGGCGGGGGTGAGCGGCTCCAGGGACTCGTCGCCGTAGCCCGGCTCCCAGGGCGCGCTGACGGCCGAGTCGCGCACCCGGCCGTCCGCGCCGAGGACCGCGCCGACGGTGCCGATGGGCCGGCCGCCGCCCCGGACGAACCGCAGCCCGCCGCCGTGCGGGCCGGGCGGCGCGGCCGCCCGCACGGCCACGTCGCGGAGCTGGCCGTCGAGCTGCCCGTAGAGGTAGCTGCGCAGCACGATCGTGGTGACCGTGCCGATCACCGCGCACACGATCGCGACCAGCGCGACGGTGGAGACGACCAGGTGGGTGCGCAGCGGCCGGGGGCGGCCGAGGCCGGCCGGCCGGCGTCTCACGCGATGGTGGCGGGCTGGACGGCGGGCTTGATCAGATAGCCGGCGCCGCGCCGCGTGTGGATCATGGGCGCCCGTCCGGCGTCGATCTTGCGGCGGAGGTAGGAGATGTAGAGCTCGACGACGTTGGCCTGGCCGCCGAAGTCGTAGCTCCAGACGCGGTCGAGGATCTGCGGCTTGCTGAGCACGCGGCGCGGGTTGCGCATCAGGAAGCGCAGCAGCTCGAACTCGGTGGCGGTGAGGTGGATCTCCGTGCCGCCCCGCGAGACCTCGTGGCTGTCCTCGTCCAGGACCAGGTCGCCCACGGTCAGCACGGACTCGGCGCGCGGCACCGCGGCCCGTGACCTGCGCAGCAGTCCGCGCAGCCGGGCGACGACCTCCTCCAGGCTGAAGGGCTTGGTGACGTAGTCGTCACCGCCGGCCGTCAGGCCCGCGACGCGGTCCTCGACGGAGTCCTTGGCGGTGAGGAACAGCACCGGCACGTCGGGCTGTTCCCGGCGCAGCCGGCCGAGCACGGACAGGCCGTCCATGTCGGGCAGCATCATGTCCAGGAGGACGGCGTCGGGCCGGAAGTCCCGGGCGGTGCGGATCGCCTCGGTGCCGTCGGCGGCCGCCCGCACCTCCCAGCCCTCGTAGCGCAGGGCCAGGGAGAGCAGGTCGGCGAGCGGCGCTTCGTCGTCGACGACCAGTACGCGTACGGCGCTGCCGTCGTCGTGCAGCAGCTGGGTGCGCCCGGTGGGCGGGGCGGTGGTCATGGTGGTGATGGTGGCGGCGCCGGGTGAGAGGGCCCTTTCGGCACTCTGTGAATCGTCTGAGAATCCGGCGGCCGCCGCCGGGCCGGGTCCGGAAACGCCACAGGCCCGGTACTTTCGTACCGGGCCTGTGGTCAGAGTAGCGGGGACAGGATTTGAACCTGCGACCTCTGGGTTATGAGCCCAGCGAGCTACCGAGCTGCTCCACCCCGCGACGGACGGGAGACGAATCTCCCGACAGTGCGCTCGGCAGGATTCGAACCTGCAACCTCTTGATCCGTAGTCAAGTGCTCTATCCGTTAAGCTACGAGCGCTCTGCTTCCCGGCTCTTTCGGCCGGTCGGCGTTGCGAGAACAACATTACATGAACCTCGCCGTCAGACGAAATCCATTCCCCGCACCGCCCCCGACCTGGGAAAACGCCACCAGCGGTGACTTTCGGCCGAACATCCGCAGGGGTTCGGCCGACTTCTCCCGAGGTGCCGGGGAGCGCACCGCGAGACCCCGCCAAGACGGGCGTCCCCGCCACGGGGACCGGCTCCACGCGAAAGCCCCGGCCGTCTCGGGGACGGCCGGGGCTTTCCGGCTGCGGAGGCGGAGGGATTTGAACCCTCGATGGGATTTAAGTCCCAAACCGCATTAGCAGTGCGGCGCCATAGACCGGACTAGGCGACGCCTCCAGCACACCCACGCGGGCGCGAGTGCTGCGTTGCAGATGATGACACAGCCCTGTGGCCGATCACCAATCGCACCCCTACGGTACCGGGCGCGCGGCGTCCTGGGCAAAGGTCTTTCCGGCGCGCAACGCGGGGCGTCCGGGCGCGTTAGTCCGCGTGAGGGTCTCTCGGGCGTACGTCCGAGAGACCCCGGCCCCGTACGCACCACCTCGCGCACCCCTGGAGTCCCCGCCCATGTCGCTCCTCCGCCGTCCCGCCCTCGCCGCGCTCCCCGCCCTCGCGGCGGCGCTCGCACCGGCCCTGCTCGCCGTCCCCGCCGTGGCCGCCCCGATCCCGCTGGACGGGCTGGACGGCGCCGACCACCTCACGATCACCGTCGCCGACAGCGGCAGGCGCCCGCGCACGTACGAGCTGTACTGCCATCCCTCCGGGGGCACCCACCCGCGCGCCAGGGAGGCGTGCGACCAGCTCGACGGGCAGTCGCAGTGGGGCAGGGACATGTTCGCGCCCGTGCCGGAAGGCCAGATGTGCACCATGATCTACGGCGGCCCGGAGCGCGCCCACGTCGCCGGCAGCTGGGCCGGACGGCCGGTGAACGCCGACTTCAAGCGGACGAACGGGTGCGAGGTGGCCCGCTGGAACAAGTTCTCCCTTCTGTTCGGAGAGTCGAAGGGCTCGCCGAAGGAAACTCCCCAGGGCTGACCCGAAGGTTCCCCAGAAGGCGGACACGAGGGGCATGTCCGGCCTGCCCGAGACGCCCCGGAGGGGGCCGGTGGCGCCTCACGACCCACCCGTCATCCGCAGTAGCGCCCGCCACGGCAGCCCTTAGACTTCCCCTCAATGACACGCCCCGGAGCGAACGCGAACCCACCCGGAGCGGTCGGCAAGGTGCGGTAACCAGGGAGGAAGCGTCGTCGTGAGCAGCAGGCCATCCCGAGGCGCTGCTCGCCTCGCAGCCATACTCGACGCCCTGCCCGATGCCCTGTTGCTGGTGAACTGCAACGGCACGGTGGTCAACGCCAACCACATCGCGCTGGAGACGTTCGAGGTGCCGGGCACCGGTCTCGTCGGGCGCGGGCTGCTCGACCTGCTGCCCGAGTTCGACTCGCGGCGCATCCCCGGCGGGCTGCGGCCGCCGCGGGACGACCCCGACGGAGGGCGCACCAAGCCCACGCGGATGGTCGCGCGACGCACGGACGGCACCCAGTTCCCCGTCGAGGTGACCAGCGCCAACCTCGACGGCCGCACGCCGTACGCCGAGCCGCACGCCTCCTACGACGACGAGCTGCTCATGCTGGTCGTCCGCGATCTGACCGGCACCCTCGACACCGAGGCCGAGCTGGCCCGTTCGCAGCGCCAGACGGAGATGATCCTGCGCGCGGCGGCGGAGGGCGTGGTCGGCGTCGACACCGCGGGCAAGGTCGTCCTCGTCAACCCCTCGGCCGCCCAGATCCTCGGCTACCGCGCCAGCGACCTCGGCGGGCGCGAGCTGCACCCGCTGATCCACCACTCGCGCCCGGACGGCACCCCGTTCCCGTACGAGGAGTCGCCCATCGCCGACACCCTGCGCTCGGGGCGCAAGCACCGGGTGCGCGGGCAGGCGCTGTGGGCCAAGGACGGCCGGGCGGTGCCGGTCGACCTGACGACCGCGCCCGTGCGGGACGGGGACCAGCTGGTCGGCGCGGTGATGACCTTCACCGACCGCCGTCCCTACGACGCCCTGGCCGCGCGCCACGAGCAGCTGGTGGAACTGCTGGACAGCTCGCTGCGCGGGCCGCTGGAGCAACTCCGGGCCGAGCTGGGCGGGCTGGCCGACGACCCGGCCGGGCAGCTGTGGCCCGAGGCCAACCAGATCCTGCACCATCTCGCCGCCGGATATGCCCGGATGAGCACGCTGGTCGACAATGTCCTCGCCTATCAGCGGCTCGACTCCGGGCAGAGCAAGCTCGTGCGCGAGAAGGTCTCCCTCGACGAGGTCGTCGCGGCGGGCGTGGAGGGCGCGGTCGAGCTGATCGGGCCGGGGCGGGCACAGTTCGCCGTCCACGCGCCAGCCATCGAGGCCGAGGTGGACGCGGAGCACTTCGCCCAGGCGCTCGCCCATCTGATCGCGGATGTGGCGGGGGTCGACTCGACGGGCAACGTGCCCTCGGGCGTCGCCTCCGGTTCCGCTTCCGGTTCCGGCGCGCTGCCCGGGGACTCGACGATCGTCGTGGCGGCGGCGCAGCGCGGCGAGGTCGTGCGCGTCGAGGTGCGCGGCCCCTACCCGGGCGGTGACCCCGTCCACGCCCCCCTGGTGCGCGGCATCGTCCACCGGCACGGCGGCGTCCTCCAGACACACGACGTGCCGGGCTCGGGCGGCGGCAAGGCCTACGTGCTGGAGGTGCCGGTCTCCGCCGAGGCGGGGCCGGTGCCGGCGGGCGCGGAGCGGCGCGGCCCGGACACCGAGAACCTCACGACCGTCATGCCGATGCCGACGCAGCGCGGCCGGGGTACGAGCCCGGACGCGGCGATCCCGGGCGCGCCCGCCGAGAGCGGCCCGTCCGGCGGCTCCGGCGCGAAGGCGCCGGCGGACGCGGCCCCGGCGGAGGCGCCCCCGGCCCAGGGCGGCGGCCGGCGGGCCCGCCGCGCCGAGGCGGCGCCGGCCCCGGCGCCCGACCGCGGCGCGGCACCGCAGCCCACCGGACGCCGGCGCGGGCAGGCGTGCCTGGAGGAGGAGCCCGGCGACGCCCCGGGCGGCCGCCCCGGCGCGGGGCTCGTGCCGCCGCAGGCCACGGGCACGCCCACGGGCCGCCGGGCGCGGCGCGCGGCCACAGCCTCCCCTGCGGACTCCGCTTCCGCCCCGGCACCGGGCGAGGCGGCGCGCACCGCCTTCGCGCTGCCCCCGGCGGACGCCGACCGGCCGGCCGAGCCGGAGCCGGCCCCGACCGGCCGCCGGGCACGGCGGGCCCTCACGGAGACCGCGCCGGACCCCCAGGCCCAGGGGCAGATCCCCGGCCAGGCCACGGCCGAACAGCCGGTCGAGCGCACGGCGTTCGCGCTGCCGCCGGCCGACGCGGACCGCGAGGCCCCCGCCGCCGAGCCCGCCGCCGGCCCGGCCGCCGACCGGGCGCCCACCCGGCCCGCGCCCGCGGACCCGGGCGGTCCGGTGCCGCAGCAGGCCGCCACCACGCACGGCCACGGCGTTCCGGCCCCGCCCGGACCGGTCCCGTTCGGCACGGAGGCGCCGGGCGCCCGGCCCCGCACGCCGCAGCCCGAGCCCGGAGAGGTCCACGGGGACCCGTCCGGCCCGCGGCCCCCGGCGGCGGCCCCCGACCGGGCGCCGGCCGTGCCGGTCCCGGCGGACGGCGCCCCCGCCGCGGCGTACCCGGAGGCCCACGCGATCCCCGCGCCGGCCACGGCCCCCGACCGGATGCCGGGGCACACCGACGGCCTCGCGGCCGCCTTCGGCGCGCCCGGTGCGGCCGCCCCGGAGGCGGGCGACACGCCCGCCCGCCCCGACGGTTCCCACGGTGAGCCCTTCGCCGGTCCCGTGCCGGCCGCGGCCCCGCCGCACGAGGCGCCCGCCGCCGGGCCCGCGGTGCCGGCCCCTCAGGCCCCGGCCCCCCAGCCCCCGGCGGCTGGGGCCGACGGCCCCGCCGGGGCTCCCTTCGCATCGCCCGCTCCCGGCGCACCCGCCAACGCCTCCCCGGCCGCGCCGCCTCCGGCACCGGAGGCCCCCGCGCCCGCCCCCCAGCCGGCGCCCGGCCCGGAGGCACCGGAGGCCGACGCGCCCGCGGCGCCCGCCCCGCAGCCGGCGCCCCAGGCACCCCAGGCCGACCCGGCCGACCCCGCGGCAGGCGGCCCCGCCCCGTTCGCCCCCGACGCGCAGGCCCCCGCACCCGAGGGCGCGGCCCCCGCGCCCACCGGGCGGCGCCGGGCCCGGCGCGCGCTGGCGGAGGAGCCGGGCGCCCCGGCGGCGCGGCCGATCAGCGTGCGGACGCTGGGCCAGGGGCCCGGCGCGGGCGAGACGCCGCCCGGCGGGACGCCCGTCGCCGGTTCCGGGCGGCGGCGGAAGCTGGCCAACCCCTCCGAGGGCGAGCGGGAGGCACAGGCGCAGGCCCAGGTGCAGGCCCATGCCCAGGCCGCCCAGGCCCAGGCGGCGGGCGCCCCGGCCCCGGCGGCCCCGCCGGCTCCCGGCACGGCCCGCCCGCATCCGCTCGGCACGCCCGAGGGCCGGGCGTTCACCGTGGGGGCACCGGACGAGGGCGCCGAGGGGCCCGAGCCGCTCGACGGCCCGAACGGCGCGGTCGAGGTCGTGGAGTCCGTGCGTCCGCCGATGGACGACGAACTGCCGCCGGAGCCGCTGGACAACCCGCGCCGGCTGCTCGTCTGGCCCGCCCCGGACCCGTCCACGGAACAGGCGCTGACCGAGCGCGGCTACCGCCCGGTGATCGTGCACTCGCGCGAGGAGGTGGACGCGCAGACCGCCGCCTACCCGGCCGCGCTGTTCGTCGACCCCCTGACCGGGCCGATCACCCGGACGGCGCTCCAGTCGCTGCGCGAGGCGGCGGTCGCCGCCGAGGTGCCGGTGCTGGTGACGGCCGGTCTGGGACACGCGACGCGGGAGGCCGCCTACGGCGCCGACCCGGCGGTGCTGCTCAAGGCGCTCGCGCCGCGCGACAGCGAGATGCACCCGCCGCGCGTGCTGCTGATCGAGGAGCACGAGCCGATCGCCAACGCCCTGACGGCGACGCTGGAGCGGCGCGGGATGCACGTGGTGTGCGGGGCGACGGACTCCGAAGCCGTGACGCTGGCGGCGCAGACGCGCCCCAACCTGGTGGTCATGGACCTCATGCAGGTGCGGCGCCGCCGCGCGGGCATCGTCGACTGGCTGCGCGGCAACGGCGCCCTGAGCCGTACACCGCTGGTCGTCTACACCTCGGCGGACATCGACCCCTCGCAGCTGCCGCGTCTGGCGTCGGGCGAGACGGTGCTGTTCCTCGCGGAGCGCTCGACGAGCGCGGAGGTGCAGGGCCGCATCGTGGACCTGCTGGCCAAGATCGGTACGAACTGACCGCTGCGGGCCGGACCGGCCGCGCCCGGCGGCCGGTCCTCAGAACCCGGTCGGGGCCGGCCCCGGACCGGGGTCGGCCTCAGGGGGCGCCCCTCGTACCGGGGCGCCCCGTCCGTGCCGGCGCCCGCTACGCGGCGTGGCCGCCGTCGACGGAGATCTCGGCTCCGGTGACGTAACGGGCCTCGTCGCTCGCGAGGTAGGCGACCATCGACGCCACCTCTTCGGGCGTGCCGAACCGGCCGACGGCCGTCATGGCGCTCTGTCCGGCGGCGTACGGGCCGCCCGCCGGGTTCATGTCGGTGTCGGTGGGACCGGGGTGGACGATGTTCGCGGTGACGCCGCGGTCGCCGACCTCCCGCGCCAGCGCCTTGGTCAGGCCCGTCAGCGCGGCCTTGCTCATCGCGTAGAGCGTGCCGCCCGGGCCGGGCACCCGCTGGGTCATGCAACTGCCGATGGTGATGATCCGGCCGCCGTGCCTCATCAGCGGGACCGCCGCCTGGGCGGCCAGGAAGCAGCCGCGCACGTTCACGGCGAGGACGCGGTCGACGTCGGCGAGGGTGAGCTGTTCGAGCGGCCCGAGCACACCGACGCCCGCGTTGTTGACCAGCACGTCGAAGCGGCCGAACGCCTCCGCCGTCCGCTGCACCGCCGCGGCGGCGGTCGCCGCGTCCCCGGCGTCGGCCCGGACGGCGAGCCCCCGCCGGCCCTCCGCCTCGATCGTGCGGACCACCTCGCGGGCCGCGGCCTCGTCGGCCACGTAGGTGATCGCCACGTCCGCGCCCTGCGCGGCCAGCCGCAGCGCGACAGCCGCGCCCACGCCCCGGCTGCCCCCGGTCACCAGCGCCGCCTTGCCGTCCATGTGCCCTCCACGTTTTGTTCGTTGCAACTTCAATCACTTACGGGTTCCATGGAACCGCCGGACGGACGGAGGCGCTGGCGGAAATCGGTCCCCGCGTTCGGGAGTGTGGCGGACTTGTTTCTTCCGAATCACTTTCCGGTAGTGACTTACCGCCGGATACGCCAGCAGAATCGCCGGGAACGACCCTCGCGTAACGACGCGCAGAATGGGGAGGCCCCCGGTGCAGAGCACGATGCAGGACGTACCACTGACCGTGACGAGGATTCTGGCCCACGGGTCGACCGTCCACGCCAACGCTCACGTCACGACCTGGACAGGCGAAGGCGCACCCCGGCGCCGGAGCTTCGCCGAAGTCGGCGCCCGTGCCACCCGGCTCGCCCACGCCCTGCGCGCGCTGGGCGTGCGCGAGGGGGACCCGGTCGGGACGCTGATGTGGAACAACGCCGACCACGTGGAGGCGTACCTCACCGTCCCCTCCATGGGCGCCGTCCTGCACACGCTCAACCTCCGCCTGCCCCCCGAGCAGCTCGCCTGGATCGTGCGGCACGCCGCGGACCGCGTCGTCATCGTCAACGGCTCGCTGCTGCCGCTGCTCGCGCCCCTGCTGCCGCACCTGGACTGCGTGGAGCACGTCGTCGTCTCCGGGCCGGGCGACCTGTCCGCGCTGGAGGGCTGCCGGCCGCAGGTCCACGCCTACGACGAGCTGATCGCCGGGAGTCCCGCCGAGTCCTACGACTGGCCGGAGCTGGACGAGCGGCAGGCCGCCGCCCTCTGCTACACCTCCGGGACGACCGGCGACCCCAAGGGCGTGGTCTACAGCCACCGTTCGATCTACCTGCACGCGATGGAGGTCAACGCGGCGGCGTCCTTCGGGCTCAAGCCGGGCGAGACCTGCCTGCCCGTCGTGCCGATGTTCCACGTGAACGCCTGGGGGCTGCCGCACGCCGCGTTCATGGCGGGCACCTCGCTGCTGATGCCCGACCGCTTCCTCCAGCCCGCCCCGCTGGCCGAGATGATCGAGTCGGAGCGGCCGACGGTGACCGCCGGCGTGCCGACCATCTGGCAGGGGCTGCTGGCCGAGCTCGACGCCAAGCCGCGCGACGTGTCGTCGCTGCGCACGGTGGTCAGCGGGGGTTCGGCGTGTCCGCCGTCGCTGATGAAGGCCTTCGAGGAGCGCCACGGCCTGACGCTCGTTCAGGCGTGGGGCATGACCGAGACCTCACCCCTGGGAACGGTGGCCCACCCGCCGCCGGGCCTGGGCGCCGAGGAGGCGTGGCCCTACCGGATCACGCAGGGCCGCATGCCCGTCTCCGTGGAGGCGCGGCTGATCGGCCCGGGCGGCGAGACGCTGCCCTGGGACGGCCGCTCGGCCGGTGAGCTGGAGGTGCGCGGGCCGTGGATCGCGGGCGCCTACCACGGGGGCGCGGACGGCGAACCGCAGCGCCCCGAGGACAAGTTCAGCGAGGACGGCTGGCTGCGCACCGGTGACGTCGGCACGATCACGGCCGACGGCTTCCTCACCCTCACCGACCGGGCGAAGGACGTCATCAAGTCGGGTGGCGAGTGGATCTCCTCGGTCGAGCTGGAGAACCACCTGATGGCCCACCCGCAGGTCGCCGAGGCGGCCGTGGTGGCCGTGCCGGACGAGAAGTGGGGCGAGCGGCCGCTGGCGGCCGTGGTCCTCAAGGACGGCTCGTCGGTCGGCTACGAGGGGCTGCGGGCCTTCCTCAGCGAGCGGATCGCCCGCTGGCAGCTGCCCGAACGCTGGGCCCTCGTCCCGGCGGTGCCGAAGACGTCGGTGGGGAAGTTCGACAAGAAGGTGCTGCGCAGGCAGTACGCGGACGGCGAGCTCGTGGTGACGACGCTGGGCTGAACCGCCGCGCGTCCGCGCAGCGGCTCGGGGTGGCCGCGAGGCCCCCGGCGCGCCCACCGGCACGCTGGGGGCCTCCGCCGCGCCCCGCCGAGCGGGAACACCCCGTCAGCGACGTCCCGTTCTGCGGGCACGGCCGTGCGGCGACGTGCTCAGGGCCCGTCCACGAGCGCGTCGACGACGGCCTCGGCCATGGCCCGCTCACCGTCCTCGTTGGGGTGGAAGGGGGCGGCGGGACGGATCCGGGGGTAGGTCGTCAGACCCTCGACCCACCGGTCCGCGAACGGGCGGCAGGCGTCGTGCCCGAAGGTCGTGCCGTGGGTGTTGACGTAGAGGTCGCCGTGGGCCACCGCCTGGCGGCGCAGCATGGCGTTGAGGTTGCGCACGGTGCCGCGCAGGTACGGCAGGTCGCCGTCGGCGATCCGCAGGGACCTGCGGCAACCCTCGACGTCGTCGCCGATCAGGGTCGGGTAGCCCACGACGGCCACGCGGGCGTGCGGGGCCCGCCGGTGCACGGCGTCGAGCGCGGCGGCGATCTTGGGGGCGGTGTCGTCGATGCGCCGCTGGAGCTCGTCGCCCCCGCCCTCGCGGGTGTACGCCCGCTGGCAGGGGGCGTCCCGGGGGACCTCGCCCGTGGGGTGGACGCACCGGGCCAGGACGTCCATGAAGCCGACGTCGTTCCCGCCGATCCCGAGGGTGACCAGCGCCGTGTCGGGGCCCAGCGCGGCGAGTTGGGGCGCGTTGCCGGTCACCGGCTGGCGCTGCCAGAGGTGCTCGGTGGCGGCGCCCGCGCAGCTGACGTCCGTGAAGCGGCCGAAGCCCAGCTCCTCGCGGACGAGGGAGGGGTAGTTGGCGTCCGACCGGCCGCACGCGGTGTCGGTCTGCCGGGGGACGGACGGGGCGGAGGTGAAGGAGTCGCCGAGGGCCACGTAACGCTCGCCGTGGGACCGTGGGGTCGCGGCCGTGGCGGAGGCGGGGGCGAGGACGCCCGCCGCCAGGGTCGCCGCGGCGCCGAGCGCGGTGAGGGCGGACCGGACTCTGGTGCCGTTGCTCCGGGGCATGGCTGTGCCTCCTCGTGACGGACGTTGTCTGAGTCGCGCCGCGCCAGCCTCGGGCGCGGCGCGCGGAGCGTCAATCGGCTGTCCGTCGTTTCGGCGACTTGTGACCGGATACCGGAGCTTCGGCGTCCGGGAGGCCGGGCTTGACGGCCGTCCCGGTCGCCGGTGGTCAGCAGGCCCTGCGCCGGGCCGGCGGGAGCAGGGTCAGGTGCGGGGCGGGCCGCCCGGGGCGCCGGCCGGGCGCGGTGGCCGCGCGGCGGTCGCGCAGGTCGGTGCCGCCGGCCCCGTGCCGGGCCGCCGGCGCGGCCTCGCCCCCGGTCCCGGCGCCCGCCGTCGCGGGCCGCCAGGGGTCGCCGCGGCGCTTCGCCGCGTACATGGCCTCGTCCGCGCCGCGCAGCAGCTCCGAGAGTCCGGCGCCGGGCCGGTGTCCGGTGTGGCACAGGCCGATGGAGGCGCGCGGCGCCAGCGTCACGCGGCCCGTGTCGAGCGGGGCCGACAGGCGCGCGGAGAGGTGCGCCATCTCGGCGGCCGGGTCCGTGCCGGGCGCGATCCGGACCACGGCGGTGAACTCGTCGCCGCCCAGCCGCGCGGCGAAGCCGCCCCGCTCGCGGCACCAGGCCGCGAGCCGCCGGCCCACGGCGGCGATGACCTGGTCGCCCACGTCGTGCCCGTGGGTGTCGTTGATCTGCTTGAAGCCGTTGAGGTCCAGCAGCAGGACCACGGCGTGCGGGTGCCGGACGGCCTTCCGCGCCCGGGCGGTGAACTCCTCGCGGCGCATCAGGCCGGTGAGCCGGTCCGTCCGGGCCGCGCGGACGCGGCGGCCGAGGTAGCAGGCGTGGGTGACCCAGCCGATGGTGGGGACGGCGACGGGCAGTGCCTGGAGTATGAGGTTCATCGGGCGCCTTCCTGGGTTCGCGGGGAACGGTCTCCTCGGTCCGAGCGACGGCCCGATCGCGGCGGCGGCCACCGGCGGCTGGCCGGCGGGGCGCGCGGCCGGATCGGGCCGTCAAGCAAGGACGTCCCCGTTTCCGGCGGGCGGGAGCGCGTCCGGTGGCTCCCGAACCGTGGGGAATGCGGAAGTTGTGTGTGCGCGACGGACTTTCCCCGATGCTCCGCTGAAACGATTCGCCGCCTGGGGCGCGAGGACCCTTCCGGTGTGAAGTGTGAAGCGGTGCGGGAGATCGGTGGATGTGCGGTGATGATGGGGGTTTATCCAGCAAAGATCATGCTTGCGGGGGAATGAGGACAGACGGGGGGTTCGGTGGAGATCTGATGGGCAAGTCTGGAGGCGCGACGTCGAACCAAGCGCCGCGGCGGCCGGCCAACCGCCCGGCACCGTCCGGTAGTTCGTTCTGGAGGACTGACATGGCAAGCACCCGCACCGCCGCCCGCGTATTCGCCGCCCTCGCGGCCCTGCCGATGGCCGCCCTGCTCCTCGCCGGCGTGGCCCAGGCCGACGACGGCACCCAGGTGGCCAACAGGGGGGCGAACGCGGCGGCGGCCGGCATCGTCGGAAGCGGCGTCGGGGGAAGCAACCACGGCAACTCGACGACGGCCCAGCAACAGGCCACAGGAACCGGCGCCTCGAATCAGGCCAACACGGCGAGTGCCATCGGATACGGCGGCCATACGGTCATCCAGCAGGAGAACGTGCGGATCACGTTCACCAACATGTGGTGAGCCCGGGGTGATCCCCTGAACCCGGGGTGACACACAGGGTGACGTGGTGAGAAGTGGACTGGGTCAGCACGAACCGCGCGGCGGCACTCCGGTGCCGCCGCGCGGCGTTCGCGCGCACGGGAGAGGGCGGCGAACGCCTGGCGTCGCGGGCGCGCGTACCGCCAGGGGGCGCCGGCGTGCGGACGCCCCCGCGGCGGGGACCCCTCGCGCGTGCGGGCGACCGCGCCCGTTGACAGCGAGGACCGATCTGACGGACAGTCAGATAGTGTGAGCGACGACGCCGCACGGGACCCCGAGTCCGACGCCCTGTACGCACGCCTCAAGGCGTACGAGGGCTCTCCCGCCGCCGTGTCCGGCCGGGGCCGGGACCCCGTCAACGCGCCCATGATCAGGCACTGGTGCGAGGTGATGGGCCACACCGACCCGGCCTGCGCCGGCCCCGATCCCGTCGCCCCGCCCGCCATGCTCCAGGCCTGGACGATGGGCGGGCTGTCCGGCCGCCCCGAGGGCCGCCCGGCCGCGTACGGCGAACTGCTCACCCTGCTCGACGAGGCGGGATGCACCGCGGTGATCGCGACGGACTGCGAGCAGGAATACCTGCGCCCGCTCCGGCCGGGCGACGAGATCACCTTCGACGCGGTGCTCGAATCCGTCTCGCCACGCAAGACCACACGGCTCGGCACGGGTCACTTCATCACCACCCGCACCGAGATCCAGGCGAACGGACGGCTCGCCGGAACGCACCGCTTCCGCATCCTGAAGTACGCGCCCCGGCCGCCGGCCCCACCGGCCGCGCCCGCCGAGCGCCCCCGCCCCGTGGTCAACCGGGACAACGCCGGGTTCTGGGAGGGCGTCGCCGCTCACACCCTGCTGATCCAGCGCTGCGACGCCTGCGGCACCCCGCGCTTCCCCTGGCTGCCGGGGTGCGGGAGCTGTGGATCGCCCCAGTGGACGGCGGTGGAGGCGTCGGGGGACGGGAGCGTGTACTCGTACGTCGTCGTGCACCACCCGGCGGCGCCCGGCTTCGAGCCGCCCTACGCCGTCGGGCTGGTCGAACTGGCCGAAGGCGTACGGATGATCAGCAACGTCGTCGGCGTGGCGCCGGACGAGGTGCGCGTCGGCATGCCGGTCCGGCTGGAGTTCGCCGAGGCGGACGGGCTGACGCTGCCGCTGTTCCGCGCCGGACCCGGGGCGCTGCCCCGGGGGGTCCGTACGGCCACGCCGCCTACGGCCACGGCCGGTACGACCACGGCCGGTACGGCCACGGCTTGTGCCGCCCCGTCCCCGGCCCGTACCGCCGACCGCACGCCGGCCTCGCCCGTCCCGCCCGGCGCACCGGCCTCACCCGTCCCGCGTGCCTGGGCTCCCGGCGACGTGCTGGCCCCCCTCACCGTGCCCGTCACGCGCACCCTCATCGTCGCGGGCGCGCTGGCGTCCCGCGACTACCAGGACGTGCACCACGACCCGGAGGCCGCCCGGGCCAAGGGCGCGCCGGACATCTTCATGAACATCCTCACCACCAACGGCCTCGTGGGCCGCTTCCTCACCGAACGGCTGGGTCCCGGCGCCGTGCTGCGCGCCCTCGCCGTCCGCCTCGGTGTCCCCAACTACCCCGGAGACGAACTGGTGCTGACCGGAAGCGTCACGTCCGTGGCGGGGGCCGGCCTCCGGGTCGCCCTGGCCGGCACCAACCGCCTCGGCCGCCACGTCACCGGCACGGCCACCGTCGCCCTCCCGGGGCGGGTCCGGTGAGCGGCCTCGGCGGGGTCGCGGCCGTCGCCGGCATCGGCGCCACGGCGTTCACCAAGGACTCCGGCCGCAGCGAGCTGGCCCTGGCCGCGGAGGCCGTGCGGGCGGCCCTCGCGGACGCCGGGCTCGGGCCGGGCGACGTGGACGGCATGGTCACCTTCACCATGGACACCAGCCCCGAGATCGCCGTCGCCCAGGCCACCGGCATCGGGGAGCTGTCGTTCTTCTCCCGCGTCCACTACGGCGGCGGCGCGGCCTGCGCCACGGTGCAGCAGGCCGCGCTGGCGATCGCGACGGGGGTCGCGGAGGTCGTCGTCTGCTACCGCGCGTTCAACGAGCGCTCGGGGCGCCGCTTCGGGGCGGGGGTGCGGCGGCGCGAGCCGTCGGCGGAGGGGGTGGCCCTCGGCTGGGCGCTGCCCTTCGGACTGCTCACGCCGGCCTCGTGGGTGGCGATGGCGGCCCGGCGCTACCTCCACGTCCACGGTCTGACGCCGGAGGTCTTCGGCCATGTCGCCGTCACCAGCCGGCGGCACGCGGCGACGAACCCGGCCGCGCACTTCCACGGCCGCCCCGTCACCCTCGCCGACCACGCCGCGTCGCGCTGGATCGCCGAGCCGCTGCGGCTGCTGGACTGCTGCCAGGAGACCGACGGCGGCCAGGCCCTGGTCGTCACGAGCACCGCCCGCGCCCGTACGCTCCGCCACCCGCCCGCCGTGGTCGTCGCCGCCGCGCAGGGCGCGGGCCGGGCGCAGGAGCAGATGACCAGCTACTACCGCGACGGAATGACGGGACTGCCCGAGCTGGCGGTGGTCGCACGGCAGTTGTGGCGCGACAGCGGGCTGCGGCCGCACGACGTCGATGTGGCCGTCCTCTACGACCACTTCACGCCGTACGTACTGATGCAGTGGGAGGAGTTCGGCTTCTGCGCTCCCGGCGAGGGCGGCGCCTTCACGGCGGCCGGGGCGGTGCCCCTCAACCCGCACGGCGGCCAGCTGGGCGAGGCCTACCTCCACGGTATGAACGGCATCGCCGAGGCCGTGCGGCAGTTGCGCGGCACCTCGGTGAACCAGGTCGCGAGCGCCGCACACGTGCTCGTCACCGCGGGGACGGGGGTTCCCACGTCGGGGCTCATTCTCGGCGCAGACGGATGAAACCAGGGCGTGTCACCGCAAGCCGGTACGGTCCCGGCCCCTTGACTCGGCCGTATGCACCGACGGAAAAAGATCATCGGATATCTCGTCGCCCTGATGGCGGCGCTGGCCCAGGTGGTCGCCCACGCCGTGCCCGTCACGGCCGCCCCGGCCTCGGGGCCCCTCGTCTTCCGGGGCAAGGGCTTCGACACCTGCCAGGCCCCGCCGCTGACCACCCTGAGCGCGTGGGGGCACTCCGGATACGGAGCCGTCGGCGTCTACTACGGCGGCCGAGGCCGCGCCTGCCCGAACCAGAAGTACCTCAGCCACCGGTGGCTGACCGGCGCCCGCGACCTGGGCTGGCGCGTGCTGCCGATCTTCGTGGGCTCGCAGTCGCCCTGCGTCCTCGCCGAGTCCAAGCGCGGCTACCCCATCGGCGACTACCCCGAGGACCAGGGCACCGACGAGGGCCGCGAGGCGGTGCGGGCCGCCTCCGCGCTCGGCATCACCTCCGGCAGCCCGCTCTACCTGGACATGGAGGCGTACGACTACGGCGACGAGGACTGCGGCGGCACGACCCTCGCCTACATCCGCTCCTGGAGCGCCGCCGTAGACCGCCGCGGCTACGTGCCCGGCTTCTACAGCAGCGCCGAGTCGGGCGTGCGCCACATGGAGCTCTCCCGCCGGGCGGGTGTGAGCGACCTCCCGGACATCCTGTGGTTCGCCCGCTGGCGGGTCCCGGCCTCCACCGACCATGAGCGCGCCCTGTCCTCCGGGGCCTGGCAGCCGCACCGCCGCATCCACCAGTACGCCGGCAACGTGAGCGAGACGTACGGTGGCCGGAAGCTGACCATCGACCGCAACCTGATCGACGCCCCGGTGGCCTCCATCGAGTGAGGGGAGCCGGGGCGCGGCCCCCCGGCGGCCCGCCGGGGAGGACGCGCGGGACCGGCCGGCTCCCCCGCCCCGCCCACCGGTCCCCTCCCCCTCCAGTAGGTGGGGCCATCCCCACGGCTACGACCTGAGGCGGACCGCGCTCGGCACCTCCGGCCGATCCACCACGTGCGGGGACGCTCCTAGCGTGGAGGTATGACAGCAACCGCGACGCCTGTGTGCACCAGCGCATCCACTGCCGCCGTGTACCCGTCGTTCACCTCGTACGTACGGGCCCGCGGCGCGGTGCTCCAGCGCACCGCCCGCTCACTGACCTCGAACCCGTGCGACGCCGAGGACCTGCTGCAGACGGCGCTCACCAAGACGTACCTGGCCTGGGACCGCATCGAGGACCACCGCGCCCTCGACGGCTACGTCCGCCGGGCCCTGGTCAACACCCGCACCTCCCAGTGGCGCAAGCGCAGGGTCGACGAGTTCCCCTGCGAGGACCTGCCGGAGCGGGAAACCACCCCGGCCCCGGACCCCTCCGAGCAGCAGGCGCTGCGCGACGC
Organism: Streptomyces cinnamoneus; assembly: GCF_002939475.1. NCBI lineage: Bacteria > Bacillati > Actinomycetota > Actinomycetes > Kitasatosporales > Streptomycetaceae > Streptomyces > Streptomyces cinnamoneus. Next base: position 3,641,630 of record NZ_PKFQ01000001.1, on the reverse strand, counting down.
GATGTGGCGAGCCGTACACCGGCTGCCGGACCGGCAGCGGGCCATGGTCGTCCTCAGGTATTACGAGGACCTCACCGAGGTGCAGACCGCCGAGCTCCTGGGAGTGTCGGTCGGCACGGTGAAGAGCGCCGTCTCCCGCGCCCTGGGCAAGCTCCGCGAGGACCCGGAGCTGGCCCGGGCGGCGTGAGACGCGGGGTCCGGGCACCGGCCCGGGTGGAGTGAGGGACGGGTTCCGGACACCGGCCGCACCCGCGACGGCCAGTCACCGGACATCGGCCGGCTACCGGGGACCGGTCCGCCGCCGGAAACATCGGCCCCAGCCACGGCGACCCGGTCCGACGCCGGAAATATCGGCCAGCCGCCACGAACCTGTCAGCCACCGCGCCCCGGCCAGTTACCGCGACCCGGTCCGCCACCGCGACCCCGGTCCGCACCGGTAACCGGTCAGCCGTCGAGGACGGCCAGATCGAGCCGGCGCAGACGCTCGGGGTCGGCCAGGATGTCGATCTCGACGATCTTCCCTCCGGTGATGGTGAAGGCCAGAACGGACATCGGCTGCCCGTCCGCGAACGACACGACGCCCGCGGTCCCGTTGACAAGCGCAGGCCGCGCGACCGCGGCGAACCGCGCGAAGGACATCGCCTGCCCGGCCACGGCCGCCGCGCCGCGCACCACGGCTCCCGGACGCAGCGCGCCGCCGTCGGACCGCGCCACGACGTCGGGGTCGAGCACGGCCACGAGCGCGTCGAAGTCGCCGCTGCGGGCGGCCGCCAGGAACGCGCTGACGACCTCCCGCTGGCGGGTCAGGTCGGCGTCCGGCGCCGGGGCCTCTCCCCGTACCCTCCGCCGTGCGCGGCTCGCGAGCTGGCGGGCGGCCGCGGGGGTGCGCCCGACGAGAGGAGCGATGTCCTCGAAGGGCACGGCGAACATGTCGTGCAGGACGAAGGCGAGCCGTTCGGCCGGCGTCAGCGTCTCCAGCACCACGATCAGGGCGAGCCCGACCGAGTCCGCGACGAGCGCCTCGTGCTCGGGGTCCTTGACGTCCTCGCCGCTCACGACCGGGTCGGGCAGCCGCACGTCGAGCGACTCCTCACCCCGCGAGGCGCGCGAACGCAGCATGTCCAGGCACACGCGCCCGACGACCCTGGTCAGCCAGCCGCCCAGGTTCTCCACGTCGCTCGTGTCCGTGCGGCTGAGTCTGAGCCACGCCTCCTGCACGGCGTCCTCGGCCTCGGCCAGCGAGCCGAGCATGCGGTAGGCCACGGCCCGGAGCTGACCGCGGTGCTGCTCGAAACGATCGGCCAGGAAATCCTTCTCGTCCATTCGTCACATCTTCCGCTCGTGATCCGTCAGTGCAGTGACGGTAGAACGCGAGCGAATGTGACACGGAGGAGAGAACGATGGACTCCCAGGCCCAGCGGACCCCCGAGACCCCCGCCCCTCTCCAGGCCCGGATGCAGAACCCGGCGGCCGTCATTCCGGAGACCATGCCCGCGATCCTCAGCGTCATGAAGGCCGCGGAGAAGGGCGGCGTGCCGCGGAAGACCCTGGAACTCGTCCACCTGCGCGCGAGCCAGATCAACGGCTGCGGCCACTGCGTGGACAGCGGCGTGCGCAGCGCCCGCAAGGGCGGCGAGACGGACGAGCGCCTCTTCGCGGTGGCGGCCTGGCGCGAGGCCCCGTACTTCACCGACGCCGAGCGCGCGGCGCTGGCCCTGGCCGAGTCGGTCACGCGGCTGAGTGACAGCGCCGACCCGGTGCCGGACGCGGTCTGGAACGAGGCCGCGCAGCACTACGACGAGCGCCGGCTGGCGGGCCTGTTGCTCTGGATCGCGACGAGCAACTTCTTCAACCGCCTGAACGTGCCGACGAAGCAGATCGCGGGAGCCGGCTGGTAGGGGTGCGCCGCCCGCGCCCTCTTCCCGTGCCGTGGCCGCGTTCCCGGTGGAGCCCGACGGGACGGCCGAAGCGCTCGGTCCGCCCCACCGCCCGGGGGAACGCGGTGCTCAGCCGCGTTCCGGCTCCACCGGCAGCCACAGCTCGGCGTCGGCCTCGTTCTTGTCCGGCGACAGGCGGAGCCGCAGGATCTCGGGGCCGGGGCGGCTGCGGTAGGGGTTCGACGGGAACCACTGGGTGAACGCGTCACGCCACAGCTCCTGGACGGCCTGCGGCATCGGGCCGCAGGTGGTGAACACCGCCCAGGTGCCCGCCGGGACGTCCAGGGCGGACATGCCCTCGGGGGCGGCCGCGGAGGTGACCACTCCCTGGTAGTAGTCGAGTTCCGTCCCTTCGGCGCGGCTGGGGTCCAGGTCGTCGCACACCGCGACGACACCCCGCGGCTCCTGGTCCGACAGCTTCTCCAGACCTCCCATGACCTGCGGGTCGATGCCACGGACGAAGTCCATGATTGCTTGGTTCGGCCCCGCGTGCACCAGGGGCACACGGGTCTTGAGGCCGACGACGGTGAAGGCCGGCTTGTCCGCTATGCGGTAGCGCATACTGCTGCTCCCCTCAAGGATGAGGCGGAAGGACATCCGGGGCTGGGAGCTGAGCGCGGCACCGGCGCGCCGGGCCTCGCCCGGCCCGACGCCGTGCATGGCGCGGAACGCCCGCGCGAAGGCCTCGCCCGAGCCGTAGCCGTAGCGCACCGCGATCTCCAGCAGCGTCTCCCGCGCGGCGAGCACCTCGGCGCCGGCGACCGTGAGGCGCCGGCGCCGGACGTACTCCGACAGCGGCATGCCCGCGAGCGTGGAGAACATCCTGCGCAGGTGGTACTCCGAAGTCGCCGCGATGCGCGCCAGTTCGGCCACGTCGACCGTCTGGTCGAGGTGCCGCTCGATGTGCTCCATGGCCTGGTTGAGCTTCTCCAGCACGCCCCGTTCCCTTCCTCTTGACGATCACCACGCTAGGCGGCGGCCGCCCTGCCGGACCCGACATCCCGTGCCCGATCATGTCGGGTGGGCACGGCCGTCCGGCCGGAGCGCGGGGGCCCGCTGCGACGCAGGCCGGCCCGCCTCAGGCGGCGGGCCTCATCGTCTTCTTGACCAGCTCGTAGCCCGGGATCACGACCTTGGCGTCCTCGCTCTCCACCCCGTCGACGTGCAGGACGGTCACGCCCTTCGGCGCCTTCACCGCGATGTCCCGCCGCCGCGTCGGCTCGTCGAGAAGAACGCTCCGCTGCGTGTAGACGACCTCCACCGCCGGCAGGCCCCCGAGCGTGAGCTCGCTGTACTCGGGATCGCTGACGCCCTTCTCCTCGGCGACGAACTCCTCCAGCACCTGGCGGGGTGACGCGTCGGGCCGGTCGGTGGTCCACACCCGGATGAAGCCGATGACTCCCGTGGGCCGGGCGGAGAGTTCACAGGCGCCCTTGAGCGTCGGGTGGCCGAACACCTTGCGGAACAACTCGGCGTCCTCGTCCGAGACCCCGGTGAGCTTCCACTCCTTCGGCGCCTCGAACGAAACGGGCAGCACACACGTGGTCCCGGCATCGCCGATCCTCCCGTCCTTGGGAGCGGCCTTGGGCCTGGCGGTTTCCGTGGGCTTGGCGCTCGCCTTCGGCTTGACGCCTTCCTCCGCCGTACCGGCCGAGGCTTCAACCGCCTGGGGAGCGCCCCCGTCCTTGTCCCCAGCGGACGAGCAGCCGGTGAGCACACCGAGGGCGAGCACGGTGGACACCGCACTCCAAGCAATCCTGCGCATAAAAGTTTTTCCCCGTTATTGAGACAAGCCGCGCAAAGCTATACCAACGCCCGCGAGCTGCTCAAATCGTTTACGGGGCGCTTGCACACCAGACCCACCGCAGACCCACCGCGCTCCTCAGCCGTCTCCCTCGGAGAAGTCGTACCGAAGCTCGTACAGGTGACCCGCCTTGGCCGTCACGGTCACCTCGATGGGGCGTTCCCCGTCGCCGTAGACCACGCGAAGCGTTCTCAGCACCGGAAGGTCGCTCGGCATTCGGAGAGCCGCGTACTGCTCCTGGGTGGGCACGCGCGCCGACACGTGGTCGACACAGCGCCGTGGAGGGTGCCCCATGTCGGCGAGCAGCCGGGGAGTGCCGCCCCGGACCTTGCGGCGTTCCATCATGGCCGTGCCACGGGCGAGGTCGAGCGGGTGGTAAGACTTGACGAGTTCCACCGGTTCTTCGTCGAACAGCAGAATCTGTGAGCGCATCAGGCACACGTCGCCCTTGCTCAGCTTCATGGCCGCGGCGACGTCGGCAGGCGGTTCGACCTGCGCGACCTCCAGCAGCCTGCTGCTGGCCCGCACGCCACGCCTCTCCGACTCCGTGATCCACCGACAGGCCTGTCCAGGCTCGGCGGGAGCCGCGTGGGAAGCGGGCTGGACGGTCCGTTGGCGGTGCTCTCGAACGGTGACCGCCGCGCCGGGGCAGTGCGCCTCGCGACGGTGTGCGAGGGGAGACGGACGGCCCGACTCATCCGTGAGGCTGCCGGCACGCGCGCCACACATCGCTCCCGTCGAACGACGAACAGGGGGCGACGTGGTCCCGCTCCCCCAATCCCGGGCCAGTGCACCGTGGAGACCGAGGTGGACGGAGTCCGCACCGCATTCGTGTTCACCACGGTCGAGGACTACGGCGAACCTCCGCTCAAGGACCCGCGACTGAACAAGGCGGTGGCCTCCACGGCGTTCCACGACTGCGGGAGGGCACGACTGCGGGAGGGCCTGGAGAACCGCTCCGCGCCCCCGGGCCGGCCCGGCCCGGCCCGGTCACAGCCCGAACAGCACTCCGCGCCAGGTCCACCCCGCGCGGAGGACCGCGCCCCGCAGGGGTTCCTTCATCTCCGAAGGATCGAAACGGAACACCTCGTTCAAGCGCAGGCGCCCGTCGGCCCCCCGCTCGAACTTCCACTCCCGGCTCACCGCGGTCACCTGCCCACGGACGTACGTACGGGAGTCCTCACGCGGCCGCGCCTCCCACTGCTCGTCGACGGCACGCACCTCGTGGCGCGCCGGAACCAGCCGCATCCGCGTCGTGAGAGTCAGACGCCGCTCCGGAACCCGCCACTCCGCCACCAGGTCGGCCCGCTCCTGGGGGAGAGCGTTGCGCACGCGGTACGGCACGCCCGGCCCGTTGACCGCGAGCAGCGCGGCCCGGACCTCAGCGGCGGAACGCGGTGCGACACCGGTGTCGGGATGTCTGGTGCCGGTCAGTCTGTCGAGAAAACCCATCGGGCCAACCTATGGACAGGCTTTCGCCCCCACACACTCACCCCCGCCGCCAGACCGGCCCGGCCGGGCCTGACGCACCAGCGGAAGCGCGATACTCAGCCTGGATACCGAGGCCGCGCCGCGGCTCGGGCTCCCACGCGAAAGGGGTGCCCCTCAACCAGGGGCACCCCTTCTGACCAGCGCCTACGCTGGGCTGGGCGGAGGCTGAGGGATTTGAACCCTCGGTGACATCGCTGCCACGACGGTTTTCAAGACCGTTCCCTTAGGCCGCTCGGGCAAGCCTCCCCGCACCGCCTCCGGGGCAGTGCGGGGACAGCCTACCGGGTGGGGCGTCCGGGCGGTGAGCCGTGGGGCTGGCCGCCGGCGGCACCGGGTGGGCGGGGGCTGTCAGTTGTTGTCGCCGCGGCGCTCGCCCAGGGTGATCTCCGTCGTGGACTGCTTGCCGTCGCGGATGAAGGTGACGGTCACCTTGTCGCCGGGCTGGTGGGTCCAGATCTCGCTGATCAGGGTCGGGCCGCTGTCGATCTTCGTGTCGTCGAGCTTGACGATCACGTCGCCGGACTTGAGGCCCGCCTTGTCCGCCGGACCGCCCGGGGTGACCGCCGGGCTGCCGTTGGCGCCGTTGGCGGCGATCTTGGCGCCGGTGCCGGAGTCCTTCATGTTCACGGTCGCCGAGATGACCGGGTAGATCGGCGTGTGGTTCCTGATCAGCTGGTCCGCGACGTTCTTCGCCTGGTTGATCGGGATCGCGAAGCCGAGGCCGATGCTGCCCGACTGGGTCTGGCCGCCGCCGAAGCCACCGCCGTTGCCCGCCGACTGGATGGCGGAGTTGATGCCGATGACCGCGCCCTGGGCGTTCAGCAGCGGGCCGCCGGAGTTGCCGGGGTTGATCGAGGCGTCGGTCTGGAGGGCGCTCATGTACGACGCCTGGCCGCCGCCACCGCCGTCGCTGGAGGCCACCGGGCGCTTCTTGGCGCTGACGATGCCCGTCGTGACCGTGCCCGAGAGGCCGAAGGGCGCGCCGATCGCCACGGTCGCGTCGCCGACCGCCGCCTTGTCGGAGTCGCCGAGCGGCAGGGGGTTGAGCTTGGCGCCCGAGGGGTCCTTCAGCTTGATGACCGCCACGTCGTAACCCTGGGCGCGGCCGACGACCTCGGCGTCGTAGCTCTTGCCGTCGGAGAACGTCGCCTGGAGCTTGCCGCCCTCGGCGGCCGAGGCCACCACGTGGTTGTTGGTGAGGATGTGGCCCTGCTTGTCGTAGACGAAGCCGGTGCCCGTGCCGCCCTCACCGCTGTTGCTCTGCGCCTCGATGGTCACGACGCTCGGCAGCGCCTTGCCGGCGATGTCCGCGACCGAGCCCGGCGCGCGGCTCTCGGTCTTGGGGTCGCCCGAGGAGGAGACGGTGGTGGAGCCGTCGCTGCCGTTGCGGTCGGCGGCCCAGTAACCGACGCCGCCGCCGATGCCACCCGCCAGCAGGGCCGCCGCGAGGACCGCCGCCACCAGGCCGCCGGACCGCTTGCGCGGAGGCGGCGGGGGCGGCGCACCCCACGGCGTGGCCGGGCCGCCCGGCGCACCGCCGGCGGCCCCGCCGTAGGGCGGGGGCGCGTCGGCGCCGCCGTACCAGGCCCCGGCGGCCCCGGACGTCCCGGCGGGCCCCGGACCGGAAGCCCCGGCGGCCGCGAAGGCCGCCTGCTGCTGTGCGGGGTCGCCGGGCGCGGCGGCCGCGGGGGGCATCGCCGGTACGGGCGGGAGCTGCGCGGTCCGCTCGGTGGCGGCCGGCGTCACGGGCTGCTGCGCGGTGGCGGTCTCCGCGGCGGTGGCCTCGCCGCCCCCCGCCGCCGGGACGTGCGCGTCCGGCGCGGGAGCCTCGGCCGGCGCGTGCGCCTGCGGGTCCGTGGGCGCCTGCGTCGGAGACTCCGGCCGCGTCCCCGCCGCGGACGGAATGGCGGCGCCGTCGTTCTCGGTGCTCACAGGTGTCTCCTCTGTCGGATGCACGAATCGGTTGCGTCGCGACGCCCGGCCACGCTCACAGACGCATGCTCACATACGTCTGACGTCTAGCCTTTCCCATCCCACGTCAGACCACCGTAAGCGGAGGCTGTGACCTCGACCAGCCGTCCTTACTCCAGGGCAAATAGGACCGCATGCGCGATTGTGCCAGGTGGTGGCACCATGACGCGGTGACCTACGCACACCGGCAACAGGACGGCCGCTCCGAGCGTCACCCCCTCGACGTCGTGGCCCACCGCGGCGCCTCCGACGAAGCCCCGGAACACACGCTGGCCGCCTACCGCAAGGCGATCGAGGACGGCGCCGACGCGCTGGAGTGCGATGTGCGGCTGACCGCCGACGGGCACCTCGTCTGCGTGCACGACCGCCGCGTGAACCGCACGTCCAACGGCCGCGGCGCCGTCTCCACCCTGGAGCTCGCCGACCTCGCGGCGCTCGACTTCGGCTCGTGGAAGGCCACCGGATCCGAGCCCGAGGCCCCCGACCGCGACACCGAGCGGGCGCCCGGGCGGGCCCCGGACGACCCCGCGGTCCCGACCCCGGGGAACCTCCCCGGCCTCGCGCCCGGTTCCGGCCCCGACCCCGACCGCACCTCCGTCCTCACCCTTGAGCGCCTCCTCGAACTCGTCGCCGACTCGGGCCGCCGCGTCGAGCTGGCCATCGAGACCAAGCACCCCACCCGCTGGGCGGGCCGGGTGGAGGAGCGGCTGTTGACCCTCCTCGACCGCTTCGGGCTGGCCGCTCCGCCGCGGGACGACCCCTCGCCCGTACGGATCATGAGCTTCTCCGCACGCTCACTGCACCGGGTCCAGGCGGCGGCGCCCGGCCTGCCGACCGTCTACCTGATGCAGTTCCTGACCCCCCGCTACCGCGACGGCCGGCTGCCCACGGGCGTGGGCATCGCGGGACCCAGCATCCGGATCGTCCGCAACCACCCCGACTACGTGGCGAGACTGCGCCGCGCGGGCCACCAGGTGCACGTTTGGACGGTGAACGAGCCGGAGGACGTCGAATTGTGCGTGCGCCTGGGCGTGGACGCGGTGATCACAAACCGGCCCAAGGCGGTGCTTACCCAACTTGGTCGACGCTAGCGGCCATTACATGGAGTGCACCGGCGCGTTCGGTGGGTATTCGAGTCGCCTGAGTGCCCCACCGTGTCGAGGTTGGCCGGTTTCCGGTCCAGGCCATTGGGGCATCCATCCCCTGACGTGGGGCAAAGGAGGTCTCGGGGGTGGCGTTGGTGGTGGCACAGGAGGTGCCCACGTCGTCGATCATGGCCGTACCCCATGGTCCAGCCGGTGTGGGCGAGGCAAGACACCGGATGCGCAAGGACTTGCGCTCCAGCGGGGTACCGGATTCGGTCATCGACGACGCCGTACTGATCCTTTCGGAGCTGCTCAGCAACGCGTACCGGCACGGGCGCCCGCTGGGCCGTGAGAGCGGCGAGCGCGACGACGTGTACGGCGGCGGCAGCGGAATCAGCGGGGGCAACGGCGCGACCGGCGGCTTCCGGGCGGCCTGGCGCGTCGACGAGCGCGGCCGGCTCACCGTCGAGGTCACCGACGGCGGCGGCCCGACCCGGCCTTTTCCGGCCACGCCTTCGGTGACCGCGCGCGGCGGCCGCGGACTGAACATCATCAGTGCGCTCTCCCAGGACTGGGGCGTCCGCGACGCCTCCGGCGAGGTGACGGTGTGGGCGGCGCTCTCCGCGCGGTGCAGCTTCGCTACGCGCGTCGACGCCGACCCGCTCCTGGCCTTCTCCGATCTGGACGAGCTGACATGACGGCATGACAGACGGAGCGGCGACGCCCGACAGGACGGCGACGCCTGACAGGACGGCGACGCCTGACAGGACGAGGGTGCCGGGCATGACGACGGCGCCCCGCATGACGACTGCGCCTGACACGACGCGCTGACGCGACCAGCTGACGCGCGGCCCGCCGACGTGACGAGCTGCCACGACCAGCCGGCACGACCCGCTGGCACGGCCCACCGGCGCGACCAGTCGGACACGACGTGCTCACGCCACCCGCTGGCACCACCAGCTCAGCGGGACCAGCTCAGCGGGACCAGCTCACGCGACCAGCTGACACGAGCAGCGGGCACCACCCGCCGGCACCACCCGCCCCCGCCACCCCCTGACGCGACAGCGCCCTCCAGGCGTCCTGGCGCCGCGATCCCGGCGTCCCGACGACGCGCGTAGAGCACCCGGGGCGCGCAGCGTCTGTGCGGGCACCCCGAGCGCTAGGCTCGCGCCCGTAAGACGGACGCACCGATCGGGAGACACGCACACCATGGCCAAGAAGCGCCGCCCCCAGTCCCAGGCCGCCAAGCCGCAGGCAGGCGACGCGCCGATCCCCGTCGTCGGCGCCCGCGAGCCCTGCCCGTGTGGCTCGGGCCGGCGCTACAAGGCCTGCCACGGCCGTGCGGCCTCGCACGCCGCCGTCGAGCTCGTGCAGCGGCCCTTCGAGGGGCTGCCCGGCGAGGCCGACTGGGTCGCCCTGCGCGAGCTGGTCCCCGCCGCGACCGTGGAGCTGAAGCTCAAGGGCGGCCTGCCCGAGGGCGTTCCGTCGGTGCGGCTCGCGACCGTGCTGCCGATGGCGTGGCCCGCCCTGCGCCGCGACGACGGCTCCGTGCTGCTCGGCCTGCAGAACGACACCCCCACCGGTGACCTCAGCCGCGACCTCGCCGACACTCTCCAGCGCGCGCTCGACGCCGAGCCGGGCACCCCCATCGAGACCACGCGCGTCAACGCCGACGGGCCGCGGCTCCAGGACCTGCTGGACCTGGAGGGCCCGTTCGAGCCGGCGGTCCACACGGGCTTCGAGTTCTGGGTGGACAACGCCGAGAACGTCACGGGTGAGGTCGCCGCCTCCCTCGAGCGCGCCAACGCCGCCGCCATCCCGACCGTGCGCCTCGCCGGCGTGGACGCGGCGTACTGGTGCGAGACGCCGGAGAAGAACCACCTGCGCTGGGTCATGACGCACCCGGAGGAGCAGCTGCTGGACGCTCTCGCCCGGCTGCACGCGGCCCGCGAGACCTCGCTCGGCGAGGGCACCCGCCTGGTCGGGTCGTTCCGCGCGCACGGCCTCACCGTGCCGGTGTGGGACCTGCCGGGCTCCGTGCGGGCCGAGGACGTGGAGAAGCCGGCGGCCGCCTTCGCGGAGCGCCTGGCGGGCGCTCTGGCGGACACCGCGCCGCTGACGCCCGAGGAGCGCCGGGCGCGCGGCGGCCTCACGAGCCGTCAGGTCACGCTCAACTGACGTTCCTTCAGTCGAACGGGAGGCGGCGCGGAAAGGCATGGAATCAGCCGCGCCGCTCAGGGGGCCGGAGGAACGATTTCCGGGTGCTGCGCCGGGTAAACGCGGGGTCAAGCCGCGTGACTCCTGTCACAACTCCCGCTGGGGGCTCGGAAATAGGCGTCCGGAAATCCACGATCGAATTTGCGAACCGCCGATCTCTTGTTACCGTTCTAGGAGCCCGGTCGCTGGTGCATCCCCCGTCGCCAGCGACCGGGCGCTTCCATGTCCGGAGCCCTTCGAAGCCGGTGTTCCCACCCCGGCCGCGGGCCCCGGTCCCGCCCGCCGGCATCCCGGCCCGGCGGCCGCCGCCCCGGGTGGGTGATCAAGAACGTGAAGCTCTCCTCGGGCACCTCGGCGATCGATGCCGGTGAGCGGTCCCGTCTTGCCTCCCACCAGGCCGGCGACTGCCGCGCCCCACGTGAGCCGCGGCGCGGCCCTCGACCTGACCCGCCCGGCACCTCGGGCGCGGGGCCCGCAGCCCCGCGGCGCCGGACCGTCCGAGGGCCCGCGAACCGCGGCTTCCGGACAGCGCCGGAGAGCCTTCCGCACACCCGCCCACGGACCCGCGAACGCCCACCCGGCCCCTCCTGGCATCCGTCCGCACCCGCCCGCGCCCGTCCTCACCCGGCCCCTGCGGAGCCGGGGGACTAACCCGCCGTCGGTGACGGGGAGTTGCTGCCCGAGCGGAGCAGCAGGTTCCCTTCCGTGGAGGCGATCTCCGCGACCGCCGCATACGAGCCATGTCCGCGCACGGTCGGCTCGTGCGGCGTCTCACACATCTTCGGATCATCGGATGCCGCCATCGGGCAGTCCGTCTGGAGGGTCCGGCCGTCGGGGGCCATGAGCGTGAGAACGCCCGTGAGCGGGCCGCCCGTCGCGTTGCGGTAGTACGTACGGGCCCAGCTGGACCGCGCCTGCTCCAGGACGCAGGTCTGCGCCTTCAGGCCCTCGGGAGAGGCGAGTTCGGGGCCGCACCGGACCGAGCCCCGCCCAGGGTCCGCGGGCGCGTCGCCGACGACGGTGTCCAGGCCGGTCGCGTCCTCCGCGCCCTCCGCGTCCCCGGCCGGCCGCAGCAGCTCCCGGCTCCCGCCCCGGGCGGCCTTCGCGGGGGACTTCGCCCGGGCCTTCTCGCGGCCGGCCTGGCCCGCGGGGCCCGCCGAGGCCACGGCCAGCGGCAGCGCGAAGGCGAGCACCACCGCGCCCGCCAGCGTGATCATCCGGAGATTCACCGCGCGCCGCCGGGACGCGCCGGGAACACGGGACGCACGCATCATGGGACCACCTGCAACTCGCTGGGGAAGCTCGATCGCGGAGGCGGCTCACGCGCACGCCCCGCCGGGCCGGCGGTGTCCGCTGACGGCACCCGGGACAGCCCTGTCCCCCGAACATACGGGCAACACGGGGTGTTTGAGGCCCGGCACGGCCGTGTCCTGCGGTTCTTCGAGCGGCTTACACCCTTACGAGTGAGAGCGCGTGCGTCTCCCGTCCGTACGCGCTCTCACAGACGCCCTGAGCGGGGCACTCACCCGCGCGGGCGCGCCGGTCTGCTCACGGACGCGTCAACTCCCCTACGCGCGCACCGTGAACGCGAAGTGGACGCGGTCGTGGCGGTGAGGCGTGGACCCGTGCGCACGACGATCCGGGAACCCACCCGTGACCGCATCGCCGCGCCGGCATCCCGGCCCGCCCCCGCACCCATGCGTCCCCGCATCAGTACGCCAGCTTGTTGCCGCCGCCCGGCGAGCCCGAGCCCGTGCTCGCGCTCTGCTCGACCAGGACGTCGATCACCGTGGCCACGTCGGGCAGCCACGGCCGCGCCAGTCCGTCGACGCGGCGGTCGCCCCGCCGCTCGGTCCAGCGGTCGACCCGGCTCCGCTCGCCCGAACCGGAGCTTCCGCCCCGCGTTCCGGCCGCCCCCGCCGGCCGCGGCGCGCGCTCCCAGCGCACCCGCCCGGCGCCCGTGGGCGACGGCGGCAGGACCGCGTAGCCGCCTTCGCCGTGGAAACGCAGCGAACCGGGCACCCAGTCCTGGCGGTGCAGCAGCTCGCCGAGGACCTCCAGGGAGTAGGGGGCCACCAGCAGGGACCAGCGGCTGGGCGTCGCCACGACCGGGCCGAGGCGCACGCCGGCCCGGTCGAAGGCGGCCAGCGCACGGGCCCCGGCGACCGCCGGCAGGCTCACCGCGCAGGGGGCGCGGCCGCCGGTGGCCAGCACGACGGGGGCCTCGGGACGGTTGGTCCACCACCAGCGGACCATCCGGGCGTCGGTGGTCGCCGCCAGCAGCCCCGGGTCGAAGGGGTGGGCGCCGGGCACCGCGCAGTCGGGGTCGGGGCAGGCGCACTCGCGCCCCCGGCCGATGCCGGGCCGCAGGGCCACCCCGGGGAGTACGGGCCACTGCCACTCCGTGGCGTAGGTCAGGGCCGCGGTGAGGACGGCGGACCGGCCGGCCCGCCGGAGCGAGAGCTTGCGTCGCCTTCCGAGGATCTCGCGCATGAGCGCTCGTTCCTTTCCGTGAACGCCGAAGGTGGGTCCTTGTCGGGGACAAGGGCCTTCTTGCACGTACATGAACCTTGAACACGCTGACACGAACCGCATGCGCCACGCGGACTGCGTCCATCACATGAGCCACATGGCTTGCGGGAACTGCGGAATTGCGGAGGTGCGGGAACTGCAGGGACTGCGCGCGGCCCAGGGGACCACGGGGACTACATGGCACTACGGGCACTGCTCGGTGCGGTACTCAACGCGCCGTGGCCCCCTGGGACCGAATCACCACATGGATCACACGTCACCAACGCGTACAACGCAGCGCATCACGCCGCGGGCCGAGCGTGAAACCTGGCGGGGGGTGGCGCGCGTATGGCGCTTCGTGCTGAGCCGGTGCGCCCCTCGCCTGTGGCATGGGTTGCCCCACGCCGCTCGGGGACGGGCGTGGCCGTTGACCGATAGGACGCTCGGGCCCGCCACCGGGTTGCGGGGCGGCCCCAACTGCCGGTGCCCTTCTCCGAGTACGTACCCACCACGGTGGATGCGACGCGCTGTTGGAGCGACGCCAGTCGACAGCAAATCAGAGGCCACGGCACTATTTTCCGGCCAAACTTCACGGCGCACCGAACCTCATCAGACACCACCAATCCCACTGGTCCAATGCTGGACATTCCCTTACCCGGGCGTGTACATGTGGAGCACTGCCAGCGCGCAACACGACAGGGGGTTTGCGGTGCTACGGAGCAGAAGACACAGGCCAACCGGCTGGTCACGAGGGTTCTCCGGTCTGCCCCCGCGCGCTTTCCGGACGGGCTCGGAGCGCAGTACGGCGCGACACGGCCCGGGCAGACGGCCATGACCACCCCGCACCTTCCGAAAGTGGCTGGAATCAGTCCTCCGGCCCCCGCCCCGGCGCACACTTCCGCCCCGGCGGTTCCCCATCCCCCCGCCGCGGCCGAGCCCGCCGTGCCCGCCCCCGGCCTCCTGGTGCAGGACCGCCTCGCCGGCTGGGTCTCCGACCTCACCACGCTCCAGGAACTGACCGAACGGCTCACCCGGACCGCGACCCTCGACGACGCCCTGCACGAGCTGCTGCGCGCCGGAGCCTCGCTCGTCGGCGCCGGACGGGGCCTGGTCACCCTCCACCCCGCCGCCGGCACCGGCCACCCCGTCACCGCCGCGCTGGGCCTCGGCCGCGCCGACCTCGGCCACATCGAGACCATCCCGCACGACCCCGGCGCGCCGGGCAGCCCCTACGTACGGCTCCTGGACGACCTGCCGCCGGCGGGTGTGCGGACCGGCACGGCCCACCCCGACATCGCGCGCGAGGAGGGCCTGGATCCGCGCCACCGCGAGGTCGCAGCCCGGCTCGGCTACGGCGCGAGCTACGCCGTGCCGCTGGAGTCGGCCGTTTCCGGGCCGGAGGGCGGCGCTCCGCCGGCCGCGGGCCGCATTGGCGCCGCCGTGTGGCTGTACGACGAGCCGGCCGAGCCCACCGACCGGCAGCGGCACCTGGCCGGCCTCTACTGCGCCCACGCGACCGAGCACCTGGCCCGGCTGCTGGAGCTGACCCGGGCCCGCGAGACGGTGGCCGCGCTGCGTGAGGAACTGCTGCCCAGCCGGCTGCCCCGGGTGCCGGGCGTGCGCCTCGCGGTCCGTCACCGCACCGGGCCCCAGGGCGGCGGGGACTGGTACGACGCGCTGCCGCTGCCCGACGGGGCGCTGGGCCTGGCCATCGGCGGAATCACCGGCTCCGGACCCGGCGCAGTCGCCGCGACGGGCCGGCTGCGGGCGTCGCTGCGGGCGTACGCCGTGATGGAGGGCGAGGATCCGGTCGCCGTCCTGTCCGACCTGGAACTGCTGCTGAGGATCACCGAGCCCGCCCGCACGGCGACCGCCCTGTTCGCGTACTGCGAGCCCGCCGTCCGGAAGGTCGTCATCGCCGGGGCGGGGCACTGCTCACCGCTGATCATCGGCTCCGGCCGCGCCGAGTACGTGGAGACGTCGCTCTCGGCACCGCTGGGCATGCTCGCCTGCTGGGAGGCGCCCAGCGTGGAGATCGAACCGGAACCCGGAGAAACGCTCCTCTTCTACAGCGACGGGCTGCTCCACCGCACGGGTGACGCCATCGACCGGGCCTTCGCCCGGCTGCACGCGGCCGCGGCGGGCGTGCCGAGGGCCGCGCGGCACGACCCGGAGGCCATCGCGGACCACGTGCTGCGGACGGTGCTGCCGGAGGACGACGATCCGGCGGACGGGCGCGAGGACGTCGTCCTGCTGGTCGCGCACTTCGACTGAGCCGGGCGCGGGCGAGTCCCCGCGGGGCGGCGTGGTGATCTTGTATGAACACATGTCCGCCGCTGACTGTTGCGTCACAGCCTTCTCGGCCGCTTTCTCCCCCACATACGATGGAAAGCGGCCCCGTCCGAGGAGGAAAACCAGTGACTGAGCAGCCCGCACCCGAGAACCCCGAAGGTGACGAGCCGATCAAGCAGCGGAAGAACGGCCTCTACCCCGCCGTCTCCGACGAGCTTGCCGACAACATGAAGTCCGGCTGGGCCGACACCGAGCTGCGTGATCTCCAGCCGATACCTCAGGCCGCCGAGACCGCCCGCCGCCGCGCCGAGCTGTCCGCCCGCTTCCCGGGCGAGCGCCTGGTGGTCCCGGCCGGCAACCTGCGGACCCGCTCGAACGACACCGAGTACGCCTTCCGCGCCTCGACGGAGTACGTCTACCTCACCGGTGACCAGACCGAGGACGGCGTCCTCGTGCTGGAGCCGGCGGGTGCGGAGGGCCACGAGGCCACGGTCTACCTGCTGCCGCGTTCCAACCGCGAGAACGGCGAGTTCTGGCTCGACGGCCAGGGCGAGCTGTGGGTCGGCCGCCGCCACAGCCTGGGCGAGGCCGAGCAGCTGCTGGGCGTGCCCGCCCGCGACGTCCGCGAGCTGGCCGACGCGCTGCGCGAGGCCACCGGCCCGGTGCGCGTCGTCCGCGGCCACGACGCCGGGATCGAGAGCGCCCTGACCGACAAGGTCACCGCCGAGCGCGACGAGGAGCTGCGCGTCTTCATCAGCGAGCAGCGCCTGGTGAAGGACGCGTTTGAAATCGGCGAGCTGCAGAAGGCCGTCGACTCCACCGTCCGCGGCTTCGAGGACGTGGTGAAGGTCCTCGACAAGGCCGAGGCGACCAGCGAGCGCTACATCGAAGGAACGTTCTTCCTGCGCGCCCGCGTCGAGGGCAACGACATCGGCTACGGCTCCATCTGCGCCGCCGGCCCGCACGCCACCACCCTGCACTGGGTGCGCAACGACGGCCCGGTCCGCTCCGGCGAGCTGCTCCTGCTGGACGCGGGCGTGGAGACCCACACCCTCTACACCGCCGACGTCACCCGCACGCTGCCGGTCAACGGCACGTACACCGAGCTCCAGCGCAAGATCTACGACGCGGTCTACGAGGCCCAGGAGGCCGGCATCGCGGCCGTCCGGCCCGGCGCGAAGTACCGCGACTTCCACGACGCCGCGCAGCGCGTGCTCGCCGAGCGCCTCGTCGAGTGGGGCCTGGTCGAGGGCCCGGTCGAGCGCGTCCTGGAGCTGGGCCTCCAGCGCCGTTGGACCCTGCACGGCACCGGCCACATGCTCGGCCTGGACGTCCACGACTGTGCGGTGGCCCGCACGGAGACCTACGTGGACGGCGTCCTGGAGCCCGGCATGGTGCTGACCGTGGAGCCCGGCCTGTACTTCCAGGCCGACGACCTGACCGTGCCCGAGGAGTACCGCGGCATCGGCGTCCGGATCGAGGACGACATCCTGGTCACCGAGGACGGCAACCGGAACCTCTCCGCCGGGCTGCCGCGCGCCTCCGCGGACGTCGAGGCGTGGATGGCCGCCCTGAAGGGCTGACACGCCTGACGCACCACACGAGCACGCGCGCGTGAGTCGCGGTCCGCCGGGCGGGCCGCGACTCACGTCGTCTTCGCGTCCGGGTCAGGCGGGGTGCGCCCACAGCCAGCCGAGGACCTGCTCGGCATGCTGGTCCGGCGGGAAGACCGGGTAGAAGACGCGCTCGATGACGCCGTCGCGGACGATCAGGGTGAGCCGCTTGTACAGCGGTGTCGTCCGGCCCGCCAGTTCGACCTCGAACGTGGGCAGGTCCAGGGCCCGGACCAGGTCCAGCCCCGGGTCGGAGAGCATCGCGAACGGCAGGTGCAGCCGCTCGACGACCTCGCGCTGGTAGGCGGTGTCCTGGCTGGACAGGCCGAACACCCGGGTGGCGCCGGCCTCCGCCAGCTCCTGGTGGTGGTCGCGGAAGCCGCAGGACTCGGGGGTGCAGCCGCGGGCACCGGGAATGCTGTCCCAGCCCTCGGGCAGGTCGGTGCCGGGACGGCCGGTGAGCGGGTAGGCGTAGATCACGGTGCGGCCCGGCACGGGCTCGTCCAGCCGGACCTTCTCCCCCGAGGTGGCCGCCAGCGTGAGGGGCGGCATGGCGAGGCCCGGCAGGTGCGCGGCCGCCCCGTCGTCCTCGGGCACGGGCAGGCCGGCGGGCAGCCGGTGGAATTCGGTCATCGCGTCTCCTCGTACGGTGCTGTTGCGGTGAGCGGCTTCGTGCAGCCGCGCGGCCAGCGCCGTGCGGCGGGCCGTCAGGGCGTCGATCCGCCCGGTCAGCTCGTCGATGGCCTCGCGGTAGCCGGCCAGCGAGGCGGGGCAGTCGTCGGCGTGCGGGCCGCCGGCCGCCAGGCAGTCCAGGAACGGGCGGGTGCGCTCGGCGGGGATGCCGAGCCGGCCCAGTTCCTTGATCTCGCGGACGAGCCGCACGTCCGGTTCCGCGTAGTCCCGGTACCCGTTGGCCAGCCGGACGGGCGCGACCAGGCCCAGCGCCTCGTAGTAGCGCACGGCCTTCACCGTCACGCCCGCCCGTCGTGCGAGGTCACCGATCCTCATGGCGTCGCGTCCTCCTTCGTCGCCCGGCTTCCCGGAGGCTAGACCCTGCCCCTGGGGGCAGGGTCAAGGGCGGCGTCGTCGACGCGGCAGGCGCTGCCTCCACGGCCCCCTCGTGTCCCCGGCACGGCCCGCGGCCCCCGGCACGCGTCCTCGGCGTGCTGCCGGCGCTCAGGGGCCCGTGCGCCCGCCTCGTACGCTCACCCCACTGGTACCGCGCGTACTCACATGTAACGGAGAAACGTCATGGCACGCTATTGGAACCCGTCCGAGATCGCCGCTCCGGTCGGCAAGTACAGCCACCTCGCCGAGGCACCCGCAGGCCACCGCCTGGTGTGGATCTCCGGCCAGGTGGGCATCCGCCCTGACGGCGAGCTGGCGGGGCCGGACGCCGCCGCGCAGACCCGGCAGGCCTTCGCCAACATCGAGGCGCTCCTGGACCACCTCGGCGCCGGCCCCGGCGACCTGGTCAAGCTCGTCACCCTCGTCTCCGGCACCGACCCCGGCCACCTGGCCGGCTTCATGACGGGCCGCGACGAGTACTTCGCCAAGTGGTACCCGGACGGGGTGTACCCCGCCCACACGCTCGCCGTCGTGGCCGGCCTGGCCAAGCCCGAACTGGCCGTGGAGATAGAGGGGATCGTGGCGGTGCCGTAGGAGGGACGCGGCGGTTCCCCGCGGATCCCGCCGCCCGGGACCGTCGCGGCCGGCGACGCGCCCGGGCCCCTCGGCCTATGACGCTCGGAGCAACGCCGCCGCGGGCGGCCCGCCCTCTCTCCATTTGAGGATCTTGTCGAAGCTCACCACCGCGCCCTGGTGCCCCGGGCGGTTGTCGACCTGGACGTGGTCGGTGAGGGACGCGATCAGGAACAGGCCCCGGCCGTGCTCTTCGTGCACGGAGGCCGGGGCCTTGACGTATGCGGTGCGCGCCGTGTGGCGGCGGGGGCGCCGGGGCCGGTCGGCGAACCCGGGGCCGGAATCGGTGACCTCGATGCGGCAGGTGTCCCCGTCGATCAGAGCGGTGACCCGGTAGCCGGTGGAGGCGTCACCGCCGTGCTCCACGGCGTTCGCACACGCTTCGCTGAGCGCGACGGCCAGGTCGTAGGAGGTTTCCGGGTCGACCCCGGCCGTTTCCATGGCACCGATCAGAAGCCGCCGGGCGAGCGGAACGCTCGCGGCCTCGCGCCGCAAGTGGAGTGACCACCAAATGCTCATGCTCAGCCTCCTGGCTGCGGCTCGACATACCGATACGTATAGCCGCGCGAAGGGCGCCATAAGCCTGCCCGGCGTGTGAGTCCCCTCATTCGGCGGACGCGCGGAGCAGGTGGGGACGTGTATGGAAGTGTGAGAAACCGGTGGACGAGGAGCCGATCCCGAGAAGATCCCGGGTGGGGAGCCGGGCGGACCCCGGAAAAGCCCGGGGCACGCCGAGTGGATCACGACGGGTCCCCGGGTGCGGCGCGCGCCCGCCGCGCGGGAGGTCCGCCTCCCGCCCCGGACCGGAAATCCCGTGCCGGCCAAAGAGGATCAAGGTGACGGACCGGGTCACCCCTGCCGTGGGGATCCGGTGGGGGCGGTGGGATGATGGCGCAGCCATGCCTCACCCCGTCGCGCGCGCCGGCGCCGATCTGCGACTGATACGGGCCGCGGTGTTCACCGCGGTCTGTGTTCTGCTGTCCGCGGGCGGGCACGTGCTGGCGTCCTGCGCAAGCGTCCCGCTGTGGACGCTGGGCGCGGCCTTCCTGCTCGTCTTCGCCGTGGCCGTGGCCTTGGCCGGTCGCGAGCGTTCGCTGCCGGGGATCGCGGCCTGCCTGGCCGTGGGCCAGCTCGCGCTGCACACCCTCTTCGGGCTCGCGCAGCAGCACCCGGCGGCCCCCCGCCGCGCGGGCGCCGAGGGCCACTTGATCGACTTCGCCGCGCAGCTGACCTGCAACCAGCCCCGCGCGGCCACGGCCGACGAGGCCCGCCGGGTGATCATCGGCGCCGGGTTCGACCCGGCCGTCCATCCCATGGCGGCCGGCGTGCCGGCGGGCGGCCCCCAGCCGTCCGGAAACGTCCTCGCGCACCTCCTGCCGCTCTCGCTGCCGATGCTGCTCGGCCACCTCCTCGCGGCCGTCGCCGTGGGCTGGCTGCTGCGCCGCGGCGAGGCCACCCTGTGGCGGGTGCTGGAGCTGTCGGCGGATTCGGCGCGCGGGGTCGCGGAGGCGGCGCTCGTGCAAACACTGGGCGCCCTGCTGCTGTTCGTACGCCCCCAGGTCCCCGATCGGCCGGCCGTGTCGCGACGGGGCGCACACGACGACGAACGACCGGCGCGGGAGCCGGTGCTCCAGCACTTCGTGATCAGGCGGGGCCCGCCGCGCTTCGCCCTGGCGGCCTGACGACGCGGCACACCCTCCGGCACCACGACGGGAGGGCGGTCGCGCCGTCGCCGCACGCGCGCCGGCTCTTCCGTCCCCTCCTGCCTGTGGAGTGTTTTCCCATGAACGCATCGCGTATCCGTGCCGTCCGTCGTACCTCCGTCATCGGTGGCATCGCCGCCGGCGGTGTCCTCCTGCTCGCCGGCCCCGCCTTCGCGCACGTGTCCGTCCAGCCGGGCACCGCCGAGAAGGGCGGCTACAGCACCATCTCCGTCAAGGTGCCGAACGAGAAGGACAACGCGTCGACGGTCAAGGTCGAGCTGAACCTCGACCCCAAGCACCCGCTGGCCTCGGTCATGCCGCAGGCCGTGCCGGGCTGGGACGTCAAGGTCGAGAAGACCAAGCTCGACAAGCCCCTGCAGATGCACGGCAAGACGATCGACGAGGCCGTCAGCAAGGTCACGTGGAGCGGCGGCAAGATCGACCCGGGGCAGTTCCAGCAGTTCCCGCTGTCGGTCGGCCAGCTCCCCACCGACACCGACGAGCTGGTGTTCAAGGCCCTGCAGACGTACTCCGACGACGACGTGGTGCGCTGGATCGACCCGTCCACCCCCGGCGGTGCGGAGCCCGAGCACCCGGCTCCGAAGCTGAAGCTCGTCGACAAGGGCGCCGACGCCAAGAGCGCCGGTCACCAGGACGGCAAGGACGCCAAGGCGGCGGCCGCGGACGACAAGGCCGAGGCGGCCGGCGGCTCCGACACCACCGCGCGCGTGCTGGGCGTCGTCGGCATCGTGGTCGGCGTGCTCGGCGTGGCCTTCGGCGTGCTCGCCGGTCGTCGCCGCACGTCCGCCTGACGCCCGGCGGCCCCCCGGACGGACCGGGCCGGCGGGGCGCGCCGAACGCCCCACCGGCCCGTGCGTGACCGACACTTCCCGCACACCCGCACTTCCTGGAGAAAGCACTCCATGCGCACCAAGTTCCTGGGCGCGGCGCTCGCCACCGCCGCCGCCCTGACCCTGACCGCCTGCGGCGGCTCCGGTTCCGCGTCCGGCGACAAGCCGGTGGCCGACGTCTCCGCCGAGCCGAGGAAGGCCGGGGCGATCACCCTGGACTCCCCCAAGGCCAAGCCGGACCTGGTCCTGACGGACACGTCGGAGAAGAAGTACGAGCTGGTCAAGGAGACCAAGGGCCGGCCGGTCCTGCTCTACTTCGGCTACACCTACTGCCCCGACGTGTGCTCGACGGTCGTCTCCGACATCGCGGCGGCGGAGAAGAAGCTGCCCAAGGAGGACCAGGACAAGCTCCAGGTCGTCTTCGTCACCACCGACCCCGAACGCGACACCCCCCGGCGGATGCGCGAGTGGCTGGACGCCCAGGGCGGTCAGGACATCGTGGGCCTGACCGGTGACTTCGCCACGATCGAGGCGGCGGCCAAGCCGCTCGGGATCCTGGTCGAGCCGGCGAAGAAGGAGAAGGACGGCTCCGTGACCGTGAGCCACGGCGCCGAGGTCGTCGGCTTCTCGCCGAAGGACGACGGCGGTCACTGGATCTTCACCGCGTCCAGCACGTCCGAGCAGTACGCCGCGGACCTCCCGAAGATCGTCAAGGGGGAGAACCCGTGACGCGCGCCAGGACGATGGGCAAGGCCACCGTCATCACCGCCGCCGCCCTTCCGCTCGCCGTCGCCGGGGCGCTGCTCCTGGTCACCGGCTGCGACTCGGGCTCGGGGACGTCCGACAAGGCCGAACTGTCGGTCAGCGGCGCCTATCTGCCGCAGCCGGCGATGGCGGACATGGCGGCCGCCTACTTCACCGTCAAGAACGACGGCGGCAAGGCCGACCAACTCACCGGGGTCACCAGCCCGCTCTCGCCCGACGTGACCATGCACACCACCGAGGGCTCGCAGATGAAGCACGCGCAGAAGCTGGAGGTGCCCGCGAAGGGCGAGCTCTCGCTCGCGCGCGGCGGCAGCCACCTGATGCTGGGCAAGCTCGACCACCTGCCGAAGACGGGCGAGAAGGTCGAGTTCACCCTGCACTTCGCCACGTCGGCGCCCATCAAGATCCAGGTGCCGGTCGAGTCCGCCTCCTACCGGCCCCCGTCCCCCAAGGACTGACGCCGCCATGACCCCGACCACCGGACGACGGACCGCCCCGCGGGCCACGGCCGGACGGGCCGCCGTCCGGGGCACCGCCAGACGGGTGCCGACGCTGCTCGGCGCCCTCCTCGCCGCGCTGCTGTGCACGCTCACGCTCGGCGCGGGCACGGCGTCGGCGCACGCCGCGCTGACGGCCACCGACCCGGCCGACGGCTCGGTGCTGCCGTCCGCGCCGGGCCGGGTCACCCTCACGTTCTCCGAGGGCGTGCTGCTGAGCCCCGACTCGGTGCGCGTCCTGGACCCGCGCGGCGGGCGCGTCGACGAGGGCAGGCCCGCGCACGTCGACGGCAGGTCCGACTCGGCGGCCGTCGCGCTGCGGACGGGCCTCGCCGACGGCACGTACACGGTGGCCTGGCAGGCCGTCTCGGCGGACAGCCACCCGGTGGCCGGGGCCTTCACCTTCTCCGTCGGCGCGCCGTCGAAGACCACCGTGACCGTGAAGTCGGCGGCCACCGAGATCGACCCCGCCGTCGAGACCTTCTACGACATCGGGCGCTACGCCGCCTACGCCGGCTTCGTGCTGCTCGTGGGCGGCTGCGTCTTCGCGGGCGTCTGCCGCTCGTCGCGCCCGGTGCAGCGCGTCGCGGTGGGCGGCTGGGTCGGGCTGTTCGTCTCGACGACCCTGCTGTTGCTGCTGCGCGGCGCCTACACGAGCGGCAAGGGCCTCGGCTCCGTCGCGGACCTGTCGCTGCTCGGCGACGTGCTGTCCACCAAGCCGGGCGCGGCCCTGCTGTCGCGGCTGCTGCTGCTGAGCGCGGCGGCGGTCTTCCTGGCGGTGCTGTTCGGTACGTACGCCCGGGAGGACGCCGCGCCGCGCGGCCGCGCCGACGGCCCGGACGCGCCGCGGCGGGGCGTCGCGTACGGGCTCGGCGCCGGGGGCGCGGTCGTCGCGGGCGGCCTCGCGGCCACCTGGGCGATGGCCGAGCACGCGTCGGCGGGCCTCCAGCCGTGGCTGGCGATGCCGGCCGACGTGGCGCACCTGCTGGCCGTGGCGGTGTGGCTGGGCGGCCTCGCCGCGCTGCTGGCCACGCTGTGGTCCGGGGTGCCGGTGCGGCGGTCGGCGGTCGAGCGCTTCTCCCGGCTCGCCTTCGCCTCGGTGTGCGTCCTGGTCGTGACCGGCGTCTACCAGTCCTGGCGGCAGGTGGGCTCGTGGGGCGCGCTGACGGGCACGGAGTACGGGCGGCTGCTGCTGATCAAGGCGGTGCTGGTGGCCGCCCTGGTGGCCCTCGCGTTCTTCTCCCGGCGCTGGACGGGGCGGCTCACGGACGCCTCGGCGACCCGGCGGCAGCCCGGCCGGCAGCCGCGGAAGGCCACGGCGGCGGCGGGCGGGACGGGGGCCGGAAAGGCCGCGGACCCCGTCCGGGCCGCGCAGCTCGCGCGGCAGCAGGCGGCGTTGGACCGGGCCGCCGGGCGGCGCGAGCGGGACGCGGACGGGGTGCGCACGGGCCTGCGCCGCTCGGTGCTGGCCGAGACCGCCGTGGCGGTCGTCGTGCTCGCCGTCACCACCCTGCTCACGAGCACCCAGCCGGGCCGCGCCGAGACCGAACAGCGGCAGGCCGCGGGGAAGTCCGCGGCGCCCTCGGCCGGCGGTCCGGCCGAGGTGCGGATCGCCTACGACACAGGCGGGGCGAACGGCCGGGGCACCGCCCGGGTCGTCATCGACCCGGCGCGTTCCGGCGGCAACACCGTCACCGTCACCCTCACGGACGCTTCCGGGCGGCCGGTGGACGTACCCGAGCTGACACTTTCCTTGACCGAGAGGGAGAACGAGATCGGCCCCCTGCGGGCCGCGCTCCGACGTCAGTCCCCTGGACAGTGGCAGGCCACGGGATTCCGGCTGCCCATGGCCGGTGACTGGCAGCTGTCCCTGACCGTACGGACCTCGGACATCGACCAGGTCACCGAGATCGAGAACGTGAAGATCACCTGATGGCTGACACGACTGACACCGCGTCCGACGCGAACTCCGGCAAGAACACGGGCGGCTCCGGGCGGAACTCCGGCAAGGGCTCCCCGGCCACCTCCGGCGAACGGGCGGGCAAGACCGGCCCCCACGGCTCGCGCGCCTCTTCCCGCAGCCTCGCGGCCGGCGGCGCCGGCACCACCGACGCCTCGGGCGACCGGGCCGCCGCCCTGCCGGGCGGCACCACGGTCGTCTCCCGGCGACGGCTGCTGGGCACCGCCGGGGCCGCGGGCGCGGGCGCGCTCGTCGTGGGCGCGGGCGCGGGGGCCGCCGGAGCCGCGGCGGTACGCGGCAGGCCCGAGCCCCTCACCTCCCTCGGGTCGGCCAGCGCGCCCTTCCACGGTGCCCACCAGGCGGGCATCGTCCAGCCCGCCCAGGCGCACGGCCACCTGGCCGCCTTCGACCTCGCGCCCGGCACCGACCGCAGGGCCGCGGCGGCACTGCTGCGCCGCTGGTCGGCGATCGCGGCGGACATGATGGCGGGCCGGCAGGCCCAGGACGACACGTCGGGCGTCGCGCTCGACGCGGGACCGTCGTCCCTGACCGTCACCTTCGGTTTCGGCCGCAGCTTCTTCGACCGGACCGGCCTGGCCGACAAGCGGCCCGCCGCCCTGGAGCCGCTGCCCGCCTTCACCGGTGACGCGCTCGACGCCAGGCGCAGCGAGGGCGACCTGTGGGTCCAGATCGGCGCCGACGACGCCCTCGTGGCCTTCCACGCCCTCCGCCTGCTCCAGAAGAAGGCGGGCGATACGGCCCGCCTGCGCTGGCAGATGAACGGCTTCAACCGCACGCCGGGCGCGACCGCCCACCCGATGACCGGCCGCAACCTGATGGGCCAGATCGACGGCACGAACAACCCGAAGCCCTCGGACGCCGACTTCGCCGACCGCGTGTTCGTGCCGGAGGACCACAAGGGCGCCGACGCGTGGATGGCCGGCGGCTCGTACGCCGTCGTGCGGCGCATCCGGATGCTGCTCGACACCTGGGACCACCTGTCGCTGGAGCGACAGGAGAAGGTGATCGGCCGCCGCCAGTCGGACGGCGCCCCGCTGTCCGGCGGTACGGAGACGACGCCGGTGGACCTCGACAAGGTCGACCGGGACGGCGCGCTGGCCATCGCCGGCGACGCCCACATCCGGGTGGCGTCCCCGGCGACCAACCGCGGTGCGGCGATGCTGCGCCGGGCGTTCTCCTACCACGACGGTTTCCGCGACGACGGCGCTCCGGACGCGGGGCTCCTCTTCATCGCCTGGCAGGCCGACCCGATGAAGGGCTTCGTCCCCGTGCAGCGGAAGCTGGACCGGGGCGACGGGCTGTCGCGCTTCCTGCGCCACGAGGCGAGCGGGCTGTACGCGGTGCCGGGCGGGTGCGAGAAGGGCGAGTACGTGGGGCAGCGGCTGCTGGAGGACTGACGGGGCCGTGCCCGGTCCGGTGAATCCTTCCGGGCTCTCTTCTGAGTGCTTCGGGGTCGCTCCCGAGTCCTTCGGGTGCGCTTCCGGGTCCTCCGGGTGCGTTTCCGGGCATCTTCGGTCTCTTCCGGGTGCTCCTCGGCCGGGCCCTCTCCTGTTGGTCCACTTCTTGTTCCCGAACGTGTTTCCCACCGCCGGACGGGCTGGTTCCTCCAGCCCGTCCGGCGGCGTCCGCGGGGTGCGGGAACAGCCCGTATCGTGGGCGGTTCGAGCCCCACCAGGCGCAGCCGTCCGGAGGAGAACCGCGTGATGCCGGCCACCTGCTACACCTACCTCGGCCCCGAAGGCACCTTCACCGAAGCCGCCTTGCGCACCCTCCCGGAAGCCGCCACGCGTCAGCTCGTGCCCAAGGTCTCCGTCCCCGCCGCCCTCGACGCCGTGCGCAACGGCGAGGCCGCCGCCGCGCTCGTGCCGATCGAGAACTCGGTGGAGGGCGGCGTCACCGCGACCCTCGACGAACTCGCCACCGGCGAACCGCTGATGATCTACCGCGAGGTGGTGCTGCCGATCGCCTTCGCGCTGCTGGTCCGCCCCGGGACGGCGCTGGCGGACGTCAAGACGGTGACCGGGCACCCCGTCGCCCAGCCGCAGGTGCGCAACTGGCTGGCCGCACACCTGCCGGACGCGGTGTGGGAGTCGGCGGCGTCCAACGCGGACGGCGCCCGGCTCGTGCGCGAGGGCCGCTACGACGCCGCGTTCGCGGGGGAGTTCGCCGCTGCCACGTACGGGCTGGAGCCGCTGGTCACGGACATTCACGACGCGCGGAACGCGGAGACCCGCTTCGTGCTGGCCGGCCGTCCGGCGCGGCCCGCGGCCCGGACGGGGGCGGACCGGACGTCCCTGGTGGTGTGGCTGGGGGACGATCACCCGGGTGCGCTGCTGGAGTTGCTCCAGGAATTCGCGGCGCGCGGGGTGAACCTGATGCGGATCGAGTCGCGGCCGACGGGCGAGGGCATGGGGCGCTACTGCTTCTCCGTGGACTGTGAAGGGCACATCACGGACCGCCGGGTGGGCGAGACGCTGATGGGGCTGAAGCGGACGTGCCCGAAGGTGCGGTTCCTGGGTTCGTATCCGCGTGCGGGTGTTGACCCGGACGACCTGTCGACGGCCTCGGAGCGGGCGGGGACGTCGGACGACGCCTTCGTCGCGGCGGCCGACTGGCTGGCCCGCTGCCAGGACGGACGGCCCTGAGGGAGCCGGTCCCGGGCCGGCTGGGCGCGGTTACCCACAGAGTTATCCACAGGATGTTCTCGACCTGGGGATAAGTCGACAGAAAGGGGAGTCGACAGGGGGCCGAGAATGCCAACGAATCGGTCAAGGTCGACAAATCGCCCCGGCGACCCGCCACTCTCGTCCACAGGCGCCGCCGTCGGCCGTCGCCGACTCCATGTCCACCGAAAAGCCTCGAACAACCCCTCCGAGGGAGTGATTGCCACCCTAAAGAGTGGCCAGAAGAGGTTTGCCCGGTGAAACTCCGAAGAATGACAGAACAAACGGAAGAACCGATTCCAGCATCCACAGATTTCGCACACACCCTGTGGACAGAGAACCGGAATCCCTGAGTCCTGTGGACAACAACCGCGCCCAACTCCCGCTTTCCCCAAGGAGGCTCAGGGCGCGAGGAGACCGCCCCACCATCCCCTATGCTCCCTTTCCGGAAATTCCGGTGATCACCAAGGACGATTGCGCGCCGCCCGGCCACCGCCCCCGGATGACGCCCCCACGGGGATTCACAGTTTTTCCCTTCACCCCAGAACGGGGCAAATCCCGGCAAACAGGAATATCGCGTCGAGCAATCGCAGCCCGCAACGGTAGCCTGGTGGGGTGATTGACCTTCGCCTGCTCCGTGAGGACCCCGACCGTGTGCGCGCGTCCCAGCGCGCCCGTGGAGAGGACGTCGACATCGTCGACGCACTGCTCTCCGCCGACGAGCGGCGCAGGTCGTCCAGCGTCCGCTTCGACGAGCTGCGTTCCGAGCAGAAGGCGCTCGGCAAGCTCATCCCCAAGGCCACCGGCGACGAGAAGGCCGAGCTGCTGAAGAAGGCCGGCGAGCTGTCCGCCGCCGTCAAGGCCGCCGACGCCGAGCAGGACGAGGCCGCCGCCGAGGCCCAGCAGCTGCTGCTGCGGATCGGCAACCTCGTCCACCCGGACGTGCCGCGCGGCGGCGAGGACGACTTCGTCGTCCTGGAGACCGTGGGCACCCCCCGCGACTTCGCCGCCGAGGGCTTCGAGCCCAAGGACCACCTGGAGCTGGGCCAGTCGCTCGGCGCGATCGACGTCGAGCGCGGCGCCAAGGTCTCGGGCTCCCGTTTCTACTACCTGACGGGTGTCGGCGCGCTGCTGGAGCTCGCCCTCGTCAACGCCGCCATCGCCCAGGCCTCCGCCGCCGGCTTCACCCCGATGCTCACCCCCGCGCTGGTCAAGCCGCGCGCCATGGAGGGCACCGGCTTCCTGGGCCAGGCGTCGCAGGACGTCTACTACCTGGACAAGGACGACTACTACCTGGTCGGCACGTCCGAGGTCCCGCTGGCCGCGTACCACATGGACGAGATCATCGAGGCGGACCAGCTGCCGCTGCGGTACGCCGGCTTCTCGCCCTGCTTCCGCCGCGAGGCCGGTACGTACGGCAAGGACACCCGGGGCATCTTCCGCGTCCACCAGTTCGACAAGGTCGAGATGTTCTCGTACATCGCGCCGGAGGACGCCGAGGCGGAGCACGCGCGCCTGCTGGAGTGGGAGAAGCAGTGGCTGACCAGCCTTGAGCTGCCCTTCCAGGTCATCGACACGGCCACGGGCGACCTGGGCGCCTCGGCCTCGCGCAAGTTCGACTGCGAGGCGTGGATCCCGACCCAGGGCAAGTACCGCGAGCTGACGTCGACGTCCAACTGCGACGAGTTCCAGGCCCGCCGCCTGTCCATCCGGATGCGCGAGGGCAAGAACGTCAAGCCGCTGGCGACGCTCAACGGCACGCTCTGCGCCGTGCCGCGCACGATCGTGGCGCTGCTGGAGAACCACCAGCAGGCCGACGGCTCCGTGCGCGTCCCCGAGGCGCTCCGCCCGTACCTGGGCGGGCGGGAGCTGCTGGAGCCCGTCGGCAAGTGAGCGACGCACGCGCGGCCACCGGCCCGCAGACAGACCGCGGGGAAGACGAGGCGGAGGGCACGGTGCACGACGCGCTTCAGCTGCCCTACCGCCTGATCGCGACCGACCTGGACGGCACACTGCTGCGCTCCGACGAGTCCGTCTCGGAGCGCACGCGCGCCGCCCTGAGGCTGGCCACGGCTGCGGGCGCCGCACACATCGTCGTCACGGGCCGGACCGTCGCCTGGACGCGGCACATCCTCGACGCGCTGGACTACGACGGCCTCGCCGTCTGCGGACAGGGCGCACAGGTTTACCACGCCGGTGAGAACAGACTGCTGACGTCCGTCACGCTCGACCGGCAGCTCGCCGGTCTGGCGCTGGCCAAGATCGAGGCCGAGGTGGGCCCGCTCTTCCTCGCCGCGAGCCGGGACGGCCTGGAGGGCGACGTCCTGGTGGGTCCGGGCTACCGGGTCCAGGAGGGCCCGCTCCCGGCCGTACCGATCACCGACCCGGGCGAGATCTGGGCGGCCCCCCTCAACAAGCTCTACCTCCAGCACCCCGGTCTGGACGACGACGCCCTCGCCGAAGTGGCCCGCACGGTCGCGGGCGGCCTGGTGGACGTCACGATGGCGGGAGCGGGCATCGTCGAGCTGCTGCCGCTGGGGCTCAGCAAGGCCACAGGCCTTTCGCTGGCCGCGCGGCGGCTGGGCATCAAGGCCGCGGAGACGATCGCGTTCGGGGACATGCCGAACGACGTCCCCATGTTCGGCTGGGCGGCCCACGGCGTCGCCATGGCCAACGCGCACGAGTCGCTGAAGGCCGTCGCGGACGAGGTCACCGCCTCGAACGAGGAGGACGGGATCGCCGTCGTGCTGGAGCGTCTGTTCGGCTGACCTCGCCGGTCGCGCGGGTGGGGATCCGCAGGGGTCCCCACCGCCAGGTCGGCAGGCCGTGCGTCAGCGGCGCGCAGGCCAGCCCGAGCAGCAGGGCGATGGCGTGGCCGACGTCGGTGAACGTCCCGCCGGTCACCAGCGGCACGGCGAAGAAGAGCACCGCACCGGCGAGGTAGGGCCAGCGCCAGGGCCGGGGCACCCGGTAGGTGAGGATGCCGGCGGCGCCGGCCAGCCCGTACGAGACACCGATGTCGACGACGTGCTTCATCGAGCGCGGCGCCGAATGGCTCTGGATCGCCGCCAGCAGGACCTCCTGGCTGATCAGGGTGGCCGCGACGTGCGCCACGGTGACGGTCACCAGCCAGCGCAGGGTGCCGGCCCACCGTTCGACGTTCGCGTGGAAGACCTGGAAGAGCACCGCGTAGAGCAGGAACGACGACGGGTTCGCTATCCAGAAGCCGCTGATGAGCAGCGACTGCAAAGGGTGCTTGTTCAGCTCGTGGATGTTGCTGCTCGTGCGGTGCAGCAGGAAGCTCTCCAGACCCTCGCTGGCGGCCGCAATGACGAGACTGTTGATGCCGATGATCAGCAGGTAGATGTGCGTGCCCGGAGAGGAACGGACCCAGGAACGGACGGCCGGGCCCGCCTTGGCGAGGGCCCGGAGCGTGCCGTCCATCCCGTCGGCGTTCACCCTTCGAAGGTAGCCGGGGACACCCGGACCCGCAGTTGTAGGATGACTGGGCAACCGGTTGAATCAATGGTCGCCGTCGCCCCGGCCGGGCGGCGCGCCGGACTTGGAGGACGTCACGCATGGCACTGCGAGCGGCGGGACGGCAGTCCCTGGTGGACACCGTCGTGGAACAGCTGCGCACCCAGGTGGCCGCCGGCGAGTGGCGGGTCGGTGAGCGCATCCCGACCGAACATGCCCTCGCCGA
This sequence comes from Streptomyces cinnamoneus, assembly GCF_002939475.1. Taxonomy (NCBI): domain Bacteria; kingdom Bacillati; phylum Actinomycetota; class Actinomycetes; order Kitasatosporales; family Streptomycetaceae; genus Streptomyces; species Streptomyces cinnamoneus. The sequence continues at coordinate 3,610,845 of NZ_PKFQ01000001.1, read as the reverse complement.
GCAGCTCCAGGTCGGGCGCAACACCGTCCGCGAGGCGGTGCGCGTGCTCGTGCACGCCGGAATGCTGCGGTCGCGGCAGGGCGAGGGGACGTTCGTCGTCTCCACCGCCGACCCGGGCGACATCCTGCGCGGCCTCCAGCGCGCCGGCGTGCGGGACGTCCTCGAGCTGCGCATCGCGCTGGAGGCCGAGGCGGCCCGGCTCGCCGCCCTGCGGCACGAGCCCGCCGACCTGGCGCGGATGCGGGCGGCGCTGGACGCCCAGACGGCGTTCGAGGACCCCGACGGCCAGCCCGACTCCGGCAGCCTGGAGCTCTACGCGGACCACGACGTCGAGTTCCACAAGGCCGTCGTGGAGGCCGCGCACAACCCCGCCCTGACGGCCACCTACGCCTGGTTCAGCAGTTCGGTGCGGGAGGCGCTGGTCACCGCCCTCGGCGACCGTGACATGCCGCGCATCATCCACGGCGACCACCACGCGCTCATGGAGGCCATCGCCTCGGGCGACCCCGACGTCGCCGCGCGCGCCGCCCGCACCCTGCTGGAGCGCCCGAAACAGGCCGTCGAGTCCCTGCTCGGCGACAGCTGACCGCCGGCCCGCGCCCGACTCCCCCGCACCACCACCCCCAGGAGACACGCCCCATGCCGGAGACGAGGTCCGACATACCCCTGATCGACGCCGAGGAGGACCTGACCCCCACGCCGAGCGTCGCCGCGGCGCGGCGGGGTCTGCTCGCGCACCCCGCGTTCGTGATGCTCGGCATCGTCCTCGCCTCGCTCAACATGCGGGCCGCCCTCTCGGGCGTCTCGCCGCTGATGAGCGAGATCAGCGACCACTTCCACCTGGCCGCGGCCGCGAGCAGCCTGCTGACCACCATCCCGCTGGTCTTCATGGGCCTCGGCTCGATCGCCGCCCCCAGGCTCGCCCGGCGCTGGGGCACGGAGGCCGTGCTCTGTGGCGCGCTGGTGCTGCTGTGCGGCGGCATCCTGCTGCGCGTCGCACCGCCGGTCGTGGCGCTGTTCGTGGGGTGTGCGCTCGTCGGCACCGCCATCGCCCTGCTCAACGTGCTGATGCCGGGCCTGGTCAAGCGGGACTTCCCCGACCGGGCCGCGAGCATGACCGCCCTCTACTCGACCACCCTGATCCTCGGTGCCACCGGCGCGGCCGCCTCGTCCGTGCCGCTGGAGAACGCCCTGGGCGGCTGGCAGGGCTCCCTCGCCTCCTGGGCGCTGCTCGCCGCGGTCGCGGCGCTCGCCTGGCTGCCCCAGGCGGTCGTCACCCGGCGCGCCGTCCGGCACGACCGGACGTCCGCGGCACCCCGGGCCGGTGCCGGCGAGGGGGACGGGCCGCGGCTCACCCGCTCGCCGCTGGCCTGGCAGGTCACGCTGATGATGGGCACGCAGTCCCTGGTCGCGTACGTGTGCATCGCCTGGATGCCGACGATCTTCACCGACCACGGCATGAGCAAGAACCAGGCCGGCCTGGTCTACGCGTTCTACACCCTGGTGCAGATGGCCGGTTCGTTCGTCGCGCCGCTGCTCGCCGGACGGATGCGGGACCAGCGCGTACCGGCGGTCGGCGTGGTGGTCCTCATGGCCGCGGGCATCACCGGTCTGCTGGTCGCCCCGGTGGCGGGCGCCTGGCTGTGGGCGACGCTGATGGGCGTGGCGCAGGGCGGTCTGCTGGGTCTCGCGCTGACGTTCATGGTGCTGCGCACCCGTGACGCCCACACGGCGTCACGGCTGTCGGGCATGGCACAGACGTGGGGCTATCTCCTCGCGTCCGTCGGGCCGTTCGCGATCGGCTGGGTGTACGGCGAGACGGGCGGCTGGACGCTGCCGATCTCCCTGCTCCTCGTCGCCTGTGGGGCGCTGCTGTTCCTGGGGCTGGGCGCCGGGCGCGACCGGAAGATCTGAGACGAAGGCCCGCTGGAGCGGTGAGCGGGTGAGCGGGGCGGAACCGTGCCTCGCTCACCCGCTTCACGTCAGCGGCGGGTCACCGCCTACTCCTCGCCGGCGAGGGTCAGCGAGCGCAGCTTGCGGCCCGCGCAGTACGTGGCGGCCACGGTCACCCCCACCAGCAGCGTCACCGCCAGCGGCAGTCCGACGTCCGAGGTGATGGCTCCCTCTCCGCCGATCTTCTGTGCGAGGGCCAGCGCCCACTGCCGGACGCTGAGCGTGCGGGCCCCGGCGATCAGGTTGCCGAAGAGCGTCTCCCAGACGAGGGCGTAGACGAGCCCGGCGACCACGGCGTGCCGGGTGACCGTGCCCAGGAAGAGGAATATGGCGCTGTAGGCCACGGACGCGATCGCGGCGGCGACGGCGTAGGCCACGGCGATCTGCTGGCTGTTGCCGTTGAGCAGGAAGCCGGCCATCAGCGTGGGCACGGCCGAGAAGAGGACGCTGACGCCGACGGCCACGACCAGCTTGGTGAGGATGATGGTCGGGCGCTTGACCGGCTTGGCCAGGAGGTAGACCACCGAGCCGTCGTCGATCTCCGGGCCGATCGCGCCCGTACCGGCGATGACGCCGATGAGCGGCACCATCGTGGCGAGCGCGAACCCGCCGAGGACGTTGGTGGCGGTCTCGTCGTCCGCACCGGTGAGAAAGCGGATGGCGGCCGAGATGACGAGCAGCAGAGCCGGCAGCGCGAAGAGGATCGCGGCGCGGCGGCGGCCGAGGAGGCCCCGGTAGGTCAGCCGGGCGACGGTGGGGTGATAGAGCGACACGAGCGGCCTCCTTTCAGGACGCGACAAGGTAGGAGAAGACCGATTCCAGGGACTCGTCCGAGGGCGAGACCGTCAGGAGCCGGATGCCGTGCGCGTGCGCCACGCGCGGCAGGAGTTCGGTGAAGCGGCCGAAGTCGACGGCCTGGACGCGCAGCGCCTGTTCGCCGAGGTCCACTTCGATGCCGGACGTGGACGGGTCGGCGATGAGCGCGGCGGCCAGGGCGCGGTCGTCGCTGGAGCGCACGAGATAGCGGTGGGGCCGGTCCGTCATCAGCCGGCGGATCTTGCGGAAGTCACCCGAGGCGGCGTGGCGTCCGGCGACGACGACCTCGATGTGGGCGGCGAGTTGCTCGACCTCCTCCAGGATGTGGGAGGAGAACAGCACCGTGCGGCCTTCGGCGCCCATGGTCCGCAGCAGGTCCATCAGCTGCATCCGCTGGCGGGGGTCCATGCCGTTGAAGGGCTCGTCCAGGAGCAGCACGGACGGCTCGTGGACGAGGGCGGAGGCCATCTTCACGCGCTGCCGCATGCCCTTGCTGTACGTAGCGATCTTACGGTCCTGGGCGTACTCCATCTCGACCGTGGCGAGGGCGCGCCGGGCCTCCTTGGCGCCGAGCCCGTGCAGCTCGGCGTTGGCCAGGACGAACTCCTCACCGGTCAGGAAGTCGTACATCGCCTCGCGCTCGGGGACGATGCCGATGTGGCGGTAGATCTGCTCGTTGCGCCAGATGGTCTCGCCGTCGAGGGTGACGGTGCCGGTGGAGGGGGCGAGGAAGCCGCCCATCATGTTGATGAGGGTGGACTTTCCCGCTCCGTTGGGGCCGAGGAGACCCGTGACGCCGGGCCCCACGCTCATGGTGACGTCGTTGACGGCGACCACGTTGCCGAACCAGCGCGAGACGCTGTCGATGTGAAGAGTGCTCATGGGCGCTGCCCGTTCCTTGAGGAGTGGCGGTCGGGCCGGGGGCACCGCCCAGCGGTGGCTGAAGGAGGGAGGACGGTCACAGCCCGGCCTTTCGGTAGCGCCGCGTCAGCAGACCGTACGAGCCGGCGATCACGGCGAGGAGCACGAGGAGGTAGACCGCCCCGGCGCCCGTACCGGGCCCGTGGCCGCCGGGGAAGGCGGTGGTGGCGGACAGGAACGCGGTCTGCACGCCGTCGATCAGCGTGATCGGCGAGAAGAGGCCGAGCCAGCTGATGACCTGGGTGTTGTCGCTGTTGAGCGCGATGCCCTGGATGGTGCTGACCGCGCCGTAGGAGATGGTCAGCACGGCGATGACGGCGGCGACGCCGAAGCCGCGGCGGGGCGTGAGCGCGGCGACCACCAGGCCGATGCCGGCGAAGAGGAGGGACAGCAGAGCCACGGAGACCAGTCCTTGTGCGAAGCCCTTCGTCTGGTCGGCGAAGTCCATCTTGGCGAGCAGCGCGCCGGCATAGAGGACGAGCAGGGGCGCGGCGGTGAGGATGAACACGGCCGAGGTCATCGCCGCGAACTTGGCCGCGACGTAGTCGCTCCGCTCGATCGGCCGCGAGAAGTACAGCGGCACGGTCCGGAACCGCAGGTCCCGGGAGACCGCCTGCGGCGCCTGGGAGGCGAGGTAGAGGCCGATGACCGCCTGGAGGTAGATCGCGTAGCGGGTGTACTCCATGGGCAGCCGGTCCATCTTCGTGGTGACCGCGACGGCCACCATGATCGCGGCCGGGAGGCACATCACACCGAAGAGGATCATCGGCAGGACCTTGGACTTGGCCGAGCGGCCCAGGCCGTAGGCCCCGCGCAGGCTCTGGGAGAAGAGCGAACGGCGGGCGTAGCCGCGGCCGAGCCGTGGGCCGTCGTAGTTGCGGTAACCGATGTTGTGGATGACGTCCGGGGCGCCACCCGCGGCGGTCCCCTGCGTCGTCGTGGTCTCAGGCCGCATCGACTGCGCCCCCTTCGTGCGGGCGGACGTCATGGGGGTGGGTGTCCTCGGTGAGGACGCCCTCTGGGTCGTCGGCGGACTTGAAGACCTCCGCGATGCGGTGCCGGCGCTGCTCCATGCGGACCAGCCCGAGGCCGAGGCCGGCCACCGCGTCGCGCACGGCGTCGTAGGTGGCGTCGCCGGCGACGTCGACGAGCAGGACGTGGCCGGAGCCCGCCGCCGCGTACTCCGCACCGGCCGCACGGCCCGCGGGCTGCACGGTCAGCCCGGCGGCCGTGAGCGCGGACATCAGCGCGCTGGTGCCGTCCGGGTGGGCGTCGGTGTCGGTGACCTCGACCGCGAGGGAACCGGTGTCCTGGGTGAAGTCGCTGGTCGAGGAGGAACGCAGCAGCTTGCCGCCGTCGATGACCACGACGTGGTCGCAGGTGCGCTCCAGCTCGCCGAGCAGGTGTGAGGTGACCAGGACCGAGATACCGAAGTCGGTGTGCACACGCCGGATCAGGCCGAGCATCTCGTCCCGGCCGACGGGGTCGAGACCGTTCGTGGGCTCGTCCAGCAACACCAGCCGGGGGTCGTGGACCAGCGCCTGCGCCAGCTTGACCCGCTGCTTCATGCCGGTGGAGTAGCCGCCCATGGGGCGGTACCGCTCCTCGTACAGGCCCACGTGCCGCAGCGTGTCGGCGGTGCGTTCCCGCGCGGCGGTGGGCGGCAGGCCGGACATCCGCGCCATGTGGACCACGAACTCCGTCGCCGACACGTCGGGCGGCAGGCAGTCGTGCTCGGGCATGTAGCCGACCTGTTCACGGATCTTCGAGCCCTCCGTGGCCACGTCCAGGCCCAGCACGCGGGCACTGCCCTCGGTGGCCGGGGAGAGGCCCAGCAGGATCTTGATCAGCGTCGACTTGCCGGCTCCGTTGGCACCCACCAGACCGGTGACTCCGGGGGTGATGTCGACGGAGAGCCGGTCAAGAGCGGTCACCCGGGGGAACCGCTTGCTGAGGCTTTCGGTAGCGATCACAGTCACACCTTCGACGGTAGTGGCGGGCACCACAGTGGTCGTCAGACCAGATGGCTGGATGTGTGTAGTCCTCGGGTCTGACACGGCCGGGGCGGTGCCCGTAGGGGAGCCGGCGGGCCGGCGCCCTGCCGGCCACGTCACACCTCTTGACGCAGCCGCCGGGCATTGTCACATTCATTGATGTCAACTTGCGCGAATGGCTTGAGGCTTGGACCCGCACGTGCGGACCCGGCCTCGATCGGAAGGCGGCGGGCGGCATGGCGGTGGGGCGGACGGGTGCGGAGCTGCGCGGCTTCCGGGAGGTGCAGCGGCTGGCGTACGACTGCGCCGAGGCCGTCGCGGCCCAGCTCAGACCCGGTGTGACCGAGCGCGAGGCGGCCCGGATGCAGCGCGAGTGGCTGCGCGGCCACGGGGTGAGGGACTGGTTCCATCTGCCCTTCGCCTGGTTCGGCGACCGCACGGCCTTCGTGGGCTTCCGGGTGCCGCTCCAGTTCTTCCCCACGGGGCGGCGGCTGGAGCCCGGCATGCCGTTCATCCTCGACATGGCGCCGGTATACCGCGGCTTCACCGCCGACATCGGCTACTCGGGCTGTCTCGGCCCCGACCCGCTGCACGACCGGCTCATGGCCGACCTCCAGGCCCACCGCGACCTGATCCTGCGCGAGGTGCGCGAGCGCCGGCCGCTGCGGGAGATCTACGAGGACGTGGCGCGGCTCATGACCCGTCAGGGCCACACCAACCGGCACCGCGCGTACCCCTTCGGGGTGATCGCGCACAAGGTGGACCGGGTGCGCGAACGCCGCTGGTCCCCGCAGGTTCTCGGCTTCGGGACCCAGGCGCTGAAGGGCCTGGCCTCCGACGCCCTGCGCGGTCACCGGGAGGGCTGGTCGCCGCTGTGGAGCCCCCATCGCTTCTCCGATCATCCGCCCCACCCCGGCCTGTGGGCGGTCGAGCCGCACCTCGGCTTCCGCGGCACGGGCGTGAAGTTCGAGGAGCTGCTGGTCGTGACCGACTCGCGGGATCCCCAGGAGAGCGCGTTCTGGCTGGACGACGACCTGCCGCACGTGCGGCGCCCCCAACAGCGACAGAAGGAGGAGGCGAGCGCATGAGCGCCGACGACACGGAAGGTCCGCGGGACGCGGGCATCGAGGGCGTGCGGGAGCGCACGGTCCGGACGGGCGGCATCGAGCTGTGCGTCGCCGAGCTGGGCGACCCGGCCGACCCCACGGTGGTGCTCCTGCACGGCTACCCGGACAGCAAGGAGATCTGGGCCGAGGTCGCCCACCGGCTGAGAGACCGCTTCCACGTGGTGCTCTACGACGTGCGCGGCCACGGCCGCTCCACGGCTCCCCGGCCGCTGCGCGGCGGGTTCACCCTGGAGAAGCTCACGGACGACTTCCTGGCCGTCCTGGACGCCGTGAGCCCGGAGGCGCCCGTGCACCTGGTGGGGCACGACTGGGGGTCGGTGCAGGGCTGGGAGTTCGTCACGGTCGCACGCACCGAGGGCCGCGTCGCCTCCTTCACCTCCGTCTCGGGGCCGTCCCTCGACCACTTCGGGCTCTGGATCAAGCGGCGGCTGTCCCGGCCCACCCCGCGCCGGGTGGCGCAGCTCCTGGGCCAGGGGGCCCGGTCCTGGTACGTCTACGCGCTGCACACGCCCGCCCTCCCGGAGGCCGCCTGGCGCGGCGCGCTCGGCCGGCGCTGGCCCCGGCTCGTCGAGCGGTCGGAAGGGCTGCCCCGGACCGTTCCCGGCCGGCCCGGCACCTACCCGACGGCCTCCCTGCCCAGCGACGCCGCGCACGGCGCCTGGCTGTACCGGGACAACGTACGGGCCAGAATGCGCCGCCCCCGCACCGACGCCTACGCCCACGTGCCCGTCCAGCTGATCACCCCCGTCGGCGACGCCTTCCTCTCGGCACGGCTCTACGACGACCTGGAGCAGTGGGCGCCGCGGCTCGTCCGCCGCACCCTCTCCGCGAAGCACTGGGTCCCCCGGACCAGGCCCGACCAGCTCGCCGCGTGGATCACGGAGTTCGTCACCGCGCAGGAGACCGCCCGCCAGGAGGGCGCCCCGGACCGGCCCGCCGTCGGCAAGGGACGGCACGCCCCGTGGTTCGGCGGCCGGCTGGTGCTGGTGACCGGCGCGGCCAGCGGCATCGGGCGGGCGACCGCGTTCGCCTTCGCGGAGGCCGGGGCCCGGGTCGTGGCCGTCGACCGGGACGCGGAAGGCGCGGCGCGCACCGCCGAACTGGCCCGCCTGACCGGGGCGCCGGAAGCCTGGGCCGAGTGCTGTGACGTGTCGGACGAATCGGCGATGGAGAAGCTCGCCACCCATGTCGCCGACACGTACGGCGTGGTGGACGTGCTGGTGAACAACGCCGGCATCGGCGTGGCCGGCACCTTCATGGACACCACGCCGAAGGACTGGCGCGACGTCCTCGGCGTCAACCTGTGGGGCGTCATCCACGGCTGCCGCGTCTTCGGCCGGCAGATGGCCGAGCGAGGACAGGGCGGCCACATCGTCAACACCGGCTCCGCCGCCGCCTTCCAGCCCTTCAAGACGCTCACCGCCTACAGCACCTCCAAGGCCGCGGTGCTGATGCTGAGCGAGTGCCTGCGCGCCGAGCTGGCCGGGCAGGGCATCGGGGTCACCGCGATCTGCCCCGGCGTCGTCAACACCGGCATCACCGCCACCACCCGCTTCGCCGGGGTCTCCGCGCAGGAGCAGGACCGCCGCCGGGCCAAGGCCGTCCGGCTCTACGGCAAGCGCAACTACCCCCCGGAGAAGGTGGCCGAAGCGATCCTCGACGCCGTGGTCCGCGACCGGGCCGTCGTACCGGTCACCCCCGAGGCCCACGTCATGCGCTTCCTCTCCCGCCTCACCCCCCGCGTCTCCCGCGCCCTCGCGCGGCTCGATCCCCCCACCTAAGCGGCACGGCAGGCGCGGCACCCCACCCGTGCACCGCCCCGCCGTCATGCCGATCGCCTCCACCTCTCGCCCCCTTCCCCAACCCCGTACGCCGCCCGTGTCGTCCGTCCCACCCGTCGTCATCGCCGAAGGAGCCCCCCATGAGTCATGACCGCGGCTACCGAATAGCCCCCAGGCGGGTGTCGTTCACCTGGCACGACACCCCGCTGCACTGGATCCCGGACGAGCCCACGGCCACCCACGTCATCAACGTCCTGCACCTGCTGCTGCCCGCCGGGGAGCGGTGGTTCGTCAAGGTGTTCAAGGAGGCCCTGCCGCTCGTCCGCGACGAGGCACTGCTCAAGGACGTCAAGGGGTTCATGGGCCAGGAGGCCACCCACAGCGTCCAGCACGCCTATGTGCTGGACCATCTCGCCGAACAGGGCCTGGACACCTCCCCGTACACCCGCCACGTGGACTTCCTCTTCGACGTGCTGCTGGGTGAACGGCCTCCCTTCGGTCTCCCGGTCACCGACCGGGAGTGGCTGCGCTTCCGCCTTTCGGTGATCGCCGCGACCGAACAGTTCACGGCGGTGCTGGGCGACTGGGTCCTCCAGGCCGAGGGCCTCGACCACGCCGGCTCGGACCCGGTGATGCTCGACCTGCTCCGCTGGCACGGCGCCGAGGAGGTCGAACACCGTTCTGTGGCCTTCGACATGTACGAACACTGCGGCGGCGAGCTCCCCGGCCGCTACGCACGCCGGGTCCTGGGCATGGCGATCACGGCACCGGTGCTGATGTACCTGTGGACCTGGGGCACGGACTACCTCCTCCGCCGCGACCCGCGTCTGGCCAGCCGGGGCCGCTACTCGCTGCGCGAGTACAACCGGGCGGTCGCCAAGGGACTGCTGCCCTCCTTGCGGGAGCTGGGCTCGGCCGTGCCCCGCTATCTGCGGCGCACGTACCATCCCTCGCAGGAGGGGTCGCTGCGCCGAGCCGTCGACTACCTGGCGACCTCCCCCGCGGCCCGGGCCGCGGCCGGTGCGATGGGCCGCGCGGCCATCTCCTAAGGAGCGACCATGTCCGACGCCCTCCCGGGGCAGCCCACCACCGACCAGCCGGAGTACCGGATCGAGGACCTGGCCCACCACAGCGGTGCCACCGTCCGCACCATCCGCGCGTACCAGGACCGGGGCCTGCTGCCGAAACCGGAGCGGCGCGGACGCGCCAACGTCTACCGCAACACCCACCTCTCCCGCCTCCGCCAGATCTCCGGCCTGCTCGACCGCGGCTACACCCTGGCCAGCATCAAGGAACTGCTGGAGGCCTGGGACACGGGGCGCGGGCTCGGCGGGGTCCTCGGCCTCGTCGCGGAGGTCGACGGCCCCTGGACGGACGAGCAAGCCGGCCGGATCACCCGCGCCGAGCTGGGTGAGAGGTTCGGCGGCCGGCCGGACGACGCCGCCGTCGAGGACGCCGTGGAGCTCGGCATCCTCGTCCGCCTGCCGTCCTCGCTGGAGGAGTTCCTCGTCCCCAGCCCCCGGGAGCTGGCCGTCGCAGCCGAACTCCACGCCGCGGGGGTGCCGCTCCTGGCCATCTCCAGCCATCTGCGTGAACTCCGGGTCCAGGTCGAGCACATAGCCGCCCGCTTCCTCGACTTCACCACCGAACACGTCTTCCATCAGTACCTCGGCCATCCCCCCACCGACGAGGAGGCCGCGGAAGCCGCCTCCCTGGTGCGCCGGCTGCGTCCGCTCGCCCAGCAGACCGTCGACGCCGAACTGGCCCGTGCCATGCGGACCCTGGCCACCCGCCATCTCCGCCATCATCTGGACGAGGTCACGGCGACGGATCCGGCGGAAGGCCCCGTCCCCTCTGCCGCAACGGAGGCGGCAGCGGATGACGAGTCCGCTGAGCGGCCCCCCGTGGAACCGGAACCCCCCGCCGCCCCGGTTCCCGCCCCGGCCACCGCCACCGCCGCGCCCCCGGTCCCCGCCCAGATCGCCCTCCCCTCCGGGACGATCCAGGCGGTGCTGGATCTCGTGGGCCAGGAGAACGCCGTGGCGTTCATCGCCGCCGCCGTGGAGCGCGAGGTCCAGGCCCGCACCATGGACGCGCTTGTCCCCCGCCGCTGAGGGGCGCCGCCTCAGCAGTCGGGCAGCCAGTTGCCGTGGAAGCCGTACGGCACGCGCTGCGGCAGATGTATGGACGCCACCGGCGGCGCCGCGAGGTCCTCGGCGTCGAGTATGACCAGGTCGCTCCTGTCCGTGCCGGCATCGTGGACGTAGGCGAGCAGCCAGCCGGGACCGCCCGGCCTGTCGTCCGCCGGGGCGAAGGCCGCCTCCGATGGGGTGCGCCCCGGCCCGAACACATGCCGGGCGACGGATCCCGTTTCCAGGTCGTAGCGGAGCAACTCGCCCCGGGCGGGGCCGGTGTCCGGCAGCTCCGAAACGGTGGCGTGCCCGAAGCGGGCCGCCTGCCCGGCCAGCCGGTCGTCCATCCGCGGGAACTCACTGGGCTGATCGTCAACCTGCTCCTCGACCACCACGCCCCGCGTCAGGTCGATCGTCCAGCGCCACAGCGCTGGGAGAGAGGGGCCCAGATGCGGGCCGGCGAAGGCGTGCGGGTAGCGGATGACGTGGAGCACGATCCGTTCACCGTCGGCGTCCCGCTCGTCGTGGGCGTTGAGCGCGTGGAAGACGTAGCAGGGCTCTATCGGCAGCCAGCGCACCTCGCCATGAGGGTCGTCCCGCCGCAACACGCCCAGCCGCGCACCGTAACCGGGGTCCCAGCCGTACGGCATCCCTCCCTTCCCACTCCTCGCGCGGTCGAGGTCGAAGACGACCGGCAGGTCCATGAAGACGACGTGCCCGGCGGTCAGATGGAAGTCGTGCATCATCGTGTGCGCGGACACGTCGATGGGCCGGCTGATGGTCAACTCGCCGTCGGCGTCGGCGCGGTGATAGGTCAGATAGGGCGGCGTGAGTCCGCCGTAGCCGAAGAAGTGCAGCTCACCGGTGGTCGGGCAGGTCTTGGGGTGAGCCGTCATCGGCCGCGCCAGCCGCCCGGCGAAGTCATGCGGTCCGACGGTTTCCAGCTCGCGTCCGGAGCGGAGGTCCAGCTCGTACGGCAGCGACGACTCGACCAGCGCCAGTGTGCGGCCGGCGTGCCGGACCACATGGGTGTTGGCGACGCCAGCGGTCAGGTCGCGCTTGCCCTGTTCGTCGTAGGCACGGGCCCCATGGGTGAACGTCGCGGTCCGGACCCAGCGATTGCGGTAGGAGGTGGCCCTGCCGCCTTCCAGCCGCACACCGTGGACCATGCCGTCACCGAAGAACCAGTGCTGGGAGGCGGCATCCTTCGGGTTGGGGCCGTTGCGCAGATACCAGCCGTTCAGCTCGGGGGGAATGGTCCCGGTGACCGGCAGGTCGTGAGCGGTCAGCTCTTCCCTGACGGGAGCGAAATTGCCCGCGAGGTGGGCCGGGGTGGTGGTGGTCATGGATCTGCCTCCTGCGGCGCGGGGATGCGGTCGACGGCGGGCGCGTCGCGGCCGGTGCGGTGCCCGGCGCGTCAGCGCGCGGTCTGCTGCAGACGGGCGCGGACACGGTCGGGGTAGCGGGCGGTGAACATGGCGGGCAGGGCGAAGCCCACGACCTGGACCGGTATGGAGACCGTGCTGTCGAGGCCCGCCGCGTACACCGCGCTCAGGGTGGCGGCCGTCAGCGTGAACGCGGCGGCCCACACCGCCGTGATCACCACATTGATGCGTCGGAAGACAGGGGTGTTCCAGACCTCCGGCGGCGCCTGCCGCTTGGCGATTCCCGTGGTGAAGGGGCGACCGACGGCCAGCGTGGCCCAGGCCGTGACGGCGAGCCACCCCAGGGAGAGAGCCCCGCTGTAGTGACTCAGCGGGCTGTGCGGGACCGCGAAGGCCACGGCGGTGAGGACGGCGAAGTAGACGACGGTGCTCCGCTCAAGGATCAGCGACTCGGCCGCAACCCCCGCCTTTTGGTCCTTGGCCAGCAGCGCGATGCCCACGGCGAGGCCCAGGACCGCGCCCCACTGCCAGTCGGCCGAGGGCACGATCGCGAAGGCGATCCACGGAATGAAGCCGCGCAGGTAGTTCATGAAGGTCCCCCTCACCCGGGTCGGCAGGGGCAGTCGTCGCCCGCTCCACCAACACTCCAGTTTCGACATGTCAAAAGTAGAAGGTCACCCCTCGACATGTCAAGTGTGGAAGGTAGAGTGGGGCCCATGAGCCTGAGATACGCGGTGCTGGGACTGCTGGCGGAACATCCCGCCAGCGGCTACGACCTCATGAAGCGGTTCGAGACCTCGCTCGCCAACGTCTGGACCGCCACACAGAGCCAGGTCTACGGCGAGCTCGGCAAACTCGCGACGTCCGGCCTGCTCCACGTCTCCGCGGAAGGGCCGCGCGGGCGCAAGGAGTACGAGATCACCGAAGAGGGCCTGGCCGAGCTGCGGCGCTGGCTCTCGGAGGCCCAGCCGGAGAAGGCACGCCGCAGCGAGTCACTGCTGCGGGTCTTCTTCCTCAACCTCCTCACCCCGCTCGAAGCCGTCGCCTACCTCTCCATGGAGGCCGAACGCGCCGCGGGCCGTCACGCGGCCCTCAAGGAGGTGGAGGCGACGGTCGAGTGGGACGACGACCCGCTGGCGGTCAACGGCCGGCTGGCCCTGGAGTACGGCCTGCGTCTCACCGCCATGCACGAGGAATGGGCCCGCTGGGCGGCCGAGCAGGTCGCGGAGCGGAACAAGGACTGACCGGGCCGCCGGCGCCCCCGGCCTTCCGGGAGTCGGCCGCGCCCCGTAAGGCATGATCCCTTCACATGGGCCAGCAGCCGTTCGTCAGCACCGAGTCCGTGGTCACCGCCCTCCGCGAGGTCGCCGGGCGGTACGACCGCGCCTTCCGGGCCGACCACGCCATCGGTGCCGACCAGTCCGCCCGCCGCACGTCGGCGGGCGCCTTCGCGGTGACCGACGAGGACGGCTCGCTGCCCCACGAGGTCCTGGTCGAGCTGCCCGGGCGCCCCGAGATCGAGATCCAGGTCTTCTCCGAGGGCGACGCGAAGATCACCGTGGAGGGCGTCGAGTTCCACGACGTCCCCGCCGTCCACGCCCCGGCGTTCACCGAAGCCGTCCTCTCGGGCCTGGCCCGGGTGAAGACCACCTGGTACCCGCCGTTCGCCCAGCTCATCGTGCCCCTCCCGGGTGATGCAACCTACAAGGAGCCCGTCCCCTGGGCCCACGCGGGCATGTCGCGCTGGCTCAGCAGCGCCGTTCGCTGACCCCCTCGCTCCGCCAGCCGCACTCTTCGCAGGCCCGCGCGCCTCACAGCCCTGGCGCCTCCCACACCGGGAACCACCGGCTCAAGTCCTCCTCGACGCGCAGGTCCTCACCCAGCAGGGCCCTGACCTGGAGTTCGAGGGCGTTGTCCCGCTTGCCGTCCCTGCCCGCGACCGGCGCGAAAGGGTAGAAGGTGCCACGCTTGTACAGGTAGACGAGCGCCAGCGAACGTCCGTCGGCGCCGCGGAACCCCATGAGCGAACACAGGAGTTGCGGACCGAATCCGTCGTCCTGGAGGAGGGTGTTCACCGCGTGCAGATCGTTGACCAGGGCGGCCGTGTCCTCGGCGGGCTGCCGGGTGAGCAACCAGGTGTAGCCGTAGGAGTCGCGGCTGAACTCCACGGGCGCCCCGCCCCGGCCCGTGTCGGCGTCCAGCAGGGCCCTGACCTCCTGCTGAAGCCGGTCGAACGCACCGCCCTCCACGCTCGCGAAGCAGACCGAGCCGAGGCCGGTGGGGGAGAAACCGGCGCCCGCCTGAAGGGTGACGGCCGCGGACGGGAGCGCGAAGAGCTGGTCGAGGTCCGGGCGGACCGGTTTGCTGCGACCGAGGATGACGTCCAGGAAACCCACCGGGTGAACCCCTCTCACGACCTCGCCGTCACGCCCGCCCGAGCTGGGCCGAGATGCGGCCGAGCTGTTCGAGCCGCTGCTCCAGGGTCGGGTGGGACGAGAGCAGACGGCTCATGCTGTCCTTGCTGAAGGCGGGGGCGAAGTAGAAGGCGTTGAACGGCTCCGCCTGCCGCAGGTCCCTCGTCGGGATGCGCGCCATCTGCCCCGTGACCTTGGTGAGCGCGGACGCCAGCGCCGACGGCCTGCCCGTCAGCAGCGCGGCGGCGCGGTCGGCGGACAACTCGCGGTAGCGGGACAGCATGCGCGTGAGCAGGAAGCTGATCGCATAGACCACGGCGCTGACCAGCGGAATCAGCACCACCAGCACAGCGGTGTTGCTGTCGCGCCCGCCCATCCTGCGGAAGCCTCCCCACAGGCCGACGCGCGTGACGATTCCCGCGAGGACGCCGAGGAAGGAGGCGATGGTCATGACGGCCACATCGCGGTGGGCGACATGGGACAGCTCGTGCGCCAGGACGCCTTCGAGCTCTTCCGGTTCCAGCCGTCGCAGCAGTCCGGTCGTCGCGCACACCAGGGCGTTCCGCTGGTTGCGGCCGGTGGCGAAGGCGTTCGGGACGTCGCTGTCGGCCACCGCCACCCGTGGCTTGGGCATGTCGGCGAGCGCGCACAGCCGGTCCACCGCGCCGTGCAGCTCCGGGGCCTGCTCGGGAGTGACCTCCCGGGCGCCCATGCCGAAGGCCGCGATCCGGTCGCTGAACCAGAACTGGGCGACGAAGAGACCGCCCGCCAGAACGAGGATGACCGGCCAGGCCCCGCGCAGCAGCGCCACGAGCACGCCCACGAAGACCACATAGAGCAGCCCGATGAAGAACATCGTGCTGACCATGCGCGTGGTCAGTCCCCGGTCGGGGGTGAATCGGGTGCCTCGCATGGATCCTCCAAGGCGCTGCGACCGCCGACGGCAGCCGGCCCGCTCAGGCGGGCCGTGCCCCGTCGGTGCCTCTGTCCCGATTCTCCCTCGCCAGCCCTTACCGACGGGTAAAGCGACGGAAAACCCCGGCTCTCAGGCGAGCTGCGCGAGCCCCTCCGTGGCGATCTTCTCGAAGACCGCGACGTCGGCGGCGAAGACCGAGTCGGCTATCGGCCAGTGGATCACGATCTCCTCGACGCCCAGCTCCGCGTGGGCGCCCGCGAAGTCGACGAACGCGTCGAAGGAGTCCAGCGGCCGGTCCGGACTGAAGCCCGTGAGCATCACCTTGCGCAGCTCCGAGACGTCCCGGCCCGCCTCGGCACAGACCGTGCCGAGCCGCTCCAGCTGCCCGGCGATGGCCGCCCGCGACTGCTCAGGGGTGCCGTTCTCGAACAGCTTGGGGTCGCCCGTGGTCACCCACGCCTGCCCGTGCCGCGCCGCGAGCCGCATGCCGCGCGGGCCGGTGGCGGCGACGGCGAAGGGCAGCCGCGGGCGCTGGACGCAACCGGGGATGTTGCGGACCTCGGACGCGGAGTAGTGCTCGCCCTCGTACGAGACGACGTCCTCCGTCAGCAGCCGGTCCAGCAACGGGACGAACTCGGCGAAGCGGTCGGCCCGCTGCCGCGGCGTCCACGGCGCCTGGCCCTCCTTGAGCAGCGCCGTGGCGTCGAAACCCGAACCGCCCGCGCCGATGCCGAGCGTCACGCGTCCGCCCGAGACGTCGTCCAGGGAGATGAGCTCCTTGGCGAGCGTCACCGGGTGCCGGAAGTTCGGGGAGGTGACCAGCGTGCCCAGCCGCATCCTGGAGGTGACGCATGCGGCGGCCGTCAGGGTCGGTATCGCGCCGAACCACGGCCCGTCCCGGAAGGTGCGCCAGGACAGGTGGTCGTAGGTGTAGGCCGTATCGAAGCCGAGCTCCTCGGCTCGCTGCCAGGACTCACGGCCGCCCTCGGACCAGCGGCGGTCGGGAAGGATCACGGTGCTCAGTCGCATGGGAACGAGCGTAGGCGCTGGCTCCGACAAAGGCTTACGCGGGATTCCGCTTCCCCGGATCACCCGCCTGCCCACCGCCCCGTCGCCCCCTCCGCCCCTTGTGTCCGCCAGGCTCAAGAGCATGTACCGGCCGTACGTTTGTCCGCCCGCACCCGGTCGGTGAACGAGAATGAAAGGGTGACTTCCGCTATCGAGCAGCCCGAGACCCCGGCCGGCGGCCGACCGGCCGCCACCCCACGGCTGATCACCGCACCCCGGCTGATCGCCACCGATCTCGACGGCACCCTGCTCCGTGACGACAAGACCGTCTCCCGGCGCACCGTCGCGGCCCTCGCCGCCGCCGAGGAGGCCGGCATCGAGGTCTTCTTCGTCACCGGCCGCCCCGCACGCTGGATGGACGTGGTGAGCGACCACGTGCACGGGCACGGCCTGGCCATCTGCGCCAACGGCGCCGTCGTCGCCGACCTGCACGACGGCGGCCGGTTCACCGAGGTCCGCCCGCTGGAGTCCGCCGCCGCCCGGGCCATCGTCCGCAGCGTGCGCGCGGCCGCCCCGGGGGCCTCGTTCGCGGTCGAGCGCACCTCGGGCTTCCACTACGAGCCGCGGTACCCGCCCTTCCAGCCCGATCACGATTCGGTGATCGCCCCCGCCGAGGAACTGCTGGACGGCGATCACGACACCACGGGCCCCATCATCAAGCTGCTCGCCTTCCACGACACGCTCAGGCCGGACGAATTCCTGAGCGTGGCCCGTACGGCCGGCGGGACGCACGGCTGCTTCACGCGGTCCAGCCCCACCGCGCTGCTGGAGATCAGCGGCCGCGGCGTCAGCAAGGCCAGCACCCTGGCCCAGTGCTGTGCGCGGCGCGGCATCGCGCCGGAGGAGGTGGTGGCCTTCGGCGACATGCCGAACGACCTGGAGATGCTCGGCTGGGCGGGGACGTCGTACGCCATGGCCAACGCGCACCCCGAGGTCCTGGCCGCCACCACGCACCGCACGGCCGCCAACAACGACGACGGCGTAGCGGTGGTCATCGAGCAGATCCTGCACGCCCTGCCGTAGCCGCACACCCCGGCCGCGGAAGGGGCGGTGCCGCAAGGGCGGCGCTGGGGCACCGGCGCGTGAGCGACGACCGTTGGTTGCGACCAAGCGGGTGAACAAGCGCGGGAAGCGCCGGCCAGTGCCGCATCGACCGGCCACGCGCTCCTCGGCCCTACAGCCGTACACCCCGCTTGCGCAGCCACCCCACCGGCTCGACGGCCGAGCCGAACTCGGGGGTCGTGCGGATCTCGAAGTGCAGGTGCGGCCCGGTGGAGTTCCCCGTGGTGCCGGACAGCCCGATCCACTCGCCCGCGCGCACCTTGTGGCCCGGCACCGCCAGCGGCGCCGCCAGGTGCGCGTAGTGGGAGTACCAGCCGCCGGCGTGCCGGACGACGACGCTGATCCCGAAGGGGCCGCCACATCCCGTCGAGATCACCGTCCCGGCCCCGACCGCCCGGACGGGCGAACCGGTGGGCGCGGCGAAGTCCTGGCCGGTGTGTCCTCCGCTCCAGTGCACGCCGGAACCGCCGAAGCCGGCGGTGAGTTCGTACGACACCAGGGGACGCGTCCAGCCGTCCGCGGAGACCTCCGCCCTGCGGTCGGCGACGCTCTGGCCGTCCTGGAGGTCCCCGACGTCGACCGGCACGCAGTGGCCGCTGCTGACGGCCGCCTGGGCCATGCCGTTCAGCTCGCCCCGCGCGTTCGCCAGCCGCCCTTCGAGGTCGCGCTTCTCCGTGCGCAGGCGCGCCGCGTCGGCGTCGAGGGCCTGCCAGGACGCGGTGGTCGACAAGGAGTCCGCCATCAGGGCGCGGCGCTCGCCCTCGGACGCCAGCAGCATCCGGCCCAGGCGCTCCCTCCGGGCCATGTCGCGTTCCTGCAGTTCCAGGAGTTCCAGGGGGTCCTCGGCGAGCGCGGGGCTGCCCGTCGCCGTGAAGCCGCCGGTGCGGTACTGCGCCCTGGCCACGGCGCCCGCGTCCTCCCGCAGGACGTCGGAGACGACGCGCCGGCCGCGCAGCTGCTGGGCGAGGCGGTCGGCTTGCTTCTTCTGTTCCTTCGCCGCGCGCGCTTCCCGCTCGTACCGCTGCCGGACCCGGCCCGTCTCCCGTGCCAGCCGCAGCACCTCGGAGCTGACGCGGACGAGCTTCTCCGGCGTCTTCACCGCGGCGGAGGGTTCCGGGACGAGCAGGGGCGAGACCACGGCACACAGGGCGCACAACGCCGCCCGGCCGCGCCGGTGCGTGCGATACCGGCGATATGAACATCGCAATGTATGTCGCATGATCGCGAGCCTGCTGCGCGACGCGCCCTCGCGCGCCCACAGGCAGCCGTTCGGAGTACGAGATCCGACTGGACGGCCGAGCGTCCGCGCCGAGGAGCCCGGCGCCGCCGACCGCCCCGGCCCGCCGGTCGGCCGCTACAGGGGTGCCTCCCACACGACCTTCGTCCCGCCCCCGTCCTCACCGATCCCCGGCCCGTAGGAGCTGGAGCCGCCCAGTGACTCCGCCCGCTTGGCGAGGTTGCGCAGACCGCTGCGCCGGCCGCCTTCGGGGATGCCGACTCCGTCGTCGGCGACCGTCAGGCGCACCCCTTCGCGGCCGTCGGGCAGGGTGACCGTCGCGTCGACCAGCACTTCGATACGGGACGCCCGGGCGTGCCGGAAGGCGTTGGAGAGGGCTTCCCGCAGTGCGGCGATGAGGTTCTTGCCGGTGCGCTCGCCGACCTTGGCGTCGACGGGGCCGACGAAGGTGGCGGAGGGCTGGAAGCCGAGCGGGACGGCGGCCGTGCCCAGTTCTCTCAGGACCCGCGTCCGCAGGCCCGCCGGCGCCTCGGTGGGCTCTTGTTGCAGCGCGAAGATGGCCGTGCGGATCTCCTGGATGGTCACGTCCAGTTCGTCGACCGCCTGGCCGACCTTGGTCTGCACCTCGGGCACGACGGCGAGCCGCTGCGCGCGCTCCAAAAGGAGACCGGTCGCGAACAGCCTCTGGATGACGAGGTCGTGGAGGTCCCGGGCGATGCGGTCGCGGTCCTCGTAGACGGCGAGCCGTTCACGGTCGCGCTGCGCCTCGGCCAGCACCAGCGCGAGGGCGGCCTGGGCGGCGAACTGCGTGGCCAGCGTGCGTTCGGTGTCCGTGTACTTGCGCGCACCGCGCCGCCGCGGGGTGGCCAGCGTGCCGAGCACCCGGGTGCCGCTCTTGAGCGGCAGCAGCATGCTCGGGCCGAAGCGGGGGGCGACCTCGGTGATCATGCGCGGGTCGGTGGCCGAGTCGTCGATGAACACCGGTTCCCCGGCGAGGAGCTGGGAGACGACCGGGCTGTGCGGTGGCATCACCGTCCCCAGCAGACCGGTGGGGTCCTCGGCGGAGACGGCCACCATCTCCAGGCCGCCCTCGTTGTCCGGCAGCAGCACGATCCCGGCGGCCGAGTCCGCGAGCCTGCGCGCCTGTTCGGCGACGACGGACAGCGCGTCCTCCGCGTCGCTGCCCGACAACAGGGCCGTGGTGACGGCGACCGAACCGTCGATCCAGCGCATGCGCTGGCCGCGCTCCTCGTGCACGCGCGCGTTGCCGATGGCGATGCCTGCCTCCGTGGCGAGGATCTTCACCATGTGCAGGTCCGCGATGTCGAACTCGCCGCCCCGGCGCTTCTCGGTGAGGTAGAGGTTGCCGAAGATCTCACCGCCGACGCGGATGGGCACGCTCAGCGCGTGCTGGCCGTCGGGGAACGCGGCGACGTGCTCGTACTGGTCCCTGGCGACGCCGTAGGTGATGAAGTCGGACAGGCCCTCGCCGCCGGGATCGAGGACACCGATGGCGGCATAGGTGGCGTCGGCGAGTTCGGCGGCCGTCTCGGCGATGCGGTCGAGGGTCGTGCGCAGCTCCAGCCCGGTGCCGACCGAACGCATCGCCTCCAGCAGCTGCGGTACGCGTCCGGTCAGCTCGGTGGACAGGCCCTGGAGGCTGCGGGTGGCCTCCGTGGCGGCGTCCAGCGAGTGCATGGGGCCCGAGACCGGTCTGAGGACCGGGGGCTCGGAGGGGTCTGCCGTCGCTGCCATGCGTAGAGCCTAATAAGTACCTTTTGCCAGGGAAAGCGTCAGCTGCCCGGTGTCCGCGATCGGGTGAGCAGGGGGACGACTCGCCGAGATCACCCCGCCGCGACGGCCACGGGATCCACCCGGGCCTCCGGCCTCGCCGCGGCCACCCGCTCCGCGTCCGCCGCGGCCTCCCGGTCCAGCATCCGCCGGAACGGCCCCGGCGCGCCGGCCAGCGTCTCGTACGCCCCTCGCTGCACCACGCGCCCCCGCTCCAGCACGAGGATCTCGTCGACCGCCTCCAGGCCCGTCAGCCGGTGAGTGATCAGTACGGTCGTCCGGCCCTCGGTCGCCGACAGCAGATCCGCCGTCAGCGCGTCGGCGGTCTCCAGGTCGAGGTGTTCGGCGGGCTCGTCCAGCACCAGCACGGGGAAGTCCGCGAGCAGCGCCCGGGCCAGCGCCAGCCGCTGCCGCTGACCGCCGGACATCCGCGCGCCGTGCTCGCCGACCAGCGTGTCCAGCCCCTGGGGCAGTCCGTCCACCCAGTCCAGCAGGCGCGCCGCCCGCAGCGCCTCGCGCAGGGCCTCGTCGTCAGCTCCGGGGCGTGCGAGGCGCAGGTTCTCCCGCACGGAGCTGTCGAAGAGGTGCGCGTCCTGAGCGCACAACCCCACCAGCCTCCGCACGCCGTCCCCGTCCATGCCGGCCGTGTCCTCGCCGCCGAGCGTGTACGCGCCCGCCTCGGCGTCCAGGAACCGCAGCAGGACCTGCGCGAGCGTGGTCTTCCCGGACCCGGACCGGCCCACCACCGCGATCCGGCGCCCCGCCGTCAGCTCCATCCCGACATCGTCCAGAGCCGGTACGGACTGCCCCGGGTGCCGCGCCGTGAGCCCGGCGAGACGCAACGGGAACGGCGACCGCGGGGCCGGCCCCGTTCCCTCCCGTACGGGCTCGGGCGCGTCCAGCACCTCGTACACCCGCTCCGCCGACCGCTGGACGCGCCGGCGGTACTGCACGGCGAGCGGAAGCCCGGCGACCGCCTCGAACGCAGCGAGCGGAATGAGGACCACCACCGCCAGCCACACCCCGCCGAGCCGACCGTCGCGCACGGCCCCCACGCCCGCCCAGGCCGCAGCGGCCACCGTCAGGCCGCAGGCCAGCGCCGACACACCGGCACCGAGCGCCGTCGCGGCCGAGGTGCGGCGGGCGATCCGGGTGAGCGTCCTGTCGGCGCGGCGCAGCCGCTCCAGGCGGCCGGGCAGGGCTCCCGCGACCGTGAGCTCCGCCGTACCGGTCATCAGCTCGACCACGTGGCCCGCCAACTCACCACGGGCGGGCGCCAGCTGGCGCTCGGCGCGCCGTGCGAACGTCACCGCCAGCACGGCCGCGCCCGGCCCCGCGACCAGCAGCCCCACCGCCAGCGCCGCGCCCGCTTCCGGCAGCAGCCAGGCGGTGAAGCCCACCGACGCCACCCCGACGATCACGGCGGAGCCGAGCGGCAACAGCCAGCGCAGGAAGTAGTCCTGAAGCGTGTCGACGTCGGCGACCAGACGGGCGAGCAGGTCACCGCGGCGAGTCTCGCGCAGGCCCGCCGGGGCCAGCCGCTCCAGACGGCGGTAGACGGACACCCGCAGCCCGGCCAGGACGCGGAGCACGGCGTCGTGCGAGACGAGCCGCTCGGTGTAGCGGAAGACGGAACGTCCGATGCCGAAGGCGCGGGTGGCGGTGACGGCGACCATCAGATAGAGCACGGGGGGCTGTTGCGACGCGCGCGAGATCAGCCAGCCGGAGACGGCCATGAGGCCCACCGCGCTGCCCAGCGCCAGCGCCCCCAGCACCAGGGCGAGGGTGAACCGCCCCCGAAGAGGCCGCCCGGCGGCCCGCACGCGGCTCAGAGCGCCCGCGGGGCGGTCCGGCGCCGGCTGCCCCGGCGTCCCGGCCCCCGCCACAAGCGGCGCTTCCGTGGGAGCGCCCCGGGGAGCTGCCGGGCGCTCCTCCCGGCCCCCGGACCGGTCCGCGGGCTCAGCCCCCGCCGGCCGAGCCCCCGCGGGCCGGCCGCCGAGACGCACCGTCCGGTCGGCGACGGCGAGCAGGGCCGGCCGGTGCACCACCAGCACCACGGTCCGCCCCTCGGCGAGCCGCCGCACCGCCGCCACCACGGCGGCCTCGGTCTCCCCGTCCAGGTTCGCCGTCGGCTCGTCGAGCAGCAGAACCGGCCGGTCGGCCAGGAACGCCCGGGCCAGGGCGACGCGTTGGCGCTGGCCCGCCGAGAGCCCCGCGCCGTCCTCGCCGAGGCGAGTGTCAGTGCCATGGGGCAGCATGGACACGAACTCGAGCGCACCGGCCGCGCGCAGTGCCTCGCGCACCTGTGTGTCCGTGGCGTCCGGCCTGGTCAGCCGGACGTTCTCGGCGACCGTTCCAGCGAAGAGATGGGGTCGTTGCGGGACCCAGGCCACCTGGTCCCGCCAGCTTTCGGGGGAGAGCGATGAGAGATCCGCACCACCTACGGACACCCGTCCGCCCGTGGGCCGTTCGAGGCCCAGCAGCACGCTCAGCAGGGTCGACTTGCCGACCCCGCTGGCGCCCGTCACCGCGACCGTCTCCCCCGGCCGCACCTCGAAGGAGGTCTCGGCCAGCGAGGGCACGTCCCGGCCCTCGTGCCGCACCACGAGCCGGTCGACGGTGATGACCGCGTCCCGGGCGTCCGGTGCGGGGAGCGTGCCGGCGGGAGCGGGCTCGGTCTCCAGCACGGCGAAGACCTCGTCGGCGGCCGCCAGTCCCTCGGCCGCCGCGTGGTACTGCGCGCCCACCTGGCGCAGGGGCAGATACGCCTCCGGCGCCAGGATCAGCACCAGCAGCCCGGTGCGGAGGTCGAGTTCGCCGTGCACGAGCCGCATGCCGACGCCGACCGCGACCAGCGCCACGGACAGCGTGGACAGCAGCTCCAGGGCGAAGGAGGAGAGGAAGGCCAGACGCAGGGTCCGCAGCGTGGCCCGCCGGTAGTCGGAGGTGATCTGGCGGATCGACTCGGCCTGCGCCTTGGCACGGCCGAAGACCTTGAGCGTGGGCAGCCCCGCGACGACGTCGAGGAAGTGCCCGGAGAGCCGGGACAGCAGCCGCCACTGCCGGTCCATCCGGGACTGGGTGGCCCAGCCGATGAGGGCCATGAAGAGGGGGATGAGCGGAAGGGTGAGGACGATGACGAGCGCCGAGAGCCAGTCGGCGGAGACGATGCGGGCGAGGACGGCGACGGGCACGACGGCCGCGAGACCCAGCTGGGGCAGATAGCGGGCGAAGTAGCCGTCCAGCGCGTCCACCCCGCGCGTGGCGAGGTTGGTCAGCTCACCGGTGTTCCGGACGCCGGGCCCGAGCAGGGCCGCGTGCGCGAGCAGCCTCGTCCGCAGCTGCGACTTGACCGCCGCGCTCGCCCGGTGGGCGGCGAGCTCGGTGAGCCAGGCCACCGCCGCCCGGCCCAGGGCGACGGCGGCCAGCAGGCCGAGCGGCCGGACCAGGTCACCGGTCCCCAGCCCGTTTCGGAAGGCCCCGGTCACCACCTCGGCGATCAGCATCGCCTGGGCGATGACCAGGCCCGCGCCCGCCAGACCGAGCACCACGGAGGCGGCCAGGAAGAAGCGGGTCGCGGAGGCGTGCTTCAGCAACCGGGGGTCGACGGGCTTCACAGCGCCGGCCCTCAGTGCGCGGCCGGGATGTGCTGGGTGCCGATCCGCTTGCGGAACACCCAGTACGTCCAGGCCTGGTAGGCCAGGATCACCGGCGTCATGAACCCGGCGACCCACGTCATGATCTTCAGCGTGTAGGGACTGGACGCGGAGCCGGCCGCCGTCAGGCTCCAGGCCGGATCGGAGGAGGAGGGCAGCACGTCGGGGAAGAGAGCGAGGAAGACCATCGCGAACACCGCCACGACCGTCACGCCGGACAGGGCGAACGCCCAGCCTTCGCGGCCGGTCCGGTTCAGGACGAGCGCGGCCAGCAGGGCCACCGCCGCGATCACCGCGGCGGGCAGGCTGCGCCCGTTGCCCGAGTCCGCCTGGGTCCACGCCAGGAAGGCCCCGGCGAGTACGAGGGCGGCCAGGCCGTAGCGGGTGGCGTGCGCCCGGGCGCGGTGGCGGATGTCGCCGGTGGTCTTGAGCGCGGCGAAGACGGCGCCGTGGAAGGTGAAGAGCACGAGCGTGAAGAGGCCGCCCAGCAGCGTGTACGGGCTGATCAGGTCGAGCACGTCACCGCTGTAGTTCTTGTCCGGCCCGATCGGGACGCCGCGCACCATGGCGGCGAAGGCGACGCCCCACAGGAAGGCGGGCAGCAGGGAGCACCAGAAGATCGCGTTCTCCCAGTTGCGCTGCCAGCGCTCCTCGGGGCGCTTGTGGCGGTACTCGAAGGCGACGCCCCGCACGATCAGGCAGACCAGGATGGCCAGCAGCGGCAGGTAGAAGCCGCTGAAGAGGGTGGCGTACCAGTCGGGGAAGGCGGCGAAGGTCGCACCGGCGGCAGTGATCAGCCAGACCTCGTTGCCGTCCCAGACCGGCCCGATCGTGTTGATCAGGACCCGGCGTTCGGTGCGGTCCTCGGCCAGGGTCTTGGTCAGGACGCCGATGCCGAAGTCGAAGCCCTCAAGGAAGAAGTAGCCGGTCCACAGGACGGCGATGAGCAGGAACCAGAAGTCGTGGAGGTGCATGGTCGGTTCTCCGTTCCGCCGCGTCAGTAGGCGAACGTCATCGGCTTGTCGGCGTCCTCGGGCTGTCCGGCGCCTCCGGCGCCACCGGAGGGCAGCCGCAGCCTGGGGTCCTTCGCAGGCGGCCGCTCGTCGGTGTCCGGCCCGGCCTTGCCGTACTTGACCAGGAGCTTCACCTCGACCACGGCGAGGATCGCGTAGAGCAGGGTGAAGACCGTCATCGAGGCGATCACCTCGCCCTGGCTCACGCCGGGCGAGACCGCGTCGCCGGTCTTCATCAGTCCGTACACCGCCCAGGGCTGGCGGCCCATCTCGGTGAAGATCCAGCCGAAGGAGTTGGCGATCAGCGGGAGGCCCATGGTGAGGATGCCGATGCGCCAGGACCACTTGGTGAAGAAGGGGCTCATCTCGCGGGTGCGGGTGAGCATCAGGCGCGGGATCTCGTTCTCGGCCGTGCGGAGTCCGGGGGCCAGCCAGAACTTCTTCCGCGTGGTCCACAGCCCGATGAGCGCGGCGACGAACGAGGTCATCCCGAAGCCGATCATGAGGCGGAAGCCCCAGAAGGTCATGAAGATGCTGGGGATGTAGTCCTGCGGGTCTCCGCCGTACCGCGCGGCCTCCTGGGCGGCGATGTCGTTGATGCCGGGGACGGCCTCGGAGAAGTTGTTGTGGGCGAGGAAGGAGAGCAGGCCGGGGACCTCTATCTCGACGCTGTTGTGCCCCTTGGAGACGTCGCCGACCGCGAAGACGGAGAACGGGGCCGGCGTCTGGGTCTCCCACAGGGCCTCGGCGGCGGCCATCTTCATCGGCTGCTGCTCGAACATCACCTTGCCGAGTTCGTCACCGTTGACCGCCGTGCCCAGGCCGGCGATCACCGCGACGACGAGCCCGACCCGCAGCGACACCAGCATCGCCGGGAGCTGCTTGCGCTGCTTCTCCCCCAGTTCCTCGCCCCGGATCTGCTTGCGCTTGGCGCGCCACAGGTGGAAGGAGGACACGCCGACGACGAACGCGGCGCCGGTGAGGAAGGCCGCGGTGAGGGTGTGCAGGACGACGACCATGGTCGTGTTCTGCGTGAGCACGGCCCAGATGTCGGTGAGGCGTGCCTTGCCCGTCGCCTGGTCGATCGTGTAGCCGACGGGGTGCTGCATCCAGGAGTTCGCGGCCAGGATGAAGTAGGAGGACAGGATGGTGCCGACGGCCACGATCCAGATGCACGCGCAGTGGATCTTCTTGGGCAGCTTGTCCCAGCCGAAGATCCACAGGCCGATGAAGGTGGACTCGAAGAAGAAGGCCAGCAGCGCTTCCATCGCGAGCGGCGCCCCGAAGACGTCACCGACGAAGCGGGAGTAGTCGGACCAGTTCATACCGAACTGGAACTCCTGCACGATGCCGGTGACCACGCCCATCGCGATGTTGATCAGGAAGAGCTTTCCCCAGAACTTCGTGGCATGGAAGTACTTCTCCTTGCCCGTTCGAACCCAGGCCGTCTCCAGGCCTGCGGTGATCGCGGCAAGGCTGATCGTGAGCGGAACGAAGAGGAAGTGGTAGACGGTCGTGATGCCGAACTGCCATCGGGCGAGCGTCTCCGGAGCCAGGGCCAGATTCACCAGGGTCTCTCCTTGCCTCTTACGTCACCGGCGACGCACGCCACCGGCGTTATGCCCTGTATGAACGAGTTAAAGCAGGACATAAAGGCGGGCTTGTGAACGCGTTCACATTCACAAGCAATTATGGCCTACCCCCCTTTCGGACAAGTCAGCGGGGTACCCCATCACGCACTTGCGGAGGGCCGACCGGCTCACGCGGCACCCGGGCCGCACGGCGCGGCCGCGGCACCCGCTCCGGCCGTACGACGAACTCCCGTACGCCCATACGCCCGCACCCCAGCGCGTCCGTGCGCCTCCACCCCCGCACGACGAACGCCGTGCGCCCCCACCCGGGGACGCACGGCGTTCCGAAACCTTCGGCACCACGCGGCGGCTGCGCGCCGCAGCGGTCACAGCTCCTTGCGGAACTCCTCGGCCACGCGCAGGAAGAGGTCGTTCGCCTCCACCTCACCGATGGTCACGCGCACACCCTCGCCCGCGAACGGGCGTACGACCACCCCGGCCCGCTCACAGGCGGCCGCGAAGTCCAGCGTGCGCTCCCCCAGCCGCAGCCAGACGAAGTTCGCCTGCGACTCCGGCACCGTCCAGCCCTGGCCCGCCAGCGCGCCGGCCACCCGGGTCCGCTCCGCCACCAGCGCGTCGACCCGCTCGCGCAGTGCGTCCTCGCTGCGCAGCGAGGCCACCGCCGCGTCCTGCGCGACCTGGCTCACACCGAAGGGCACCGCCGTCTTGCGCAGCGCCGCCGCGACCGGCTCGTGTGCGATCGCGAAGCCGATGCGCAGGCCCGCGAGCCCGTAGGCCTTGGAGAAGGTCCGCAGCACACAGACGTTCGGCCGGTTCCGGTAGAGGTCGATGCCGTTCGGCACCGTCTCGTCGCGGATGAACTCCAGGTACGCCTCGTCGAGGACCACGAGCACGTCAGAGGGCACCCGGTCCAGGAAGGACTCCAGCTCGGCCCGGCGCACGACCGTACCGGTGGGGTTGTTGGGGTTGCAGACGAAGATCAGCCGGGTGCGGTCGGTGATCGCGGCGAGCATGGCGTCCAGGTCGTGGACGTCGCCGTCGGTCAGCGGCACCTGCACGGGCGTGGCCCCGGACACCTGAGTGATGATCGGGTACGCCTCGAAGGAGCGCCAGGCGTAGATCACCTCGTCGCCGGGCCCCGCCGTCGCCTGCACCAGCTGCTGGGCGACGCCCACCGAGCCGGTGCCGGTGGCCAGGTGCGAGAGCGGCACGTCGAAGTGCTCGGCCAGCTCGGCCATGAGACCGGCACAGGCCATGTCGGGGTAGCGGTTGAGGGAGCCGGCCGCGGAGACGGCGCTCTCGAGCACTCCGGGCAGCGGCGGGTAGGGGTTCTCGTTGGAGGACAGCTTGTAGGCGACCGGCCCGCCGGGGGCCGCCGGCTTGCCCGGCTTGTAGGTCGGCACGCTGTCCAGCGCCGCACGCAGCTTCGGGGTCTTCTCGGTCACCGCGGGTCCTCCTCCACCTCTGACGTGAATACTGCACACCTTATGAGGATTGACCGGGGCGGCGTCCAGACTTACGAGGGCGCTCCTGTTTTGATTGTGCGCCGTGGCGGGCGCCCTGGCGCGCATCCCCCGTGAAGGTGAGTTGAGACCTCTTCGAGACCTGGACCATTCACGAGGCGCGGATCGACCAGAGTGCGACGGCTCCGCACAGAATCGCGCAACTACCTGCGTTTCCATGATCATTGACGGAATTCGGCGCAGCAGAAACGTGCCTGTCAACAGTCAAAAGCAGTGCCCTGCCGAAGGACCACCCGAGCCCTACTATCGGCTCGCCATGACAGCACCAGGGAAGCATCAGGTGAGCCGGGCGGATCCGTCCCGCAGGGGCAGCCGGCAGGGGCGGGCGGGCATCCGGGATGTGGCCGCCGCCGCCGGGGTTTCGATCACGACCGTCTCCGACGCGCTCAACGGCAAGGGCCGGCTACCGGACGCGACCCGCCGCCATGTCCGCGAGGTCGCCGACCGGCTGGGCTATCGCCCGTCCGCCGCGGCCCGCACCCTCCGCACGGGCAAGTCGGGGCTCATCGGCCTGACGGTGACCACGTACGGGGATGAACCTTTCACCTTCACCGAGTTCGCCTACTTCGCCGAGATGGCCCGGGCCGCCACCTCCGCCGCGCTGGCGCGCGGCTACGCCCTGGTCATCCTCCCCGCCACCTCCCGCCACGACGTGTGGTCCAACGTCGCCCTCGACGGCACCGTCGTCGTCGACCCCTCCGACCACGACCCCGTCGTCTCCGATCTGGTCCGCCAGGGCATCCCGGTGGTCTCCGACGGCCGGCCGGCGGGCTCCCTGCCGGTCACCGCCTGGGTCGACAACGACCACGAGGCCGCCGTCCTCGGCATCCTCGACCACCTCGCCGCCGCCGGGGCGCGCCGGATCGGCCTGCTCACCGGCACCACGACCGACACCTACACCCGGCTCTCCACCACCGCCTACCTGCGCTGGTGCGAGCGCGTCGGCCAGGACCCGGTGTACGAGGAGTACCCCGCCCACGACCCCTGCGCCGGCGCGGTGGCGGCCGACCGGCTGCTCGCCCGCCCCGACCGGCCCGACGCGGTGTACGGGCTCTTCGACCCCAACGGCACCGACCTGCTGGCGGCCGCCCGCCGCTACGGCCTGCGCGTCCCGGACGACCTGCTGCTGGTCTGCTGCAGCGAGTCCACCGTCTACGCCACGACCGAGCCGCCGATCACCACGCTCTCGCTCAAGCCGCGGCGCATCGGCACCGCGGTCGTCCAACTGCTGATCGACGCCATCGAGGGCCTGGACACCGGCCGCCCGGTGGAGCAGGTCATACCCACCGAACTGATCGTTCGGACGTCTTCGGAGCGACGGCCGCCGCGTACGGTCGTCAGCGCGCCGCGCGGCCCCGCCGCGGACTGACGGCGCGGCCGGAAACCGGAAGCGCCACGCCCCGCGTCAACCGGGAGTGGACCCGCGTCCGGCGCACGGGGAAGCAGGTCACGGGCCGCCAGGAGCCGCCCACGACCGGGCTGACCGGCGCGAACGGCTCATTAAACGGCTCATTTGGGGATAAACAACCGGCGATCCCGGTCTCTCGCCCCGATTCACCGCCCCTGGTGCGTCACAAGCCGCGACGGTCATTCCTATGATGGGCGCACGACACCACGGACCGCCGTCGACCAGGCAAGGTCCACAAGGTGCACGGCGGCGCGATGGTGGAGGGGTCGATGACTCAGGGGGCCGGTCAGGGACCTGCGGCACGGACCACGGCGGCGATGCCGCCCTTCCCCGGGTACGCCGCTCCTCCTCCCATGCCCGCCTACGCCCACTCCGCCCCGCCCGGGGAGGTCGCGCCGGAGTATCCCGACTATCCCGAGGGCTACACCCCGACGGCGCGCGACCTGCCGGTCCTGAACCGGCCCGCGCCGCCCCAGGACGTGCCGACCGTCGAGCTGACGCCCCTGGCAGCCCCCCAGCCGCAGCCCGTGCCGGCCGGCCGGGGCCCGCTGTACGTGGTGGGCGACGTCCACGGCTATCTGGACGAGCTGCACGAGGCGCTCGCCGCCCAGGGGCTCATCGACGAGCAGGGCCACTGGGCCGCGGGCAACGCGCGCCTGTGGTTCCTCGGCGACTTCACGGACCGCGGCCCGGACGGCGTCGGGGTCATCGACCTGGTCATGCGGCTGTCCGCCGAGGCGGCCGCCGCCGGCGGCTACTGCAAGGCGCTCATGGGGAACCACGAGCTGCTGCTCATCGGCGCCAAGCGGTTCGCCGACACGCCGGTGAACTCCGGAGCCGGCACCGCCTCCTTCCAGGCCGCCTGGCTGCTGAACGGCGGCCAGCGCACCGACATGGAGCGCCTGGAGGACCACCACCTCCAGTGGATGTCGCGGCTGGACGCGATCGCCGAGGAGGACGGGCACCTGCTCGTCCACTCCGACACCACCGCCTACCTGGAGTACGGCGACTCCATCGAGGCCGTCAACGACGCCGTCACCGAGGCGCTCCAGCGCAACGACCCGGACGAGTGCTGGGAGCTCTTCCGCAAGTTCACCAAGCGGTTCGCCTTCCGCGACGAGGACGCCGGTCCCCTGGCCGTGCGGGAGCTGCTCCAGGCGTACGGCGGTCACCGCATCGTGCACGGCCACAGCCCCATCCCGTACCTCCTGGGCGAGGTCGGCACCGAGGACGCGGACGGTGAGGAGAGCGGCACGCCGCTGGTCGACGGGCCTCATCTGTACGCCGACGGCCTGGCGCTCGCGATGGACGGAGGGGTCACGATGGCCGGAAAGCTCCTGGTCGTGCAACTTCCCGCCGCCGACTGAGGGTTCAGTGGCGCGCTGTACGGGCAGATGACGAGTTCCACCGTCGCGGGGTAATTCGGGAAACACGCTGTCACCTCGCACCGGTGCGGCTCTACCATCGGCTTATCCGTAGCAGGCTCTCCTCCGTTTCCGCCCACTGCCCGGTACCAGCCGGCACCTAGGCCCTACGGAGCATCGGGGGATGCACATGAACAGCGCTCCGCACCTGCTGGCCGAGGACCGCCCGGAATTCGAGCGGGTTCTCGACCACGCGTTGCGTACCGCGAACCATGACCCGGAACTCGCCACCGCGATAGGACAGCGGCTCAATACCGAACAGCTGCGCACCATGGCCCTGAGCGCCATGGCCGCCATCTCCGCCTGCGCCACGGCGGAATACGAGAATTTCGTCACCGTCCGCGAGGAGCTGCGCGCCCGGTCGTCCGCCCCTGGTGACGGGGACGGCGGGAGCGACGACACCCCCTCCCCCGCCATGGCGGGGCCCGAGGACCCAGGTGCGGGCGCCGGCGCGGTCGTCGCCGTCCTCGCCCCGGTCCTCGCAGGGATCGCCGCTTTTCTTTTCCTTCTGATCGGTTATGTCATGCGTTTGGTCGGCGCCGGTGAGGGCGCGGCCGATTCGATGATCACGGTCGGCTGGTGGTTCGGCGGCTTCACCGTCGCCGGGGTGCTGGTCGCCATGGCCGGCATGCTGCTCACCGCGCTGCGCAACGGTCCGCACCCGGAGGAGGCTCCGCCCGCCGACCTCCTGGCCGCGGAGGCCGACCGCGCCCGCGAGGCCTGGCGGCAGGCGCTGCTGGAGCGGGGCGTCCGCCCGTTCCTGCGTGAAGCGTTGGCCAACGGATCGGGTCCGCCGCGCTCTTCGTACGCCGCCAGGCACCAGGAGGGCCCGGGCCGCACTCCCCAGCTCGGCTACTCCCGCCCGGGCTTCTCCAGCCCCGACAACCGCGCCGACACCTCCAACCGCCCGCGCTACACCAGCCCGGACTACACCAGCCCTGACTTCGGCAACACGGATCACCGGTCGGAATAGGGCCCGACCGGCACCACGGCACCACGGCACCACGGCAAAGCGTCAGCACAGCAGGCGGCACAGCGCACGGCACAGCGGCAGGACGGCCGGTCAGCGGCCGTCCTGCCGCCGTTCGGACCGGCTCGCGGCCGGCGTTCGAACGCTCAGTCGGCGATCGGCAGGTAGACGCGGTTGCCGGCGGCCGCGAATTCCTCGGACTTCTGCGCCATTCCGGCCTCGACGTCGACGGCCAGGTCGCCACCGTGTTCGCGGCGGATGTCCTGCGAGATCTTCATGCTGCAGAACTTCGGCCCGCACATCGAGCAGAAGTGCGCCGTCTTCGCCGGCTCGGCCGGCAGCGTCTCGTCGTGGAAGGCGCGGGCCGTGTCCGGGTCGAGGGCCAGATTGAACTGGTCCTCCCAGCGGAATTCGAAACGCGCGTCGGACAGGGCGTCGTCCCACTCCTGTGCGCCGGGGTGGCCCTTGGCCAGGTCCGCCGCATGGGCTGCGATCTTGTACGTGATGACGCCGGTCTTCACGTCGTCGCGGTCGGGCAGGCCCAGGTGCTCCTTGGGGGTCACGTAGCAGAGCATCGCGGTGCCCCACCACGCGATCATCGCGGCGCCGATGCCGGACGTGATGTGGTCGTACGCGGGTGCGACGTCCGTGGTCAGGGGCCCGAGCGTGTAGAACGGGGCCTCCTCGCAGATCTCCTGCTGGAGGTCGATGTTCTCCTTGATCTTGTGCATCGGGACGTGCCCGGGGCCCTCGATCATCGTCTGCACGTTGTGCCGCTTGGCGATGGTGTTGAGCTCGCCGAGGGTCTTCAGCTCCGCGAACTGCGCCTCGTCGTTGGCGTCGGCGATCGAGCCGGGGCGCAGCCCGTCGCCGAGCGAGTACGTGACGTCGTACGCCGCGAGGATCTCGCAGAGTTCCTCGAAGTTCTCGTAGAGGAACGACTCCTTGTGGTGCGCCAGGCACCACGCGGCCATGATCGAACCGCCGCGGGAGACGATGCCGGTCTTGCGACGGGCGGTCAGCGGGACGTACCGCAGCAGTACGCCCGCGTGGACGGTCATGTAGTCGACGCCCTGCTCGGCCTGCTCGATGACCGTGTCCTTGTAGATCTCCCAGGTCAGCTCCTCGGCCTTGCCGTCGACCTTCTCCAGCGCCTGGTAGAGGGGGACGGTGCCGATGGGAACGGGGGAGTTGCGCAGCACCCATTCGCGGGTGGTGTGGATGTTGCGGCCGGTGGAGAGGTCCATGACCGTGTCGGCACCCCAGCGGGTCGCCCAGGTCATCTTCTCCACCTCCTCCTCGATGGAGGAGGTGACGGCGGAGTTGCCGATGTTGGCGTTCACCTTGACCAGGAACTTCTTGCCGATGATCATCGGCTCGATCTCCGGGTGGTTCACGTTGGCCGGGAGCACGGCGCGGCCGGCCGCGATCTCCTCCCGGACGGTCTCCGGCGAGACGTTCTCGCGGAGCGCCACGTACTCCATCTCGGCGGTGACCTCACCGCGGCGGGCGTACGCGAGCTGGGTCACCGCGGCGCCGGCCCGGCCCCGGCGGGGCTGCCGCGGGCGGCCGGGGAAGACGGCGTCGAGGTTCTTCAGGCCGCCCCGGGGGGACGTGTGCTTGATGCCGTCGTCCTCCGGGCGCATGGGGCGCCCGGCGTACTCCTCGGTGTCACCGCGGGCGATGATCCAGTTCTCCCGCAGCGGAAGGAGGCCGCGCCGGACGTCCGTCTCGACGTCCGGGTCGGTGTACGGGCCGGAGGTGTCGTACAGCTGTACGTCCTGCCCGTTGGTGAGGTGGACCCGCCGCACCGGAACCCTGAGGTCCGGCCGCGAGCCGGTCACGTAGTCCTTGTGCCAGCCGATCTCCCGGCCGTTTTCGGACGTGCGTGCATCCTGCGAGGTCATGAGACCAGAACTCCCTACGCCGGCATTACCCGGTAACAGGTTCGGCGGTCGACGCAGCGTTCTCCGTACGTCCGTACGGATGTCAGCGCCCTCTCAGCCCGGTGCTCCGAGCTCCCGCGATTGCAAAGGTGGCACCACGCTAGCGCCTTCCCGCGAAGGACGGCCAGGGGGGCTTGCGATGATGCGGGGGTGAATCGCTCGGACCCCCCACCTCCCTCCGCCGCCCCCCGTCCGCCCTCGCAGTCCCCCTCCCCCGACGGCCCGTCCCCCACACCGCCGTCGCACGGCCGTTCCCACGGCCACGGCCACGGCCACTCCCACGGCCATTCCCACGCCCACGGTCACGGACCCGCGGCCCCGGTGTCGTCCCACCTCCGCAAGGTGATCGCGGCGGTGCTCATCCCGTTCGCCGCCGCGGTGCTGGCCGGCCTCTTCGTGCTCTGGCCCGGCGGCGCGCCGCCGCACCGCCACTCCGGCCTCGGGCTCGACCAGCAGACCGAGTCGGGACGCGTGGTGAAGATCGAGGAGACGGACTGCTCCCAGGGCGGCGCCCAGCCCCCGCAGCAGCAGCCCCCGGGCGGCGGCCCGCCCGCCAAGCAGGGGCCGTGCCAGAACGCGACGGTGGAGGTCACGTCGGGACCCGACAAGGGACGGACGTTCCCGGAGATCGTCCGCCCGGACGCCTCGCGCCGCTACGACGTGGGCGAGAAGGTGGTCCTGGCCTACGCCCCGAAGGCCCCGGAGAACCTGCGCTATTCGGTCATGGACGTGGACCGCACGATGCCGATGGCACTGCTCGCCGGGCTGTTCGCCCTCGCGGTGGTGGTCGTGGGCCGGCTGCGCGGCGTCTTCGCCCTGGTGGCGCTGGCGATCAGCTTCGGCGTGCTGACCCTGTTCATCCTGCCGGCCATCCTGCAGGGCTCGGACCCGCTGCTGGTCGCCGTGATCGGCGGAAGCGCGATCATGCTGATCGCCTTGTACATGTGCCACGGCCTCAACGCCCGTACGTCCGTGGCGGTGCTCGGCACACTGACGTCCCTGCTGGTCATCGGCCTCCTCGGCACGGTGTTCACGGAGTGGGCGCGGCTGACCGGCAACACCGACGACCAGACGGGCCTGGTGCACGGCCTCTACCCGGAGATCGAGATCCGGGGCCTGCTGCTGGCGGGCATCATCATCGGTTCGCTGGGCGTGCTGGACGACGTGACGGTCACGCAGACCTCGGCGGTCTGGGAGCTGAAGGAGGCGGATCCGAGCGCGGGTTGGCGCAAACTGTACGGCGCGGCGATGCGGATCGGACGCGATCACATCGCCTCGGTCGTGAACACGCTGGTCCTGGCCTACGCGGGCGCCTCCCTGCCGCTGTTGCTGCTGTTCACGATCGCCGACAGCGGGGTGGGGACGGTGGCGACCAGCGAAATCGTCGCCGAGGAGATCGTGCGGACGCTGGTGGGCAGCATCGGCCTGGTGGCGTCGGTGCCGGTGACGACCGTGCTGGCGGCGCTCGTTGTCAGTGCCGACCGGCACAATGCGGTTGCGAGGTCCGGTGGGCGCTCCAGGGCGCGGGGTGGCAGGCGTCGCCGGGCGAAGTGACCGGGGGAGCGGGGGGCTTTCGACGTGGTGGGGCGGTTGGGGAGGGTGACGGGCACGGTGGGCCCCGGCCTGGTCGGCGAGGTGATGGTGCGGGTCCGGGGCGGGGCCGAGGCCTTCCTGGCGTACGCGTCCGAGCCGGGCGAGCGCTTCGAGCGGGGCGCGGTGGTGGTCGTGGTGGAGCATCTGCCGCCGCGCACGGTCTATGTGGCCGCGGCCTACGGCTGATGCCCGGGTGGTCTGCCGTGTTCCGTGTGCAGGGCGGAGCCGCGTGCCCCCTCGTGCGCACGGCTGATGCGGCGTGTCCGATTCCGGGCTGCTGATTCCGGCCTTCCGCGCTCAGGGTCGGGAGCGGGGGAAACAACGGGGAGGACTGCGTCGGCGCCCGGACACCCGGGCGCACACTTCTTGATCTTCTGGATCAACCGGCTCCGGGGGGAGCCGCACAAGGGGGGCGTGGCGCATGGTCATCGGCATCGTGGCGGGGGTTCTCCTCGCCGCGGTCATCATCGTGGTCGCACTGTTCAAACTCATGTGGCGGGTCGCCGAGCCCAACGAGGCACTGATCATCTCCGGGTCCAAGCACCGCACCGACGGCCTGGAGGAGGGGATGGGGTTCCGGATCGTCACGGGGCGGGGGACGCTCGTGCTGCCCGGGGTGCAGGCGGTACGGAAGTTGTCGCTGGACCTCAACGAGGCTGACCTCAACGTGGATTGCGTGACCAAACAGGGCATTCCTCTCAAAGTTCATGGGGTGGTCATCTTCAAGGTCGGTGACGACTTCGTGTCCATCGCGAACGCCGCCCGCCGCTTCCTCGACCAGCAGAAGTTCATGGGCGACCGGGTGCACAACGTCTTCGCCGGCCATCTCCGCTCGATCGTCGGCGGATTGACCGTGGAGGACATGATCCGCGACCGGGAGCGGCTGACCGGGGAGACCCGGGCCGCCTCGGGCACGGAGATGGAGAAGCTGGGCCTGATCATCGACTCGCTCCAGATCCACGAGATCCAGGACCCGACCGGCTACATCAAGAACCTCGCCGCTCCGCACGCGGCCGCCGTGCAGCGGGACGCCCGCATCGCGGAGGCGGAGGCGGACCGGCTGGCCACCGAGGCCGAGCAGCAGGCGAAGGCCCGGATGTCGCAGGCCCAGCGCGACAGCGAGATCCTCCAGGCCGGCTATCAGGCGGAGCGGGACAGCGCGGCCGCCAAGGCGCGGCAGGCGGGCCCGCTGGCGCAGGCGGCCGCGCAGCAGGAGGTCGTGGTCCAGGAGACGCGCGTGGCCGAGCTGGCGGCGCGGCGGCGTGAGCAGCAGCTCCAGGCCGACGTCCGCAAGCCGGCGGACGCTGCGGCCTACGAGAAACGGACGCTGGCCGAGGCCGAGCGGGACGCCCGCATCTCGGCGGCCCAGGCCAAGGCCCGGGAGACCGAGCTGGCCGCGGCCGCCGAGGCGACCCGCGTGAAGACGGCCGCCGCCGCCGAGGCGGAGGCCACGACGGCGCGCGGCACCGCCGCGGCGACGGCCACCCGCGCGACCGGCGAGGCCGAGGCCGAGGCGGCGCGGGCCAAAGGTCTCGCGGCGGCGGAGGCGTCCAGGGCCCAGGGTCTCGCCGAGGCGGAGGCCATCAAGGCGCGGGCGTCGGCGCTCGCGGAGAACCAGGAAGCGGTCGTCGCCCAGCAACTGGCGGAGCAGTGGCCCGAGATCGTACGGGCAGGGGCTCAGGCGTTCGGAAGCGTGGACCACATGGTGCTGCTGAACGGCGCGGACGGCGTGTCCGACCTGTTCGCGAAGGCCCTGACGATGGGGGGTACGGGTCTGGGACTGGCACGGCAGCTGCTGGCGGCCATGGGCACGGCCGACGGGCCGGGCGCGGGTACGCGTGCGGGTACGGGTCCGGTCGCGGGTGCGGGTGGGATCGGCGCCGGCACCGGCGATGCCGGCGGCCGGGACGGCGGCGGGCGAGCGGGCAGCGGCGGACACGGCCGCGGCGACGGTCCCCCGGCCGGGGGTCCGGCGGCCGGGCCTCCGAGGGCGGCACCACGCGTCGAGCGGGTGCCGGTCGAGGAGGACGGCGGGATACCGGGCGCGGGGGCGCGCTAACCGGCGTTCTGCCCCTCCGGGTTGCCGGCGAGGATGCTGTCGAGGGCCGCGGCGAGGTCGTAGTCGAAGTCCGCGACCGAGTGCTCCTCGCCGAGCGGGGCCACGCGGTCGGTCCGGTCGAGGAAGGCCACCAGCGGTGCCGCGCCCGCCCGGAACAGCGCGCCTTCCCCGCCCACTTGCAGCCGGATGAAGACGTCCGACAGGTGCTGGGCCGAGGCGGGGGCGATGTGCACGTCGCCCTCGCCGGAGGGCTGGCTCAGCCCGTCGAGCAGCAGCTCCCGGGCGAAGGCCCACGTGACCGGGGCGTCGCCGGGGAGGTGGAAGGTGAACTTCACCGCGTAGGGATCGCTGCTGTCGTAGCCCAGCTCCACCGGGATCCGGAACGACAGCTCCTCGGAGACGAGGAACGTCATGACCACTTCTGCCTGAACTGTGTCGCGCATCGCCCAATGCCCCGTCTTCGTCGGTTTGGCAGGGATTGAAGCCTGATGGCCCCAATGACGCCATAGTCTGACAAGAACGCCCAGTGGATCACAAGGAGTGATTTTCCCGTTACTCGTGGAGACCGAGGGTGAGCATACGAGTTCTCCGACTCTGGAGCGTAGCGACTCGACTACGCGCTGGAGTCGTAACGTGGGATTTGATGGCACGGAACAGCCGAGAACTGGCCAAACTGGCCCTACTGGGCACGGATTACCGAAGGGGGCCGGATAGATCCCCCTCAAGTTGACGGAGAAATGTTGACGAAGGAGATAACTCCTCGCCTTCCGCTTCGTTGAGTTGACCGAGCGGACACCGGCCGGTGGCGTGGGCGACGACGCCTGCCGGTGGGGCGTTCCCGGGCGGCTCGTGTCGCCCGGGGCGCGGCCCCTACCAGTCGCCCCTCGACGACGAGGACGACGTGAACTTCTTGACGACGAAGATCAGGCCACCGACGAGCACCACCAGCAGCAGCGCCTTGAAGAGCAGGCCGATGACAAAACCGAGCACGCTCATGATGAGGCTGCCGAATACCACCAGCACGACGACCGGCACGGCGACCCACTGCACCCACCAAGGCAGCCCCGCGAATATCCCCTTCTCAGCCATGTCGACCCCTGCTCTCCGCTTCACGCGCGAGTTCTCGCGCCCTTGTCACGTCACGGCCCTGTGATCCGCGGCCGCTTCCCGCACCGCGCCTCACCGGCCACCCGGAGCGGAATGCCCCGGCCTGCTCTCGACGATGCTAGGACGGAGTGGTGGTGCACGGGGGCCCGCAGAGCCCCCGCCCGCCCCTGAACGTTCCCCTACGGGACGCCGGCGGTACGCCTCAGCTCTCCGGCGGAGAGAAGACCACCAGAACCCGGAGGTCCTCGCTGATGTGGTGGAACCTGTGCGTCACCCCGGCCGGTACGTACACCACGCTGCCCCGGCCGACCTCGGTCGTCTCGGTCCCGACCGTGATCGACGCCCGGCCGCTGACCACCACGTAGACCTCGTCCTGGGCGTGCGGCGCCTGGGGATCCTGGTCGCCGGCGTCCAGCGCGTAGAGGCCCATCGACATGTTCCGCTCACGCAGGAACTGCAGGTACGCGCCTTCGTTGGCGGCGCGCTCCGCCTCCAGTTCGTCCAGCCGGAACGCCTTCATGCGTCGTCCACTCCTCGCCTCGCCGGGCGCGGCCGCGGGGCCGTGCACCGAGCGCACCGGCCCACCCGGTGCCGCCTGCCGCGGTCTCCGCCGATCTCATCGATCCGCGTCCGCCGCGCTCGTCTGCAACGATCTCACCATGAAGAATTTCGTAGTCAAGACGATCGCCAACGCGGCGGCCCTGGCTGTGGCCGTCTGGCTGCTCAAGGGCATCACGCTGTCCGGCGAGAACACGGCCCGCAAGGTCGTCACGCTCTTCCTCGTCGCGCTCGTCTTCGGCGCGGTCAACTTCCTCGTCAAGCCGGTCGTGAAGCTGCTGTCCTTCCCGCTCTTCATCCTGACCCTCGGCCTGATCACGTTGGTGATCAACGCGCTGATGCTGTTGCTGACCTCCTGGCTGGCGGGGAGGCTCGACCTGGCGTTCCACGTGGGGGGCTTCTGGGCGGCGCTCGTCGGCGGCGTGATCATCTCAATCGTGGCCTGGGCGATGCATGTGATCCTGCCGGACGAGAACGACTGACCCGGGGCCGTGCCACGGGTCCCGCGGCACCGCCGGGGCGGTCCGGCGGCCACACAGCGGACGGCTCGAGCCTCCCCCCTCTTGGCTCGAGCCGTCCCGGTTCCCTCTGTGAAGGACCGTGCGACCAAGGCTAGTTGACTAAGCGTCAGTGTCCAATCACGCTAGCGACACAGCCCTATCGACTTATTTATAGTTCCCCTACCATCGGTGACGGCAGGCAAGGGGAGATGTCATGGATCTGGCCCTTTTACGCACATTCGTCACGGTGCACAGGGCCGGTTCCCTCACCCGTGCCGCCGCCCTCCTCGGCCTCTCCCAGCCGGCGGTCACCAGCCAGATCAGGACCCTGGAGCGCCAGCTGGGCCGCCCCCTCTTCCTCCGCCAGGCGCGCGGCGTCTGCCCGACCACCATCGGCGACGAGCTCGCCCACAAGATCGCCCCACATGTGGACGCCCTGCTGGCGATCGCCGAGGCCGACCTCGGCGAACCCTGGGCCAACCGCACCCTGCACCTCGCCGGACCGCCGGAGTTCACCGCCCTGCGGGCCCTGCCCGCCCTCACCCCCCTGATCACCCAGGGCCTGACGGTTCGCGCCGCGCACGGAATGGCGGAGGAGCTCTTCGAGGGGCTCGCCGCCGGCCACCACGACCTCACCATCACCACCTCGCGCCCGCGCGGCCGCCTGTTCACCGCCACCCCGCTCTGCGACGAGGAACACGTCCTGATCGCCGCCCCGCGCTGGGCGGCCCGGCTCGGCGGCGCCGCCGTCCTCCGCGACAAGGGCGTCCAGGCCCTGGAGCACCTGCCGGTGGTCGAGGTCCACGAGAGCCTCCCGTTCGTCTCCCGCTACTGGAGCGCCGTCTTCGACTCCAAACCCCCGGCCGTCGGCAGCGTCATCGTCCCCGATCTGCGCGCGGTGCTCACCTGCGT
The DNA here is from genome assembly GCF_002939475.1 of Streptomyces cinnamoneus. Lineage (NCBI taxonomy): Bacteria > Bacillati > Actinomycetota > Actinomycetes > Kitasatosporales > Streptomycetaceae > Streptomyces > Streptomyces cinnamoneus. The sequence continues at coordinate 3,569,987 of NZ_PKFQ01000001.1, read as the reverse complement.
CACCGCGGGGGCCGGAATCGCCGTCCTGCCCCGCTACCTGTGCGAGGACGCCCTCGACACGGGCGAGATCGCCGCCCTGCTCGACCCTCCTGTGCCACCCCTGCGCACGTATTTCCTCGTCGTCCGCACGGGGACGCTCGCGCACCCCCACCTCGCGCGGGCGCACGAGTGGCTGTTGCGTGCTGCCGTTTCCTGGTGAGGAGGGGTTTCATCGAGGGACGCGCGCGGCAGATGTCCCCTATGACCGAACGGCCAGTGGTCAAACGCACGGCCCGCGCCATCCTGCTCGACGGGGAGCCCGGCTCGGACGACCTCGAAATGATCCTGATCAAACGCACCAAGCCCGGCGAGGCGCCCTACTGGATCACACCCGGCGGCGGTGTGGAGCCCCAGGACGCCACCGTCGTCGCCGCGCTCCACCGCGAGGTCGACGAGGAACTGGGTGCGAAGGTCGTCGACGTCGTGCCCGCCTTCGTCGACACCGTCTCGCACTCCCTCCACCACGCCGCCCACGGCGTGAAGGTGCAGCACTTCTTCGCCTGCCGCCTGGCGTCGATGGACCTCTCCCGCCGGCACGGCCCGGAAGTGGACGAGCCCGTCGGCACCTACGACGTCGTGCGCATCCCCTTCACCCGGGAGGGGATCGCCTCGGTGGAGGTCGTACCGCCCTCGCTGCGCGCCTACCTCCACGCGAACATCGAGGGCGTCCGGGCACTGCTGGCGCCCGACCTGGGCTGAGCGGGGTGGAGGGGTTTGTTCCCCGGACGTCCGCCTACTGCCGACGACTGGATGCGCGCCTGCTGCAGAAGACCAGGTGTCCGCCCGCCGCTTCTACTGCCGACGGCTCGCCGGGGCCGCCTTGCCGGCCGCCGCTGCGCCGAAGAAGTCGCCTCCTTTGCGCCTGGTGTCGTCCGTGCCCCAGGCCCGGCCGTCCCCTCCGGTCTCGTCCGCGGCCTTCCGCAGGTGCGGGATGTGCTTGGCGCAGTGGACGTACGCCTCCTCGACCGTCACCTCCACCCACACCACCGCCCGGCGGCCGGGTGCCTCGTCACGCGGCAGCGCGGGGTGCGCGGACCTGAGGTCCGCGTCGTCGACCAGCCGGGCGCTGCCGTTGACGTGCAAGCCGATCCGGTCCCGGCAGAAGTCGATCAGCAGGATCCCGACGTGCGGGTTCTCCTCGATGTTCCCCAGGCTGGCCAGGACGCCGTTGCCCCGGTACTCGGGGTAGGCGAGCGTACGGTCGTCCAGCACCCTGAGGAAGCCGGGCGGGCCGGCGCGGAAGGTGTTGTCGCATGTGCCGCGCCGGTCGGCCGTGGCGAGGAAGAACATCTCCTGACGGGCCACGAACTCCCGCATCCGCGCGTTGAGGTGGGAGAGCACCTGGTCGTCGTAGAACCGGCCGGCGCGGTCGGCGGTGCCGAGCCGCCGCTGCACCAGGTGCTCCCCCGCGCTGCCCGGCCGGGCGGCGTCCGGTGACCGCCCCGGTGCCGCCGTGTCCGGGGGCTCCGCCGTCGTCGTCGGAGTCGTCGCCATCGGAGTCGTCATCGGACCACCCGTCCCGGGTCAGCTCGTCGCCGACGCCGTCAGATCGTCGATCGAGTCGTGCCTGATGCGGTGGGACGGTATGCCGATACCGACCAGGGTGTCCACACCGCTGCGGATCATGCCCGGCGGCCCGGAGAGGAACGCGTCGAACGCGGTCCAGGGCCCGTACTTCCTGATCACTTGGGGGAGTTGGCCGCTCAGGCCGAGGGTCGGCCCGTGGGAGACGACCGGGCGGACCGACAGCCAGGCGTGCGCCTTCTGCAACCGCAGCATGGTGTCGATGTCGTAGAGGTCGTCGTCGTGGCGGGCCCCGTAGAAGACCTCCACGGGCCGGCTGCGCCCGTGCCGGGCCACGTCCTCGACGAGTGCCTTGATGGGTGCGATGCCGGTGCCGCCGCCCAGGCAGAGCATGCCGTTGTCGGTGGTGTGGTCGACGGTCATCGAACCGTTGGGCGGACCGAGGCGGATCACGTCGCCGAGCCCGGCCCGGTGGACCAGGGCCCGTGACACCCAGCCCGCCGGCACCGCCTTGATGTGGAAGGACAGCAGCCCGTCGTCGCGGGGCGCGCAGGAGAAGGAGTAGTTGCGCCACACCCGCGGCCACCAGGGCGTTTCCACGGCGGCGTACTGACCGGCGACGAAGGGGTAGGGCTGATCGGGCCGCACTGTCACCACGGCGACGTCCTGGGTGCGCGACTCGTGGGAGACGATCTCGGCATGCCACCAGGCGGGGGACGTGCGCTCGTCCTCGGCCGCCGCGTCGATCATGATCTGGGAGATCGCGGTGTACGCCCGCACCCAGGCCGCCTGGGTCTCCTCGCACCAGGTGGCCGTGGCGTGGCGGGAGAGGGCGCCGATCAGGGATTCCCCGACGGCCGGGTAGTGGGCGGCCTCGGTGCCGTACTTGCGGTGGGAGCGGCCGAGGTCCGAGAGGTACGCGGAGAGCGTGGCGGTGTCGTCGGCGTGCCGGGCGGCGGTGAGCAGGGCCTTGAAGAGGCGGTCGCGCTGGGTGTCCATCGCGGCGGGGAAGAGGGCGCGCAGCCCGGGGGCCTGGAGGAAGAGCAGCGCGTAGAAGTACGAGGTGACCTTGTCGGCGATCGGCTCGATCTCGGCCAGGGTGCGGCGGATCAGCAGGGTGTCGGGGGAGGGCGTCGCGGGGGAGGCGGGCCGGCGGTCCGGCGCCTCGCAGGCGGGTCCGGCGGGTGCCTCCCACCCCCCTTGCGGCCGGGCGGCGGGCCGTCCGCCGGGGGGTGAGTGCGGGGGCCCGTCGGGAGGCTCGGGGGCGCGCTGATGTTCGCGCTGCTCCCCCTGGTGGGGGTGGCCCGGCTGGGCGTACTGGCCCGGGTGGTCCTGCTGACCGTGCTGGCTGGTGTGGGTCTGGAGGCCCTCCTGGCCCGGGTGGTCCTGGAGTCCATGCTGCCCCGGGTGGTCCTGGAGTCCGTACTGGCCCGGGTGGTCCTGTGGCTCGTACGGGCCGCGCTCGTAGGCCAGCGGCCGCCAGCGGCAGCCCGGGGGTGGGGGTGGCTCGGGGGACTCGTCAGCCGACTCCGCACCGGACCCCGTCGGTGCTTGCCGTGCCGGCCTCTTCGGTCCCTCCCCGTCCGACGGGGCGAACCAGCCCCAGGCACCCCTTTCGCCGGACGTACCGCCGCCGGCCGGCGGGGTGGTCGGAGCGTTCATCGTTGCCTCGCCTCGAACATGTCTCGGGCGGACCGCGCACTTCCGCCGAAGTGGCCGGAAGCTCCACGCGATTCCCCCGCTCTGCTGGTGAGCCGCTGTTCCGTAAGCGCAGCATGCCAGCCCGTGACCCGGCTCAGTGGATTTGCGGGAAGTCCCGGTGGTATGGCGGGCGTTGGGGCTAGGCTGGTCCGCTGCTCACCGCCCGGCAGACCGGCGAGGGCGAGGCCGGCGCAGGGCAGGGACCGGCAGCAACGGCCTGCCGGAACATTCGGCCGGCGCGAGCGGTGCGGGTCCGTACCGCGCGGCGCGGTACGGACCGGGGTCACGGCCCCGGCGGGACGGGCGAGGGCGGCCGGACCGGCGGCGTCCCAACGCCTCCGGCTACGCCCGCGCTCCGACGAGTTCATAAGCTTCCCGCAGGTCACGGCCGTTGTAGGCGTGCGAGGCGATGTCGCGCACGTGATGGTCGGCGTTCACCGCGACCGACATCGGAACGGCCGCGAACAGCAGGGCGTCCGACATGGAGTCCCCGTACGCCACGCAGTCGGCGCGGCTGAGACCGAACCGCTCGCACAGCCCGTCCGCGATCCGCACCTTCGCCGAGGCGTCCAGGATCCCGGCCGGGTCCAGCGGCTCGCGGAACGGCACCGCCGGCCACAGTGAGCCGTGCGCCGCGTCGGCGCCCCAGTCCAGCAGGCGTTCCACGAAGAACCCCGGCGACAGCGAGATCACCGCGCACCGCTCGCCCCGCTCGCGGATCCGCGCCCAGACGTCCCGGATGCCCGCGAGCCACGGCGCCCCCTCGAAGGCGGCCGTGACCTGCGCCTCGGTCAGCTCGGCCCACAACTGCACCGCCAGCTCGGCGAAGCGGGGCGGCGTCAGCCGTCCCTCGGCGAAGGCCCGCTCCAGCTCGGCGATCTCCGGTTCCAGCCCGAGCTGGCGGGATATCTCGACCGCTGCCGCCGAGCCGTGGATCAGCGTCCCGTCGAGGTCGAACAAGTGCAGTCTGCTCATGACCATCGAGCGTAGGCGTACGCGCGCGCGTACGCCTACGATCGCTTACGGGGCCGGTCAGCCGGCCGCTATGGACTCCGCACCGGCCGTCGTCGGCGCGCCCGCCGCGACGATCCGCCCGCTTCGGTCCGTACGCCGCTCCAGCGCCGCCGACAGGAAGGCCAGCGACAGCGCGGAGGCGGCCATGGCGGCGCCGACCCAGTTGGGGGCGGTGTAGTCGAACCCGGCGGAGATGACGAGGCCGCCGAGCCAGGCCGCTATGGCGTTGCCCAGGTTGAAGGCACCGATGTTGACGGCGGAGGCGAGGGTGGGGGCGTCGGCCGTCTGGTCCAGGACGCGCTTCTGGAGCGGCGGCACGGTGGCGAAGCCGAAGGCGCCGATGACCGGGATCAGAACCGCGGCCGTGATCTTGTTGTGCGCGGCGAGCGGCAGCAGGGCCAGCGTCACCGCGAGGCCGCCCAGCGCCGTGTACAGCATGGGCATCAGCGCGCGGTCGGCGTACTTTCCGCCGATCAGATTGCCGCCGACCAGACCGAGGCCGAACAGGACGAGCAGCCAGGTGACAGACGCCGGGGCGAAGCCGACGGCCTCGGTCATCATGGGCGTGAAGTAGGTGCTCATGGTGAAGACGCCGCCGAAGCCGAGGACCGTCATCGCCATGGCGAGCAGCACCTGGGGGTTGCGGAAGGCGGCCAGCTCCCCGCTGATCCTCGTCCGCTCGGGGTTCGGCTGCGGCGGAACGAGCGCCGCGATGCCGAGGACGGCCAGGACGCCGAGTCCGGCGATGATGAAGAACGTCACGCGCCAGCCGGCGCTCTGGCCGACGAGCGTGCCCATGGGGACGCCCACCACGTTGGCGACCGTCAGGCCGGTGAACATCATGGCTATCGCCCCCGCCTTCTTCTGCGGGGCGACGAGACTGGCGGCGACGATCGCGCCGATGCCGAAGAACGCCCCGTGCGCGAAGGAGGCGACGATCCGCCCGGCGAGCATGACCCCGAAGACGGGCGCGGCCGCCGAGAGCGCGTTGCCGGCGACGAAGAGCCCCATCAGGGCCATGAGCATCTTCTTGCGGGGAACGCGGCTGCCGAGGACGGCGAGGACCGGCGCCCCGGCCACGACGCCGAGGGCGTAGCCGGTGGTGAGGTAGCCGGCGGTGGGGATGGAGACACCGAACTCCTCCGCGACCTCGGGGAGCAGGCCCGAGGTGACGAATTCGGTGGTGCCGATACCGAAGGCGCCGATGGCGAGCGCCAGCAGGGCGAGAGGCATGACGGAGAGGTCCTTCACGGGGCTTGGAGAGCGGGGAGGCCAGGCGTGCGCACGGTCGGCACACCTGACCAGCAGATCCTTGCGGTCGTCTTTTACCGGCCTCCACAATAATTGCAGACGCGGGTTACTTGCAAGCGCTGGCTATTGCGGAGGAGCGCTACCCTGTCCGTAGGACCGTGCGGACCGTGCGACGGCCCGCACGACCTCGGCCCACGCCCCGCCCGCAGCGCCTCACGCGTACGACTCCGAAGGAGGGCCCCCTCCATGTCCCGCACCCCGGACCCCGCTCTGTTCGGCCTGGCACAGGGCTGGTGCGCCCTCTCGGCGCTGCACAGCCGGATCGAGGCGCACATCGAGCGGGCCCTGCAGGCGCACCACGACCTGAGCGTGCGCGAGTTCTCAGTGCTCGACGTGCTCAACCGCCAGCACGACGGCGAAGGCGGCCACCTGCGCATGAACGAGGTCGCCGACGCGGTCGTGCTCAGCCAGAGCGCGACGACACGCCTGGTCAACCGCCTGGAGGACCGCGGCCTGCTGACGCGCTACCTCTGCCTCACCGACCGCCGCGGCATCTACACCGACGTGACGGACGCCGGCCGCTCCCTCCTCGAAGAGGCCCGGCCCACCAACGACACCGCCCTGCGCGAGGCACTGGAGGACGCCTCCCGGCGCACCGAACTGGCACCGCTGGTCGCGGCCGTGGAATCCCTGGCCCCCACTTCCTGAGCCGCCGGGCGCCGCCCTCAGTCGGGCCCTGGGCACGGCCGTGCCCCGCGCGTAGGGTCCCGATCATGAGCGACATAGAGATACGACGCGCGACCGCCGACGACCTCCCGGCCATCGTGGCACTGCTGGCCGACGACGCCCTGGGCGCCCAGCGTGAATCCCCCGACGACCTGGCCCCGTACCGCGCCGCCTTCGACCGCCTCGACGGCGATCCCCACCAGTACCTCGCCGTAGCCGTGCGCGACGGCCGCACGGTCGGCACGCTCCAGCTCACGGTCGTGCCGGGGCTGTCCCGACGCGGCGCGTCCCGCTCCGTCATCGAGGGCGTCCGCGTCCACGCCGACGAGCGCGGCTCGGGCCTGGGGACCGAGCTGATCCAGTGGGCCGTCGACAGGTCGCGGAACGAGGGGTGCCGGCTGGTGCAGCTGACGTCCGACGCGACCCGCGTGGACGCCCACCGCTTCTACGAACGTCTCGGCTTCGAGGCCTCACACCTCGGCTTCAAGTACCACCTCTGACCCGGCACGGGCCCGGGCCCGCTCGCGGTGGGCCTTCTGCCGGCAGGCACCGCCGCAGTACCGGGCGGGTCGGCCCGTACGCGCGGCCGCCACCGGACCGCCGCAGACCGCGCACACGGTTTCGTTACGGGTCGCGCGGGGGTTCTGGGGAAGTTTCGTCACACGTCGCCCCGGACGCAGACTGTCGCAGGCCAGCGCCGTCATCCTGCCCGGCGCCACGCCGGGCCCCCGCCGCTGCTCCATCGACAGACAGCCCAGAAGCAGGGCCATCACGTCGTCGATGGCGACGTCCTTCCGTACGGCACCGGCCTGTTGGGCCCGTTCCAGCAGGACGCACAGCGCCGCGCGGAAGCCCTCCTCCACCCCGGGGGACGGCTCGAAATTCCCCTCCAGGGCGTCGCACAGCCCCTTGTTCCGCACGGACAGCCGCACCACGGCCGCCAGATAGCGGAAGAACACCACTCCCGGCTGCTCGGCGGTCGCCAACTCCCGTGCCGTGTCGGTGAAGAGCCGTACCCGGTCCACCACGGTGGCCCTGAACAGGGCTTCCTTGGACGGGAAATGGCGGTAGACCGTTCCCGCGCCGACTCCGGCCCGGCGGGCGATCTCCCCGAGCGGTACCGCCAACCCGGCTTCCTCGAAGGCGGATCGGGCCGCCTGCATGACGAGCACGCGGTTGCGCCGTGCGTCCGCCCTGCGGGGCGCGGGTACCCATGAAGGCGATGACGATGCGCTGCGGGGTGCCATGCGCGGGGGCCTCCGGAAGCCGGACGATGAAGCGGGACGAGGATTCCGATTCTATCCGGGAGGCTGAGCGAGGAGCCGCCTTGCCATACCGGGGCGATATCGACAAAAACGAGAGAAACGAGATGAAGTGTCCATCAGCCGTAAAACACTGACATCAGACGCAAAAGGGCCGTCATCGGCGCCGAAAAGGCGCCGATGACGGCCCAGAAGACCGATGACGGCCAGGAAGAGCGCGTGACAGCAGACTCAGCCCTCGATCACCGCATCCCAGGCCTTGCCTGCGGCCACCACGGCCTCGCCCGGCTCGGCGACCGGAACGCCCAGGGCGCGCAGCCCCTCGGCCAGCGCCGACACCGTGGCGAGCACGACCTCGCGGTCCGCTTCGAGCCCGTAGTGGTTGACGCGCACCATCTCCTTGGCGAGCGCTCCCCCTGCCGCCTGTACGGGCACACAGGCGTCGGCCGCCAGGGCCGCCGCCACGATGTCGCGGGCGTCCGTGCCCTCGGGCGCGCGCAGCGTCGTGGCCACAGGAGCGGCGTCCTCGTCGCGGACGACGTACGGGGTGACGCCGCCCAGCACGCGTACGCCCGCGCGCGTGGCCGCCGCGGCCGCACGGTGGCGGGCGATGACGGCGTCCAGGCCGGCCCGCTCGACGCGGTCGGCGGCCTGCTCCAGGGCGAGCATCTCCAGCTGGGCCGGAGCGTGCGGCAACGCGGCGCGGCCACCGTCGATCCAGCGCTCCTTCCAGTCCAGCAGGGACAGGTAGGAGCGGCGCGGCGCCTGCTCGTTGGCGGCGATGCGCTCCCAGGCGCGGGCGCTGACGGACACGACCGACACGCCCGCCGGGCCCGCCATCGCCTTCTGCCCGCCGATGACGCACAGGTCCACGCCCCACTCGTCGGTGAGCAGCGGCTCGGCACCGACGGAGGCGACGGCGTCCAGCATCAGCAGCGCCCCGTGCTCGCGTACCACCTCGGCGATCCCGGCGACGGGGTTGGTGTTGCCGGTCGCCGCCTCGGCGTGCACGAGGCTGACGAAGTCGATGGCGGGGTGGGCGCGGAGCGCTTCGGCGACCTGCTCCGGCGTGACCGCCCCACTGAACGGCGCCGTCACGGTGATCACTTCGGCACCGCAGGAGCGCAGCCAGCCGCCGAAGGTCTCCCCGTACGGTCCGGTGATGACGTTGAGCGCCGTGCTGCCCGGCCGTACGGCCGAGCGGATGCACGCCTCCAGGGGGAGGAGGGCCTCACCCTGCATCGTGACGACGGTCTCGCGGGTGCGCATCAGCGCCGCGACCTTGTCCTCGATGCGTGCGAAGTGGCCGGCGCCCAGGGGCGGGAGGTCGAGCAGGTCCGGTGCGGTGTTCGCAGTCACGGTGCCTTCCAGGTGGTGTCGCGCGCCGCGTTCCGGCGCCGCCAGTCTCCCGTCGACTTTACGTCCGCCCCTGGAACGATCCGACCATCCGACTATCGCCAGCCGTCCGTGTCGACGCCGCCCGGCACGGCACCCTGGGCTTCGTAGGGCTCGCGGGTGAAGACGAACGTGCCGACGTCCAGGTGGCTCACAGTGCCGTCCGCGCGCCGTACGACCCGCAGGGACTCCCCCGCGTAGTACCCGTCGAGCCCCGTCCACGTGCCGTCCGCCTCGGCGCGGAAACGCGCAGCCCGCCCGCTCGCCCCGAGCGGCGCCAGGTCCAGCGCGCGGCCGGCGAGCAGGCGCAGGGCGAACGGGGCCGCGCCCCAGTACCAGGGCCCGGTCAGCTCCAGCAGCGCCGGGTCCGCGCCGTCCAGCGGACGCCAGGGCTCCGGGATCCTGGGCTCGTGCTCCGCGACCGTCTTTACCAGGTCCACGGCCACCGGGCCGGCCGTGGACAGGGACGTGAGGTTGCCGAGCACCACGGAGCCGACGCCGTCCCGCGGGCTCACCCAGAGCATCGCCACGAAGCCCGGCATGCTGCCGGTGTGGCCGCACAGGAGCCGGCCCTGCCGGCGGACCAGCTGCACGCCCAGGCCGTAGCCGCCCGACCAGTCCTCGCCCTGCGGCTCGGCCTCCGGCGCGCGCATCTCCTCGACTGTGCCGGCGCCGAGCACCCGGTCGTCCCCGTCCAGCAGGAACGCCGCGAAGCGGCAGAGGTCCTCCGCCGTGGACCACAGCTGCCCGGCGGGCGCCATCCGGCCGGTGTCCACCGCGGGTTCCGGCAGCAGGACGTCGGCCCAGGGGTGCACGGCCCAGCCCCGCGCGTGCGGAGCCTGCGGCGCGAACGTCGTACGGCGCATGCCGAGCGGTACGAGCACCTCGCGGCGCAGCGCCTCGTACCAGTTGTCCCCGCGCAGCTTCTCGACGAGTGCGCCGAGGAGCGCGTAACCGGGGTTGGAGTAGTGGTACACGCGCCCCGCCGTGTGGAGCTGGGCGCGCTCGCCGAACAGGTCGGCGAGCTCAGGGCGCAGGGCTCCGTCCGTGCGCTCCCACCACGGGCCGCGCGCCTCCGCCGCCAGGCCCGAGCTGTGCGAGAGGAGCTGGGCGATGGTCGCCCCGCCGCCCTCGGGCACGTCCAGGTAAGCGGACAGCGGCTCGTCGAGGTCGATCAGTCCCTCGTCGCGCAGGCGCATGACCATGACGGCGACGAAGGTCTTGGTGAGGGAACCGATGCGGTACTGCGTGTCGGCGCCGGGGGCCGTGGCCCCGACCTCGCCTCGCCCGGCGCACCACACCATGCGCCCGTCCCGCATCACCGCCCCCACCAGAGAGGGCGTCCGGCCCTCCACCTGGCCGGTGGCCAGCCGGTGCAGCAGGGCACGGCGGGTGGCGGGCAGCAGCTCGCCGAACTCTCCGGCCGCGTGGGCGCCGTCGGCCGGCACGCCGTCGGGGAGTGGTGCTTCGACTTCGTAGGGTGCGGTCATGACCGCACCCTAACCACGTGATCAGTACGGGCGTTGAGTCCGGCCGCCGGGCGTCGGGAGTCGCGTGGGCATCCGCGGGACGCCGGCCCAACGAGCGCCGGATCGACCGGACTTCGCACCGCCCATGACCAGCGAAACCCACCCACACCGCTCCGTTAGCATGTTCGAACTCACAACGATCGCCCTCATCGCTCGCCCCCCACCGGAACCATGCCGTTCAGCACGATGAGCAACCCACTCAGCCAACATCCATCACATTGGCCAAACAATTGATACCTAAATCATCGCGGACGCTTTCGCGAATAAAAGGGAGAACGACGTTCGCCGCGTGGCGTCAACCACGAGTGATGCTGTGGGCCGTGGCGAGTGTGGTGACCCTCGGATTCCTCGTCGCGCTGGAGATCGCCGCACGTCATTACGGTCTGCCGGGGCCGATGACCAACCAGGCGAAAGAAGTCATATTCGCCCCCAAATCGGGGCCGCTGTTGTACGCCAGCATGGCGTTGATGATGGTGGTGCTCACCTGGCGGCAACGCTTCGTCGCGGTCGGTGTCGCCGTCGGCATCGACGTCGTCTTCTGGCTCGTCCGGTGGGCGGTCGACGCCAAGATGATGTTCGGCAACGGCGCGCTGTGGGTGATCCTGGGCTGCGCGGTCATCGCCGTCACGCGCCGCACCGGCCGGGAACGCGTCCTGCTGCTGAAGGGCGTCGGGCTGGCCCTGCTGCTGGTGGCCGGCCGCAAGACCGGAGACACCTGGCTGCTCATCACGTCGAAGACCCGCCCGGCGGTGCTCGACCAGTACGTGGCGACCGCCGATCACGCGCTGGGCAACCCGTCGTGGGTGGCGGGCCGGATCGTCGAGGCCACCGGCCCCGTCGGCACCCACGTCCTCGACTGGGTCTACGGTCAGCTCGCGGTGGCCGCGGTCGTCTTCGCTCTCTACCAGCTGCGCGACGTGGCGGCCGAGCGCCGCTTCCCGGGCCACCATCTGGTGCGCACCTTTCTGGTCATAGGCCTCCTCGGGCCGGCCATCTACATGATCTTCCCGGTGGTCGGACCGATCTTCGCCTACGGCACCGGCGCCTTCGGCACCGGCGGCGAGCACTGGGCGCTGGCCGCCCTGTGGCCGCACACGCCACCGCCGATCGACATCCCGCACCCGATGCCGTACGACGAGATCACCCCGCGCAACTGCATGCCCAGCCTGCACACGGCATGGGCCACGGCCATCTTCATCCATTCCCGCAAGGGCCCACGCATTCTGCGATTCACAGGCGCGTTCTGGCTGATCGCCACACTCGGCGCGACGCTGGGATTCGGCTACCACTACGGCACGGACATCATCGCCGGCGTGGTTTTCACGCTCACGATCGAGGCGGCTCTGCGCGCGCACGATCGTGGCTGGGACCGGTCGGGAATCCAGCTGGTCACCTACGGCGCAACCGTATTCACCGCGTTCCTGGTGTCCTATCGCTATCTGCCGATGGAAATGGCCACCCACCCGTGGCTGTTCGGACCACTTCTCGTTCTGGCGATGGCCTCGGTGGTCTACGGCTACGTGCGGACCACCAGACTGTGGGAACCGAAGGCACCGAAGACCGCACCAGTACGGCAACCGGAACCGGAAGCGGAACCGCAACCCGAACTGGTGTGAACCACGTGGCAGCAGGCGCCGGACCCTACGTCTGGGCCATGTCCACGAAGCGGGAGTAATGGCCCTGGAAGGCCACGGTGATCGTGGCCGTGGGGCCGTTACGGTGCTTGCCGACGATGATGTCCGCCTCGCCCGCGCGGGGCGACTCCTTCTCGTACGCGTCCTCGCGGTGCAGCAGGATGACCATGTCGGCGTCCTGCTCGATGGAACCCGACTCACGGAGGTCGGAGACCATCGGCTTCTTGTCCGTACGCTGCTCGGGGCCACGGTTCAGCTGGGAGAGCGCGATGACCGGCAGCTCCAGCTCCTTGGCGAGCAGCTTGAGGTTACGGGACATGTCCGAGACCTCCTGCTGGCGGCTCTCGGCGCGCTTGGAGCCGCCGGACTGCATCAGCTGGAGATAGTCGATGATCACCAGCTTGAGGTCCTGACGCTGCTTCAGACGCCGGCACTTGGCCCGGATCTCCATCATCGACAGGTTCGGCGAGTCGTCGATGTAGAGCGGCGCGGCCGACACGTCGGGCATCCGGCGGGCGAGCCGCGTCCAGTCGTCGTCCGTCATGGAACCGGAGCGCATGTGGTGGAGCGCCACCCGCGCCTCCGCGGACAGCAGACGCATGGCGATCTCGTTGCGCCCCATTTCGAGCGAGAAGATCACGCTCGGCATGTTGTGCTTGATCGAGCAGGCCCGGGCGAAGTCCAGGGCCAGGGTGCTCTTACCCATGGCGGGCCGGGCCGCGATGACGATCATCTGGCCGGGGTGGAGGCCGTTCGTCAGGGCGTCGAGGTCCGTGAAACCGGTGGGCACGCCGGTCATCTCGCCGCTGCGCGAACCGATGGCCTCGATCTCGTCGAGCGCGCCCTCCATGATGTCGCCGAGCGGGAGGTAGTCCTCGCTGGTGCGCTGCTCGGTGACGGCGTAGATCTCGGCCTGGGCGCTGTTGACGATGTCGTCGACGTCGCCGTCGGCTGCGTACCCCATCTGCGTGATGCGGGTGCCGGCCTCGACCAGGCGGCGCAGGACCGCGCGCTCGTGGACGATCTCGGCGTAGTACTCGGCGTTGGCCGCGGTCGGGACGGACTGGACCAGGGTGTGCAGATAGGCCGCGCCGCCGACGCGCGTGATCTCTCCGCGCTTGGTCAGCTCCGCCGCGATGGTGATGGGGTCGGCCGGCTCGCCCTTGGCGTAGAGGTCGAGGATGGCCTGGTAGATCGTCTCGTGCGCGGGGCGGTAGAAGTCGTTGCCCTTGAGGACCTCGACGACGTCCGCGATGGCGTCCTTCGACAGCAGCATGCCGCCGAGGACGGACTGCTCGGCGTCCAGGTCCTGCGGCGGTACGCGCTCGAAGCCGCCCCGGTCCCAGGAGCCGCCGTCGTCGCCACCGCGGTCGTGCTGCTCGCCCCGGCCCTTGCCGGCACCGTCACCGCGACGGGAACGGGGGAAGGGGAGCCGGTCACCGGGGCCAGCCTCGCCCCAGGGGTCGTCCATGGGCTCGGGAACGCTCACCCGGGCCACCTCCTCCCGTCCGCGACGCGGACCTCGCCGTGCTCCTCTTTCTTACGGCACGGCTCTGACAAATCTGTCGCCCGACTCCGGTTGTCGCGCGTCACGTTCGGGGCGAGTTTCGCGGTGGCTTCGCGAGGACTTGGTGCCGGACTTGTGAGGTCCGGAGCACGGGGACGCGACGGAAATCAGACGGCGGGCGCCGGACCACGGTAGGCCCGCGGGCACCGTCAGCCAATCTGGTTATCCACAGGGCATGTGGATGAGCGGCCCAAGCCTGTGGAGAACTCCCCGGATCCTGTGCACGACACGGGGGAAACCGCTGTGGACAAACACACAATCACCTGGAGCCCACCCCTCTGACCTGCGCTTTTACCGTCCACCGGCTGTTGAGGAGAAAAACTTTCCCGGCCGGGGGGAGATGGCGACAAACGGCGCAGACAAGATCACGCACAACCGCGCCAGGTAAGGGGCTTAAGCTAAGTGCACTGATTACCTGTGGAAGATGGGACGCGTATGGTCACGCAAGCCCGCGAGCTCGCCGCACAGAGCGCCCGCCGGCACGACCGGGAGATCGTCGCACTCGCCGTGCCCGCGTTCGGCGCTCTCGTCGCGGAGCCCCTCTTCGTGATGGCCGACAGCGCCATCGTGGGCCACCTCGGCACCCCTCAGCTCGCGGGGCTCGGCGTCGCCGCCGCCCTGCTCGCCACCGGGGTCAGCATCTTCGTCTTCCTCGCCTACGCCACCACCGCCGGCGTCGCCCGCCGCGTCGGGGCCGGGGACGTCCGGGCCGCCGTCCGGCAGGGCCTCGACGGCATCTGGCTCGCGGTGCTCCTCGGTACGGCCGTGACCGCCGCCGTGCTGCCCACCGCCTCCGCCCTCATCGACGCCTTCGGCACCTCCGCCACCGCCGCGCCCTACGCCACCACCTACCTGCGCGTCAGCGCCCTGGGCATCCCCGCGATGCTCGTCGTCCTCGCCGCCACCGGCGTGCTCCGCGGCCTCCAGGACACCCGGACACCGCTGTACGTCGCCGTCGGCGGCTTCACCGCCAACGCGGCCCTCAACGTCGCCCTCGTCTACGGTGCCGGGCTGGGCGTCGCCGGCTCCGCCTGGGGCACCGTCATCGCCCAGTGGGCGATGGCCGCCGCCTACCTCGCGGTCGTCGTCCGCGGGGCCCGCCGCCACGGCGCGTCCCTGCGTCCGGACGCCGCCGGCATCCGGGCCTGCGCCCGGGCGGGGGCGCCCCTTCTGGTGCGCACGCTCTCGCTGCGCGGCATGGGCCTGATCGCCACGGCGGTCGCGACGAGCCTCGGCGACACCGAGATAGCCGCCCACCAGATCGTGCTGTCCCTGTGGAACCTGATGGCCTTCGCGCTGGACGCCATAGCCATAGCCGGGCAGGCGATCATCGGGCGCTACCTGGGCGCCAGCGATCCCGAAGGAGCCCGGGCCGCCTGCCGCCGCATGGTGCGGTGGGGCGTCGCCTCGGGCGTGGTGCTGGGCGCACTGGTGGTCGCCGGACGAGCGCTGTTCATCCCGCTGTTCACCACGGACGCCGCCGTGCGGGACACCCTGCTGCCCGCCCTCCTGGTCGTGGCCCTCGCACAGCCCGTCGCGGGCGTTGTCTTCGTGCTGGACGGCGTGCTCATGGGCGCCGGCGACGGCCCCTACCTCGCCTGGGCGATGCTGCTGGTCCTGGCCGTCTTCACACCCGCGGCGCTGCTCGTGCCCGCCCTGGGTGGCGGGCTGACGACGCTGTGGTGGGCGATGACGCTGATGATGGCGGCCCGGCTGGCGACCCTCTGGCTGCGGGCCCGCTCCGGGCGGTGGCTCGTCACCGGGGCGGTACGGGCCTGAGGGCGGCCCGCGCGACGGGCACCCGCGGACGGGCCGGGAACGGCCCCGGAACGAGCGGAGAACGGCAGAAGGGCCGCACCCCGATGGGTGCGGCCCTTCCTCAGCTTGCCGAAGCGATGCCGAAGGCCGCGCTGACGCGGCGATCAGACAGCGATCAGGCGGCGACGACCTCGATGCCGAGCTTGGCGACGACGTCGGCGTGCAGACGCACGGACACCTGGTGCGCGCCCAGGGTCTTGATCGGCGAACCGACCTCGACGCGACGCTTGTCGACCTTCGGGCCACCGGAGGCCTCGATCGCGGCAGCGATGTCGGCGGGGGTCACGGAGCCGAACAGGCGGCCGGCCTCGCCGGCACGCGTGGCCAGACGGACCTTGACGCCCTCGAGCTGACCCTTGACCTCGTTGGCCTGCTCGATCGTCGCGATCTCGCGGATCTTGCGAGCGCGGCGGATCTGCGCGACGTCCTGCTCGCCACCCTTGGTCCAGCGGATCGCGAAACCACGCGGGACCAGGTAGTTGCGGGCGTAGCCGTCCTTGACGTCGACGACGTCACCGGCGGTGCCGAGGCCGGAGACCTCGTGGGTGAGGATGATCTTCATTAGTTGGTCATCCTTCCCTTATCGCGCGGACGAGGTGTAGGGCAGCAGCGCCATCTCACGGCTGTTCTTCACGGCCGTGGCGACGTCACGCTGGTGCTGAGTGCAGTTGCCGGTCACGCGACGGGCACGGATCTTGCCGCGGTCGGAAATGAACTTCCGCAGCATGTTCGTGTCCTTGTAGTCCACGTAAGCGGTCTTGTCCTTGCAGAACGCGCAGACCTTCTTCTTCGGCTTGCGCGGGGGCGGCTTCGCCATTGTCTCTCTCCTGTGAATCAAGAAGTTTTGTGCTGGCGCCCTCGGGCCTGCTCGGCCCGGGCCCCGTGAAGGGCCTAGAAGGGCGGCTCGTCCGAGTAGCCGCCGCCGGAGTTGCCGGAGCCGCCGCCCCAGCCGCCTCCGCCGCCGCCCGGCTGGTTGCCGGACGGAGCGCCGGTCGCCCAGGGGTCGTCGGCGGGAGCCCCGCCGCCCTGCTGGCCGCCGGGACCGGAGCCCCAGCCGCCGCCCTGGCCGCCACCGGCGCCGCCGCCGTAGCCACCACCCTGGCCACCGCGACCCGCGGTCTTGGTGACCTTCGCCGTGGCGTTCTTCAGGCTGGCGCCGACCTCTTCGACGTCGAGTTCGTAGACCGTGCGCTTGACGCCCTCGCGGTCCTCGTAGGACCGCTGCTTCAGACGGCCCTGCACGATGACGCGCATGCCGCGCTGAAGCGACTCGGCGACGTTCTCCGCCGCCTGCCGCCACACCGAGCACGTGAGGAAGAGGCTCTCGCCGTCCTTCCACTCGTTGGTCTGGCGGTCGAAGGTGCGGGGAGTGGACGCGACGCGGAACTTCGCGACCGCCGCACCGGACGGGGTGAAGCGCAGCTCGGGGTCGTCGACGAGATTGCCGACGACCGTGATGACGGTCTCGCCTGCCATGGATGAACCTCTCGGCGGGTGTGCTGCTGGCTGCTTGCTACTCGTGGAGATGCAGCCCGATTACCTCTGAACCGCTAGGTTCAGTGGGTCTCGGGACGGAGGACCTTGGTCCGGAGGACCGACTCGTTCAGGTTCATCTGGCGGTCGAGCTCCTTGACGACCGCAGGCTCGGCCTGCAGGTCGATGACCGAGTAGATGCCCTCGGGCTTCTTCTTGATCTCGTAAGCGAGACGACGACGGCCCCAGGTGTCGACCTTCTCGACCTTTCCGTTGCCCTCACGGACGACGGAGAGGAAGTTCTCGATCAGCGGGGAGACAGCGCGCTCCTCGAGATCGGGGTCGAGGATGACCATCACCTCGTAGTGACGCATGTGGAACCCACCTCCTTTGGACTCAGCGGCCACGGTCGATCCGTGGCAGGAGGGTCGTGATGCGTAAACAACGGTATCGGCAGACACTGACAATCAGCGGAAGTCCCTGGGTTGCCCCTGGGACCGAAGCTGGGTCTGGGCAGACACCGGTGCAGACCGTACAGAGTACCTGCACTCCGGCGTGCGGTTGAAATCGAGGCGCACGACCGGGGAACCTGGACCCTGCTGGGTGTGACCGGCGCTACATTGCGCTTGCCTTCTGGAGGTGGCCCCATGACACAGGCGGTACGGCAGCCCCGTGGACCCCGCGCGCTGATCAGCGCGGCCCTCAACAGCGACGGACGGGCCCATCCCGTCGAGAACACCCTCGCCGCCGTGACGATCGTGCTCGGTGTCGTCGCCGCCGTCTCCTCGATCTGGCCGAGCCAGCACCTGCTCAGCTCCTGGACCGGCCTCGCGGGCATCCTCAGCGGGGCCTGGGGCCAGTTCATCTCCGCCACGACCGGTGAGCGTTTCCTGCTGATCATCGGGCTTGGAGCGGCCGCTCTCGGCTTCTTCCTGGGCATGGCCCACGGCGGTCTCTTCGGGGGTCTGATCGGATAACGGACCGTACGCCCAAACGGGGCGCTCCCCGGTCGCAGTAGGCTTCGGCGCGAGAGCCGGAGCCCCGACCATGGGGACACACCTGCCGAGGAGCGCCCCGCATGAGCCTGACCCTGAGGACAATCAGCCGAGAGCAGCATCTGGCATACATCCAGAGCCTGCCTGCGGCCAGTCACATGCAGGTGCCGGGATGGGCGGATGTAAAGGCCGAGTGGCGCTCGGAGAACCTGGGCTGGTTCGACAAGACCGGCCAGATGGTCGGCGCGGGCCTGGTGCTGTACCGCCAGCTGCCCAAGATCAAGCGCTACCTGGCCTACCTGCCCGAGGGCCCGGTCATCAACTGGTTCTCGCCGAACCTCACCGACTGGCTCCAGCCGATGCTGGCGCACCTCAAGCAGCAGGGCGCCTTCTCCGTGAAGATGGGCCCGCCCGTCGTCATCCGGCGCTGGGACGCGAACGCCATCAAGACCGGCATCGCCGACCCGGACGTCAAGCGCCTGCGTGACGTCGAGGCCACCTTCATCGAGCCGCGCGCCTTCGAGGTCGCCGACCAGCTGCGCCGCATGGGCTGGCAGCAGGGCGAGGACGGCGGGGCGGGCTTCGGCGACGTCCAGCCGCGCTACGTCTTCCAGGTGCCGCTGGAGAACCGTTCCCTGGAGGACGTCCACAAGGGCTTCAACCAGCTGTGGCGCCGCAACATCAAGAAGGCCGAGAAGGCCGGCGTCGAGGTGGTCCAGGGCGGCTACGAGGACCTGGCCACCTGGCAGCACCTGTACGAGATCACGGCCGAGCGCGACAAGTTCCGCCCGCGCCCGCTGAGCTACTTCCAGCGCATGTGGACGGCCCTCAACTCCGAGGACCCCAACCGCATGCGGCTGTACTTCGCGGTGCACGAGGGCGAGGCCGTCGCCGCCGCGACGATGCTGATTGTCGGCGGCCACGTCTGGTACTCCTACGGCGCCTCCGCCAACCACAAGCGCGAGGTGCGGCCGTCCAACGCCATGCAGTGGCGCATGCTCCGCGACGCCTACGCCCTCGGCGCCAGCGTCTACGACCTGCGCGGCATCGGCGACTCCCTGGACGAGAACGACCACCTCTTCGGCCTCATCCAGTTCAAGGTCGGCACGGGCGGCCAGGCGGCCGAGTACCTCGGCGAGTGGGACTTCCCGCTCAACAAGCTGCTGCACAAGGCCCTCGACATCTACATGTCGCGTCGCTGATCCTTCCGTTCGCACACGAAGCCGTGCCCTCAGGCACACGACCACGTCACTCAGCAGGCACAGGGAAAGGTTCCGGGACCGGCCATGGCGCTCACGCTCTACGTCGACACCGCGCGCTGGCGGGCACACCAGCAGTCCGTCCTCCAGCAGTTTCCGGGGATAATCCCGGTCTGCAAGGGCAACGGCTACGGCTTCGGCCATGAGCGGCTGTCCGACGAAGCGACGCGCATGGGCGCGGACATCCTCGCCGTCGGCACCACCTACGAGGCGGCGCGGATCAAGGACTTCTTCAGCGGTGACCTGCTGGTGCTGACGCCGTTCCGGCTCGGCGAGGAGCCGGTGCCGCTGCCGGACCGGGCCATCCGGTCCGTCTCCTCGGTGGAGGGCGTGCGCGGCCTCGTCGGCGCCCGCGTCGTCGTCGAGGTCATGAGCAGCATGAAGCGGCACGGCATCAGCGAGGAGGACCTCCCCAAGCTGCACGCCGCCATAGAGGACGTCCGCCTGGAGGGCTTCGCGATACACCTCCCGCTCGACCGCGGTGACGGCACCGGCGCCGTGGACGAGGTGACGGGCTGGATGGAGCGACTGCGCAACGCCCACCTGCCGCTGCACACCATGTTCGTCAGCCACCTCAAGAGCGAGGAACTGCGCGAGCTCCAGCAGCGGTTCCCGCAGACCCGCTTCCGGGCCCGCATCGGCACGCGGCTGTGGCTGGGCGACCACGACGCCACCCAGTACCGGGGCGCGGTCCTGGACGTCACGCCCGTCGCCAAGGGCGACCGCTTCGGCTACCGGCAGCAGAAGGCCGCCGGGGACGGCTACCTGGTCGTGGTGGCCGGCGGCACCTCGCACGGCGTCGGGCTGGAGGCGCCCAAGGCGCTGCACGGCATGATGCCGCGGGCCAAGGGCGTCGCCCGCGCGGGCCTGGCGACCATGAACCGCAACCTCTCGCCGTTCGTCTGGGCGGGCAAGCAGCGCTGGTTCGCGGAGCCCCCGCACATGCAGGTGTCCATCCTCTTCGTGCCGGCCGACGCGCCGGCCCCCCAGGTCGGTGACGAGCTGGTGGCGCACCTGCGGCACACCACCACGCAGTTCGACCGCATCGTCGATCACTGATCAACCCCCCGTGACGCGGGCGGGAGCCGTGGCTCACACGGCGCGGCTCCCCGTACCCCATTGGACGCGCGTGCCCTCGGACGGCGCCGCCTGCCGGGCCCGGCGGGCGGGGCCGACGACCCATATGTCCGGCGCCCCGTCCAGGACGCCTCCCGAGGGGTCGTCCGAACCGTCCCGGCGCACCACGTCACGTTCGGGCGTGAGGATGTCCCGGACGACCAGCGCGCACAGGTACAGCGTGCCCAGCAGGTGGGCCAGGATCGCCAGTTGGTAGCCCTCCGGCGGCAGGCCCTGGTGCTTGTCGCCGCTTCCCGTGTAGGCCAGGTAGAACCAGATGCCCAGGAAATACAGGACCTCGCAGCCCTGCCAGACGAGGAAGTCGCGCCACTTCGGGCGGGCCAGCGCGGCGAGCGGGACGAGCCACAGCACGTACTGCGGTGAGTAGACCTTGTTGACGAGGATGAACAGGGCGACCACCAGGAAGGCCAGCTGCGCGAAGCGCGGCCGCCTGGGTGCGGCCAGGCCGAGGGCCGCTATGGCGGCGCAGCCGAGGACCATGAGCAGCGTCGCGTAGACGTTGGCGTCGTCCAGCGGATTCCCCGTGCGCTGGGAGATGAAGAGCCAGACCGAGCCGAAGTCGACCGGCCGGTCCTGGCTGAAGGTGTAGAACTTCGCCCAGCCCGGGCGGATGTGGAACCCGGCGGTGAACATGACCGGCAGGTTCACCGCCAGCCACGCCCCCACGGCCGCCCCGGCGCACCCGAGGAAGGCCCGCAGCCTGCCGGCCCGCACGCACAGGACGAGCAGGGGCCCGAGCAGCAGCACCGGATACAGCTTCGCCGCGGCCGCCAGCCCGATCAGCACCCCCGCCACGACGCCGCGGCCCCGCGACCACATCAGCATCGCGGCGGCGGTCAGGGCGACCGCCAGCAGGTCCCAGTTGATGGTGGCCGTCAGCGCGAAAGCGGGCGCCAGGGCCATCAGCAGGGCGTCCCAGGGCCGCCGCCGGTGGGTGCGGGCCACGCACACGGCGATGACGGCCGTGCAGACCAGCAGCATCCCGGCGTTGACGAACCAGTACACCTGCTCGCGGTGCTGGATGGTCCCGCCGCCGGGCGTGAAGAGGGCGGCGATCTCCATGAAGAGGCCGGTGAGGACCGGGTACTCCAGGTAGTCCATGCCCCCCGAGACGGAATCCGGGATCCGGTCGAAGTAGGGGATGAGCCCCTGGTCGAAGCCCCGTCCGCTGTACAGGTGCGGAATGTCGGAGTAGCAGGCGTGGGTGTACTGCGTGGTGGCGCCGAAGAACCAGCCGTGGTCGTAGCACGGCAGCTTCTGCACCATGCCGAGCGCGAACATGCCGACGGCCACCAGCGCAATCACCCGCACCGGAGTCCACCAGCTCACCCCGAGCAGCGCACGCCGGCCCACCGGCCCGCCGATGAGCTCGCTGCCGGCGGCCGCCACCTCGTCCTCCAGGGTGGGCCGTACAAGCTGGTCGTCCCGCACGCTCCTCATGCGCCCATCCTGCCGTACCGGCCCAGGACCCGTCCGAGCCTGTGGACAACGACGAGGGCCGTCACACGCGAACGCGTGACGGCCCTCGAAAAGGCGTGCTCAGCGGCCTGGTGCCGCATTCATCAGATGATCAACCCGGGGGGCGGTCATCCGCGGCGGCTCAGCCGTTCGGTCCCCCGAAGAGCCCGCCGGGCTGGCGTCTCGTCGGTCCCGGCGTCGGTGTCTCACCGGTGTCACCGCCCGGACCGCTCGTTCCCCCGCCGGGTCCTCCTGTGGTGCCCTGGTCCGTGCCGCCGTTCCCCCCGCCGTGCTTGCACTTGGGGTCGAAGAACCCGCACGACCTGCTGGGGGACGGGGAGCTGGAGGGCGACTTGGACGGCGACGCGGACGCGGAGGGCGACGGCGAGGCCGACGGCGCCACGGACGGGCTCGCGCTGGGCGACGGGCTCGCGCCGTCCCCGTAGACCTTCTCGCCGATGGGCTGCGGCGGGTCGAACTGGAGGACCGGCTGGCCCTTGAGCGCCTTGCCCATGTAGTCGGCCCAGATCTCCGCCGGGAACGACGCGCCGTGGATGGTGGGCTTGCCGCCCACACCGCGCATCGACAGGAACTCCTGCTTCTTGGCGTTGGGGTCCACGCGGTACATGCCGATCGCCGTGGAGAGCTGCGGGGTGTAGCCCGCGAACCACGCGGAGCGGTTGCCGTCGGTCGTACCCGTCTTGCCCGCCACCGGACGGTCGCCGAGCTGTGCCGAGGTGCCGGTGCCCGCCTGGACGACGGTCTTCAGGACGTCGGTGACGTTGTTGGCCACGTTGGCGTCGAAGGCCTGGGCGGTCTTCGCCTCGTGCACGTACGCCGGTGTGCCGTCCTTCTCGACCTTCTCGACCGAGTACGGGTCGGCCTGCTTGCCGCTGGCCGCGAACGTCGCGTAGGCGCCCGCCAGCCGGATCGCGCTGGGCGCCGAGGTGCCCAGGGAGAAGGTGGGGGTCAGCGAGGCCAGCTGGTCCTTGTCCAGGCCCGCCTTGAGCGCGGCATCCTGCACCAGGTCCGTGCCCACGTCCATGCCGAGCTGGATGTAGGGGGTGTTCACCGAGTACTGCATGGCGGTGCGGAGGGTGATGAGGCCCTTGTCCTCGTCACCGTCGTTCTTCTGGTGCCACTCCTTGCCGTCCTGGTCGTGCCAGACGGTGCCGTTGAACTTCCGCAACGTCAGCTTGTTGTTGCCGTTGTAGACGCTCTCGGGCGAGACGAGCGTGCGGTCCCTGTCGGTCTGCCGCTCACCCAGCGACGGGTTGCGCTTGCCGTGGGACATCGCGGCAGCCAGGACGAAGGGCTTGAAGGTCGATCCGACCTGGACGCCGGTGTAGTCGGCGTTGTTGGTGAAGTGCTCCAGGGCGTTCTCACCACCGTAGATGGCGGTGATCTTGCCGGTCTTCGGCTCCACCGAGGCGCCGCCGAACTGCACGAACTGGTCGACGTCGCGCACCTGCGGCTTGATGTTCGCCTTGCGCACCTCCTCGACCGACTTGGCCAGGGCGTCGACCTTGTCCCGGTCGAAGGTGGTGTGGATCTGGTAGCCGCCCTTGTCCAGCTCCGCCTTGCTGATCTTGGAATGGGCGACGATGTAGTTGTCGGCGAGGTCGGTGAGGTAGCCGATCTGGCCGGCCCGGTTGGTCGCGGGCTTCGGCTTCTGCGGCATCGGGAAGCCCTGCTGGACCCACTTGTCGCGTTCGCCCGCGTCCATGCGGCCCACCTGGACCTCGCGGTCGAGCGTCCACTTCCAGCGGTCCGAGGCCCGCTTCAGGTTCTTCTCCGGCGTCGCCGCGGGCCCCTGACCGCCGTAGGGGTCGTAGAGGTTGGGGCCGTTCAGCGTGGCGGCGAGGAACGCGCCCTGGCTCGGGGACAGCTGGGCGCAGTCCGTGTCGAAGTACGCACGCGCGGCGGCCTGGATGCCGTAGGCGCCCCGGCCGTAGTAGGCCGTGTTCAGGTAGCCCGCGAGGATGTCCGACTTCTCCTGGGTGGCGCCCACCTTTATGGAGATGAGCAGCTCGGTGGCCTTGCGCTTGAGCGTCTGCTCCTGGCTCAGGTAGGTGTTCTTCACGAACTGCTGCGTGATCGTCGAACCACTCTGCGTCTCACCGCCCTGCGCCATCTTCACCACGGCGCGGGCGATGCCCATCGGGTCGACGCCCCAGTCCTTCTCGAAGCTGGCGTTCTCGGCGGAGATCACCGCGTTCTGCATCGACGTGGGGATCTGGGAGATCTGCACGATCTGCCGGTTGAGGTTTCCGCCACCGGCGACGACCATCTGTTTGCCGTCAGCCCAGTAGTAAACGTTCTTCTGGACGACGGACGCCTTCTGCGCGCTCGGCACCTGCACCACCGCCAGCGCCACGCCCACGGTCCCGATGATCAGGCCCACGAAGGAGACGCACAGGCCGGCGACGAGCTTCCAGGACGGGATCCAGCGGCGCACACCCGTCTTGCCCGCTCGCGGGTAGTCGATGAAGCGTTTGGCCACGGGGCGTCCGTTGTCTCTGCGTCCGCGCCCGCCTCCGCCGGGGCCGGTGGCGGGGGGCCGGCGGCGCGGGCCGCCCGGTCCGCCGGGGCCCCCGCGCTGGGTGGTGCGGCGTGCGTCGGCCCGGCTGCCGTGGCGGGTTTCCTCGCCCCGGCTGTGGCCGGCGGCACTGTTGGGTGGTGCGGCGCGGCGGCCGGGCGCCGGCTGCTGGGCCGCGCGACGGGTCGCGGCGCGGCCGCCGCCCTGAGGCTGCGGCGGCTTTCGGCGGTGCTCGCTCATCGAACGATTACTCCTCGGGCAGGCACTATCGCCTGACAGCGGCAGGTGGCTTGCGTTCCCCCCGGCGTGCGGCCCGGCTGTCCCCCCGAGCTACGGGCCGCACTGCATACGGGACGAGGACGTCTGGCGACGTCACTCGGTTCCCTGTGGTCTGCATGCCGCACAGACTACGCACGGCCAAATCCCGCCCACTGCGGATGTTCACTCCAAATCAGGCCGGTTGTGTCCCACGAATCGGTGATGTGACCTCGTTCACCGTGCCTCCCCTTGTCCCAGCAGGACGCCCGTTCTATCGTCTGGATGTATCGAGTCGATACATCAGCTCGGCACATCAGCTCGGCATAAGGGACCAATAAGGATTAGGGATCACAAGGACTAGGCTGTGGGGGACAAGGAGGCGAAACATGAGCAGACGCTCCGGCATCCTCGAGTTCGCCGTCCTCGGCCTGCTCCGCGAGTCCCCGATGCACGGCTACGAGCTGCGGAAGCGTTTGAACACCTCCCTCGGGGTGTTCCGCGCGTTCAGCTACGGCACCCTCTACCCCTGCCTGAAGTCCCTCGTGGCGAACGGCTGGCTGGTCGAGGAGCCCGGGAGCGCTCCGGAGGACGCCCGTGCGGCGTCCTTGGCCGGACGGCGGGCGAAGATCGTCTATCGCCTGACGGCGGAAGGCAAGGAGCACTTCGAGGAGCTGCTCGCCCACACCGGCCCGGACACGTGGGAGGACGAGCACTTCGCCGCCCGCTTCGCGTTCTTCGGGCAGACCTCGCGAGACGTACGGATGCGCGTGCTGGAAGGCCGCCGCAGCCGGCTGGAGGAGCGTCTGGAGAAGATGCGCGCCTCCCTGGCCCGTACCCGCGAGCGGCTGGACGACTACACCCTCGAGCTTCAACGGCACGGCATGGAGTCCGTGGAGCGCGAGGTCCGCTGGCTGAACGAGCTGATCGAGAGCGAGCGGGCCGGGCGTGACAAGCGCAACGGCCCGGATCAGTGAGCTCTGCACACCGCAGGGCTTCGTCGAGTACTAACAGGGAGCAACCGGAATGGGTTCGGTTCGCGTAGCGATCGTCGGTGTGGGTAACTGCGCCGCCTCGCTGGTGCAGGGCGTGGAGTACTACCAGGACGCCGACCCGAACGGCCGCGTGCCGGGTCTGATGCACGTGCAGTTCGGCGACTACCACGTCCGTGATGTCGAGTTCGTGGCCGCTTTCGACGTCGACGCGAAGAAGGTCGGTCTCGACCTCGCGGACGCCATCGGCGCCAGCGAGAACAACACCATCAAGATCTGCGACGTGCCGGCGACCGGCGTCACCGTGCAGCGCGGCCACACCCTCGACGGCCTGGGCAAGTACTACCGCCAGACCATCGAGGAGTCCGACGAGGCCCCGGTCGACGTCGTCCAGGTCCTCAAGGACAAGCAGGTCGACGTTCTGGTCTGCTACCTCCCCGTGGGCTCCGAGGACGCCGCGAAGTACTACGCGCAGTGCGCCATCGACGCCAAGGTCGCGTTCGTCAACGCCCTCCCGGTCTTCATCGCCGGCACCAAGGAGTGGGCGGACAAGTTCACCGAGGCGGGCGTCCCGATCGTCGGCGACGACATCAAGTCGCAGGTCGGCGCCACCATCACCCACCGCGTGATGGCCAAGCTGTTCGAGGACCGGGGTGTCATCCTGGACCGCACCATGCAGCTGAACGTCGGCGGCAACATGGACTTCAAGAACATGCTCGAGCGCGACCGCCTCGAGTCCAAGAAGATCTCCAAGACGCAGGCCGTCACCTCGCAGATCCCCGACCGCGACATGGGCGAGAAGAACGTCCACATCGGTCCCTCGGACTACGTGGCCTGGCTGGACGACCGCAAGTGGGCGTACGTGCGCCTCGAGGGCCGCGCGTTCGGTGACGTCCCCCTGAACCTGGAGTACAAGCTCGAGGTCTGGGACTCCCCGAACTCCGCTGGTGTCATCATCGACGCCGTGCGCGCCGCGAAGATCGCCAAGGACCGCGGTGTCGGCGGCCCGATCCTCTCCGCCTCCTCGTACTTCATGAAGTCGCCGCCCGTGCAGTACTTCGACGACGAGGCCCGTGAGAACGTCGAGAAGTTCATCAAGGGCGAGGTCGAGCGCTGAGTCTGACGTCGCGCTGACGTTTTCGCTCCCCCACGGGTCCCCGGGCAATCCGCCCGGGGACCCGTGTGCTGTGTGAGGCTGTGCAGCATGCCTGTTGTGCGTGATCTTCGCGTTCTGCTTCACCTGCGCGATTTCCGCCGGCTGCTGACCGTCCGGCTGCTCTCCCAGGCCGCCGACGGCGTCTATCAGGTCGCGCTCGCCACCTTTGTCGTCTTCTCACCCGAGAAGCAGGCGTCACCCGCCGCCATCGCCTCCGCGATGGCCGTCCTGCTCCTGCCCTACTCACTGCTGGGACCCTTCGCCGGTGTCCTGCTCGACCGCTGGCGCCGCCGCCAGGTGCTGCTCCACGGAAACCTGCTGCGTGCCGCGCTGGCCACGGCCACCGCTCTGCTCGTCGTCGCCCGCTGCCCCGAGTGGCTCTTCTACGCCTCCGCGCTGTCGGTCACGGCCGTGAACCGTTTCGTGCTCGCCGGGCTCTCGGCTGCCCTGCCGCACGTCGTGGACTCCCCCGAGCGCCTCGTGATGGCCAACTCCGTCTCCCCGACCGCCGGTACGCTCGCGGCCACGGCGGGCGGCGGGCTCGCCTTCGCCGTACGACTGGGCGTGCCGGAGGGCACGGCGGCGTCCGACGCCTGGGCGATGCTCCTCGGCGCCGCGCTCTACCTGGGCGCGGCTCTCTGTTCGCTGCGCATGCCCGCGGGGCTGCTGGGGCCTGACGCACCGGGCCCCGCCGCCCGGGTCCGCACAGCTCTCGCGACCACCGTGCGCGGCATGGCCGACGGATTGCGGCATCTGGCGGAACGCCCCGTCGCGGCCCGCGCCCTGGCCGCGATGACGCTGATGCGCTTCTGCTACGGGGCCCTGACCGTCATGCTGCTGATGCTCTGTCGGCACTCCTGGGCGGACGACGACAAGGGCGGTCTGGCGATGCTCGGCTATGCCGTCGCCGCCTCGGGAGCGGGGTACTTCGCGGCGGCCCTGAGCACGCCCTGGGCAGTGGGCCGGCTGGGGTGGCTCGGCTGGATGACGGCGTGTGCCGCGACGGCCGCGGTCCTCGAACCCGCCCTCGGGCTCCCGTTCGAACCGGCTCCCATGCTGGTGGCCGCCTTCGTCCTGGGCGTCACCACCCAAGGGGCCAAGATCACTACGGACACGGTGGTGCAGGCGACGGTGGACGACGCCTTCCGGGGCAGGGTCTTCTCGCTCTACGACGTCCTGTTCAACGTCGCCTTCGTGGGGGCGGCGGGCACCGCCGCCCTGATGCTCCCACCGGACGGCCGGTCGGCCGTATTGGTGGTAACGATTTCCGTGATCTACGCAGGAATTACGGCGGGTTTGGCGCTATTTGACCGCCGATAAGTGTCACATCAAGGCCACAGGCCTTTTCTGAGCTGCGGAAATGTCATGGACACCGGATACCTTACGGGCTGCACCGCAAACGGATCACGCTTCTTTTCGGGGGTTTTCCTTGTCCACTCCGCCGCCCAACCAGAACCCGTACGCCCCGCAGGGCGGCGCCCCCTATGGTCAGCAGCAGCCGGGCCCGTACGGCCAGCAGCCGCAGGCTCCTTACGGTCAGCCGGCTCCCGGCCCCTACGGCCAGCCCGGTGGATTCCCCGGCGCCCCTGTGCCGCCGCCGGCGCCGAAGCGCTCGTTCAAGAAGATCTTCCGCAACGTCGTGATCCCCGTCATCGGCGTGGGCGTCATCGTGGGCGGCTGGCTCTTCGGCAAGAGCGACGACGCCAAGGAGCTGGCCGTCGGCGACTGCATGCGCAACGCCGGCACGGACTCGAAGCCCGACGTGAAGAAGCTCGACTGCTCGGACGCCCAGGCGACGTACAAGGTCCTGAAGAAGGTCGACGGCTCGACCCTCGCCTCCCTGGCGTGCTCCGGTGTCGACGGCACCACCGCCGCGTTCACCTTGAAGGAGCGCTCGAACAGCTTCACGCTGTGCCTGGGCGACAACAAGAAGTAAGACGGCAGGACGCAGGGCGCGTGACGGCGCCCGATACGCCAAGGGGCGGTGTTTCACGTGAAACACCGCCCCTTGGCGTCATCACCCGGTGATGTTTCACGTGAAACGTGGAGCATCACCGACGCGCATCAGCTCTCCTGAGCCGCCCACCATTCCTTGAGCGCGGCGACAGCGGCGTCCCGGCCCAGGGGACCGTGCTCCAGCCGCAGCTCCAGCATGTGCTTGTACGCCTGCCCCACCTGCGGGCCGGGACGGATGCCCAGGATCTCCATGATCTCGTTGCCGTCCAGGTCCGGGCGGATCGAGTCCAGCTCCTCCTGTTCCTGGAGCCGGGCGATGCGCTCCTCAAGGCCGTCATAGGCACGGGACAGCGCGTTCGCCTTGCGCTTGTTGCGCGTGGTGCAGTCGGACCGCGTCAGCTTGTGCAGCCGGTCCAGCAGGGGACCCGCGTCGCGCACGTACCGGCGCACGGCGGAGTCCGTCCACTCGCCCGTGCCGTAGCCGTGGAAGCGCAGGTGGAGCTCGACCAGCTTGGAGACGTCCTTCACCAGGTCGTTCGAGTACTTCAGCTTGGTCATCCGCGCCTTGGTCATCTTGGCGCCGACCACCTCGTGGTGGTGGAAGGAGACCCGGCCGTCCTTCTCGAACCGCCGCGTCCTGGGCTTGCCGATGTCGTGCAGCAGCGCCGCCAGGCGGAGCACCAGGTCGGGGCCGTCCTTCTCCAGGTCCATCGCCTGCTCGAGGACGGTCAGCGTGTGCTCGTAGACGTCCTTGTGCCGGTGGTGCTCGTCGCGCTCCAGCCGCAGCGCCGGGAGCTCCGGGAGGACGAGACGGGCCAGGCCGGTGTCGACGAGGAGCCTGAGGCCCTTGCGGGGGTGGCTGGAGACGATCAGCTTGTTCAGCTCGTCACGGACGCGCTCCGCCGAGACGATCTCAAGGCGGTCGGACATCTCCGTCATGGCGGTGACGACCTCGGGCGCGACCTCGAAGTCCAGCTGCGCGGCGAAGCGCGCGGCCCGCATCATGCGCAGCGGGTCGTCGGAGAAGGACTCCTCGGGGGTGCCGGGCGTACGAAGAACCCGGGCGGCCAGGTCCTCCAGGCCGTGGTGGGGGTCGACGAACTGCTTCTCCGGCAGCACGACGGCCATCGCGTTGACGGTGAAGTCACGGCGGACCAGGTCCTCCTCGATGGAGTCGCCGTAGGAGACCTCCGGCTTCCGCGAGGTGCGGTCATACGCTTCCGACCGATATGTCGTGACCTCAATATCAAAGTCGGATTTACGGCATCCGACCGTCCCGAAGGCGATGCCGACCTCCCAGACCGCGTCCGCCCACGGACGGACGATCTTCAGCACGTCCTCGGGGCGGGCATCGGTGGTGAAGTCCAGGTCGTTGCCGAGACGGCCCAGCAGCGCGTCCCTCACCGACCCGCCGACCAGGGCAAGCGTGAATCCCGCCTCCTGGAAGCGTCGGGCGAGGTCGTCGGCTACGGGGGACACCCGCAGGAGCTCGCTCACGGCACGGCGCTGCACCTGGTTGAGCTCGTTCGTCGACGACGGGGTGTGGCTGTCATTGTTGGCGTTCGGCACAACAGAAGAGGGTACGTGTCCGCGCGCGGGAGAGCCTCCTCGTTATGGGGCGCTTTCCGGCAGCTCTCGCAAAGCAGGCGCAGCCCGGACAACGAGTCCGGGGGCGATCTTGTAGAGCGGTCCGCAGCACTTCGCCACAGCGGGCCTCGTTACCATTCGTGGACGCACCATCCGACGACCACTGACACGACGAGGGACGGGCGAGCGCGTGGCCGATGCGGCAGAGTTCCAGGAGGCCCTCCAGGGGACAACGGCCGCTCCTGCCTGCCGGTGGGCCCGGCACGTCGTGATCCTGCTCACAGGCGTGCTGTTGTGCGCGGGCCTCGTGCAGCTGCCCACGGCCCCCGCCGCGCACGCGGACTCGCCCGGATCCCGCGCGGTCGACGTCGCCGTCGATTCCGTGGCGCCCGTCGCCCCGAAGCAGGACGACACGCTCACCGTCTCGGGCACGGTCACCAACAACGGCAAGTCGACGGTCAGCGGCGCCCACGTGGGTCTGCGGGTGGGCCCGCAGATCAACACGCGCAGCGACATCGACGACGTGGGCGACCGGAGCGCCTTCGCACCGGGCACCGACGGCGCCGAGGTGGGCGGGAACCACTCGCAGAAGATCGACGCGCTGGCCCCGGGCATCAGCCGCGACTTCAAGCTGACCGTGCCGGTGAAGGACCTCCAGCTCAGCAAGGACGGCGTCTACCAGCTCGGCGTCACCCTCTCCGGACAGACCGCCGACCAGCCGTACGAGCGGGTGCTGGGCATCCGGCGGACGCTGCTGCCCTGGCAGCCGTCCACGGCCGAGGGCAAGAAGACGCAGCTGACCTTCCTGTGGCCGCTGGTCTCCGCGACCCACCTGACCGCCCGCACCGAGCACGACCAGCAGCAGACGCCGATCTTCCCCAACGACGACCTGGCGGCCGAGCTGGCGCCGGGCGGCCGGCTCCAGCAGCTGGTGGCGCTCGGCAAGGGCCTGCCGATCACCTGGGTGATCGACCCCGACCTGCTCGCCACGGTCGAGGCCATGACCAAGAGCTACACGGTCAGCGGCCCGGGCGGACAGACCACCCGCGGCCGGGGCCAGGCGGTGGCCAAGCAGTGGCTCAGCCAGCTCCAGGACGCCGTGGCGGGCCACCAGGTGGTGGCCCTGCCGTTCGGCGACCCCGACATCGCCTCGCTCGCCCACCAGGGCAAGGACGTCTCGGGCACCCTCAGCCACCTGCAGTCGGCCACGGAGCTGGCCTCGACCACCGTGGACACCATCCTCGGCGTCAAGCCGCGCACCGACTTCGCCTGGCCCGTCGACGGCGCCGTGGACTCCTCGATCGTGGACGTGGCCACCTCGGCCGGCGCCCACAACGTCATCGCCCGCAGCGACAGCCTCCGCGAGCCCGGCAGCTCTCCCTACGCCCCGACCGCCGCCCGGCAGATCGGCGGCGGCAACACGGCGATCGTGGCCGACGCGCGGCTCTCCACGGCCTTCCAGGACGAGATGGTCCGGGGCGACGACTCCTCGCTCGCCGTGCAGCGCTTCCTCGCGCAGAGCCTCATGGTCAACAAGCAGGCGCCCGAGAACGAGCGCAGCATCGTCGTCGCCCCCCAGCGCATGCCCACGGCGAGCCAGGCACAGGCCATGGCGGAGGCGCTCCGCGGCCTGTCCGACGGCCGCTGGACGCAGCCCCTCGACCTCGGGGACGCCGCCCGGGTCCAGCCCGACCCCTCGGCCAGCCAGCAGGTGCCCGGCACCGGCTCCTACCCCGACTCGCTGCGCGCCCAGGAGCTGCCCACCAAGGCGTTCGAGGCGATCCAGGAGACGCAGGGCACCCTCGACAGCTTCAAGGTGATCCTCACCTCCCAGGACCGCGTGGTCACCCCGTTCGGCAGCGCGATCATGCGGGAGATGTCCACGTCGTGGCGCGGCAACCCGCGGGGGGCCGCCGAGTTCCGCGACGCCGTGCAGTCCTACCTGCACCAGCTCACCCGCCAGGTGCACCTGATCAAGAAGTCCGACGCGACCCTCTCCGGCCGCAGCGCGACGATCCCGGTGACCGTGCAGAACGAGCTGCTCCAGGGCGTGCGCGGGCTACGCCTGGTCCTGACCTCGAGCCAGCCGAACCGCCTCAAGATCGACGCGTGGCAGCCGGTCGAGGTGGCGGGCGGCAGGTCGCAGTCGGTGAAGTTCGAGACCCGGGCGAACGCCAACGGTCCGGTCCAGGTGACCGCCCGGCTCTACTCCGACGACGGCCAGCCCTACGGCGAGCCGATGACCTTCACTGTGCATGTCACCTCCATCACCCCTATGGTGCTGCTCGTCATTGCCGGTGGTGTCCTCCTCCTGGTCCTCGCGGGCCTGCGCATCTACCTCCAGCGCAAGCGGGCCGCCGCCCGTGAAGCCGCAGGTGGCGGAGGCGAAGCGGAAGACGGTGGAGACTCCGGCGAGGACGGCGGTGCCGGCGACGGCGACCCCGGGCAGCCGGGTGACCCGGCGGCCGAATCGGGAACGCGAAACGGTGGCCCGTCCGGCTCAGGTGAGAAAGTGGAACGTTGACGTGTTGTGGGGCCGGCCGGCCGCGGACGATGAGGTGGGGTAGCGATGAACGCGCCGTACGACGGTGACCGCGGTCAGGGCGCGGGCGGTGAGCAGCGGGAGTCGTACCCGCAGTTCCCGCCTGCCCCGACGCCCCCCGGCGCCCCCCAGCCCGGTCCCTACGCTCCGGGGCCGAACGTGCCGGAGCAGGGTCCCTACGCCCGCGACCCGTACCTTCGTGACGCGTACGCCTCCGACCCGTACCCCGCGCACGACCCGTCCGCCCAGGACCCGGTGACCGACGCCCGGTACGACCGGGCGGTGCCGCCCGGCGCCTACCAGCAGGCGCCCGCGAACCAGTACGCCTCGGACCCCCAGATGTGGGCGCAGCCGCAGGCGCCGCGGGACGAGGCGCCCCAGGGCCCGCACGGCGACCCGGACGCGACGCAGCTGATGAGCGTGGGCGGCTTCGGTGAGCAGCCGGCCTCGCCCTCGGGCGACCAGCCCCGGCGGGACGCCTTCGCACACCTCTACCGCGACCAGCAGCAGCAGCCCTACGAGCCCCAGCCCCCTTCCGGCCAGCAGATCCCGGCTCCCGGGCAGTACGGCTCCCCCGTGCCGCCCCCGCAGCCACCGCCGGTCGAACCCACCGCGGAGCCGGACCCGGCGGCGGCCTCCGCCGCCCCGGCGAAGAGCGGAGGGCGGGCGGCGAGCCTGCTGAAGTCGAGCGCGCTGATGGCCGCGGGCACGATGGTCTCGCGCCTCCTGGGCTTCGGCCGCAACCTCGTCATGGCGGCCGCGATCGGCGTCGGCACCCTCAACGACGACTACCAGGTCGCCAACGTCCTGCCGACGATGATCTACATCCTGGTGGGCGGCGGCGCCCTGAACGCCGTCTTCATCCCCCAGC
The DNA here is from genome assembly GCF_002939475.1 of Streptomyces cinnamoneus. Lineage (NCBI taxonomy): Bacteria > Bacillati > Actinomycetota > Actinomycetes > Kitasatosporales > Streptomycetaceae > Streptomyces > Streptomyces cinnamoneus. The sequence goes on along the minus strand of NZ_PKFQ01000001.1, from coordinate 3,536,307 downwards.
TGGTCCGCTCGATGAAGAACGACGAGGACGGCGGCGAGGCCTACGCCAACCGGCTCCTCACCCTCGTCGTCGTGCTGCTGGCGGGCGTCACCGCCGTCTGTGTGCTGGGAGCGCCGTTCTTCATCCAGGCCATGTCGCCGACCATCGCGGCCGACCCGGACCGGATGGACGTGGCGGTGGCGTTCGCGCGCTACTGCCTCCCCACGATGTTCTTCATGGGCGTGCACGTGGTGCTCGGCCAGATCCTCAACGCGCGGGGCAGGTTCGGCGCGATGATGTGGACCCCGGTCCTGAACAACATCGTCATCATCGCCACCTTCGGCGCCTTCATCTGGGCCTTCGGTCCCTTCACCGACAGCAAGGTCAGCGCCGGCACCATCACGCCCGAGGGCGTGCGGCTGCTGGGCATCGGCACGCTGCTGGGCCTCACGGTCCAGGCCCTGGCGATGCTGCCCTACCTGCGCGACGCGGGATTCCGCATCCGGCCCCGCTTCGACTGGCGCGGACAGGGCCTCGGCAAGGCCGCCGGGCTCGCCAAGTGGACGTTCTTCTTCGTCCTCGCCAACCAGCTCAGCATGGTCGTGGTCACCCAGCTCGCGACCAAGGCGGGCGCGCTGGCCGAGAAGGCGCACCACACCGGTACGGGCATCACCGCGTACAACTTCGCCCTGCAGCTCTGGCAGATGCCGCAGGCCATCATCACCGTCTCGGTGATGACCGCGGTGCTGCCCCGGATCTCCCGCGCCGCCCACGACGGGGACGTCTCGGCCGTGCGCGACGACCTCTCCCACGGGCTGCGCACGTCGGCCGTCGCCATCGTGCCCTGCGCCTTCGCCTTCCTGGCGCTCGGTGTCCCCATGGCCACGCTGATGTTCTCCAGTGGCTCGGGGGCGGAGGGCGCGACCAACATCGGCTTCATCCTCATGGCCTTCGGCCTGGGCCTGATCCCGTACTCGGCCCAGTACGTCATCCTCCGCGGCTTCTACGCCTATGAGGACACCCGCACGCCCTTCTACAACACCTTGATCGTCGCCGCCGTCTTCGCCGCGGCCTCGGTTCTGAGCTACCTCGTGCTGCCCGCCCGCTGGGCCGTCGCCGGCATGGCCGCCTCGTACGGCCTGGGCTACGCCGTCGGTGTGGGCGTGGCCTGGCGCAGGCTGCGCGCCCGGCTCGGCGGCGACCTGGACGGCTCCCATGTCATCCGTACCTACGCCCGTCTGGGCGGTGCGTGTGTCCCCGCGGCCCTGATCGGCGGAGCCGTCGCTTACGGAATCGGTCAGGTTCTGGGCAACGGCGTCGTCGGATCGCTTGCCGCCCTGGCCGGTGGAGGACTGATCCTGATCGCCGTGTTCTACATCGCCGCGAAGCGGATGCGGATCGAGGAGCTGACCGCCATGGTCGGTATGGTTCGCGGTCGACTCGGTCGCTGACCGGAGCACAACCATCGCCCGCCGCCGCGTGTCGTGCATAGCACCGGACTGTGGGCACAATTGTCTTGGCTGTGGACAGCGTGCAACGGATGGGGAGGCAGGGAACGACGGTGGCGGAACGGAGCACGACTGCCGTCGACGTGGCCGACAACAGCGGCGACCAGCCACTGACCGCCGAGGCGGACCAAGCCACGACCGACGGAGCGGAGACCGGCGAGAAGGCCGGCAAGCAGGACGACACCGAGCGCGCGGAGAGCAAAAGCCCCGCGCGCGACGCACAACCGCCGGATCTGCACAGCGGCCACAAACTCGCCAGAAGGTACCGCCTGGAGGAGTGCGTCACCCGTCTGGAGGGATTCAGTAGCTGGCGTGCGGTCGACGAGAAGCTGCGCCGTGCCGTCGGCGTCCACCTGCTGCCCGCGGACCATCCCCGGGCCCGCCCGGTCCTGGCCGCGGCACGCTCGGCGGCCCTCCTCGGCGACCCGCGCTTCGTCCAGGTCCTCGACGCCGTCGAGGAGAACGACCTCGTCTACGTCGTCCACGAGTGGCTGCCGGACGCCACCGAGCTGACCCCGGTCCTCGCCTCCGGCCCCCTCGAACCGTACGACGCCTACCAGCTCGTCAGTCAGGTCTCCCAGGCCATGGCGGCGGCCCACCGCGAGGGCCTGGCCCACCTGCGCCTCAACCCCGGCTCGGTGCTCCGCACCGAGACCGGCCAGTACCGCATCCGGGGCCTGGCCGTGATGGCGGCGTTGCGGGGCATCACCTCCGAGCACCCCCAGCGGACGGACACCGAGGCCATCGGCGCGCTCCTGTACGCCGCGCTCACCCAGCGCTGGCCGTACGAGGGCAACGCCCACGGCCTCTCCGGCCTGCCCAAGGGGGTCGGCCTGATCGCTCCCGACCAGGTCCGGGCCGGGGTCCATCGCGGCCTCTCCGAGCTCGCCATGCGCGCGCTCGTCAACGACGGGGCCACCGCGTCCCGGCAGGAGAAGCCCTGCACCACCCCGGAGGAGCTGGCCAAGGCGGTCGCCGTGATGCCGCGCATCAGGCCGCCGGAGTCCACGTACGCCACGCCGCCCACCTACCCGCGCGCCCAGCCCGCGGTACACGGCGGTGCCCCGGCGCAGGCCGTGCCCGTCGCCCCGCCGCCCCCGCTCCAGAGCCGCACCGGCAAGGCGCTCAAGTGGAGCGTCTCGGCCCTGCTCATCGCCGCGCTCGGCCTGGGCAGCTGGCAGCTCGCGGACACGCTCCTCAAGGACGGCGAATCGGACACCCCGCACTCCCAGTCCTCCAGCGACGACTCCCCGACCGAGGTCGAGAGCAAGCCCATAAAGATCGAGGGCGCCCACGAGTACGCCCCGGACGGCAAGTTCCAGCATCCCGGCCAGGTGAGGGACAGCTACGACGGCGATCCGGAAACCTCGTGGCGCTCCCTGACCTTCAACGACGGGCCGAAGCTCGCTCCTTACAAGGACGGCGTCGGCATCGTCTACGACCTCGGGGAGAAGAAGCAGATCGACGGCGCGTCGGTGAAGCTGCTGTACGGCGGCGACCACACCACGGTGACCCTCTACGCGGCGAACTCACCGTCGGCTTCCCTCGACTCGATGAAGAAGCTGGCCCACGGCCAGACGTCCACGACGGAGTCCACGATCTCCCTGAAGGAGCCGAGGGAAACCCGCTACGTCCTCCTCTGGATCACGGAGATGCCTTACTCGGACAGCGCCCACTTCAGTGGGGCCGGTTACAAACAAGGCGTCGTCGACGTGCAGTTCACGGGTTGACCTGACATATCGCGTCACTTAAGGGGGAGGGCTCGTCATTGGACGACGTCACGCGTGACCGCGCGAACGATGGCGAGCTTCTCTCGATGCACCTCGACGGCGACCCCGACGCCTTCGGCGAACTCGTACGACGTCACCGTGACCGGCTCTGGGCGGTGGCCCTGCGGACGCTGGGGGACCGGGAAGAGGCCGCCGACGCCGTCCAGGACGCGCTGGTCTCCGCCTATCGAGCCGCTCACACCTTCCGCGGACAGTCCGCGGTCACCACGTGGTTGCACCGCATCACGGTCAACGCCTGCCTGGACCGGGCCCGCAAGGCCGCCTCACGGCGCACCTCACCGCTCGCGGAGACCGAGCGCCTTGAGCAGCTCCTGGAGCCCCACGAGTCGGCGGCCGCGCCCGCCGAGCGCGGGGACCTGCACCGCGAGCTGATCCAGGCCCTGGCCAAGCTGCCACCGGACCAGCGGGCCGCCCTGGTCCTCGTCGACATGCAGGGATACCCCGTGGCCGAGGCCGCCAAGGTGCTGGACGTCCCGACCGGCACGGTCAAGAGCAGATGTGCCCGGGGCCGGGCCCGGTTGCTGCCGATGCTCACCCATCTGCGCCCCGACGGCAGGGGTAGCCCACCTCTTGACAGGGAAAGGAACCGGTCGCAGGGGGCGTCCGTCCCACCACCGGCAGGACAGAGCGAGGCAGATCCAGTGAAGGGCGGAGGTGGGCGAGCGTGACTTCGAGGACCGGCACGGATGGGCACCCGGAGGTCGCGGAGATCTCCGCACTCTCCGAGGGTGTTCTCCCTCCCTCGCGCACGGCGGTCGTGCGGGAACACCTGGCGGACTGCGAGCTGTGCGAGGACGTGCGGACATCCCTGGACGAGATCCGGGGGCTGCTCGGTACGCTCCCCGGCCCTGTGCGGATGCCGGCGGACGTCGCGGGCCGCATCGACGCCGCCCTGGCGGCCGAAGCCCTGCTGGACGCAACCGCCCCGGACACGGCGGACGCAGACGCCAGCACTGAGACGGCGGACGCTGTTTCACGTGAAACGACGTCGGCTGTTTCACGTGAAACAGCGAAGACGGCGGCTACGTCCACGTCTGTTTCACGTGAAACCACGGCCGACGGGTCCGTGCGACACCAGGTCGTCCCCCAGGGACCAGCCCTCCGTGAGGCCGCTGACCGCCCCGCCGGCCGTTCCCGGGCCACGACCGGCCCCGGCCGCCAGAACTCCCCCGGGGCCGGACCGCGTACCCGTCCCGCACGACGCTGGCCCAGGGCGCTGCTCGGCACCGCCTGTGCCGCCGCCGTCCTGGGGGTCGGGGGTTTCTTTCTCCAGTCGAGCGGCGACAGCGACCCCCACGCCGGCTCCCCGGCGCCGGGCGAGAGCCAGCCCACGGTCCTCACCCTCGCCTCCGGGAACCTTGAGACACGCGTCCATGAGCTCCTGCAGGGGTCCAAGGCCGCCGAGTCGCGGGGGATGAGCGCACAGAACAGCCCCGAGACGACACTGCGCGACTTCGGCGCCCCTACGACACCCGACTGCGTTCGGGACGGCATCAAGCGTCCCGAGCCGGCTCTCGCCATAGGGTGGGAGAAGTACCGCGGCGAGGACGCCTACCTGGTCGTCCTGCCGCACATGGCCGACTCGACGCTCGTCGACGCCTATGTGGTTTCTTCCTCCTGCGAGACCACTCAGGCCCGCGGTCAGGGGAAGGTACTCCTGAACCGCACTCTGCCGCGTTCCTGAACGGTCACACCCCGTGCTGTCGGCCCGCAAGGGAATGCTCGCCCCGTAGGATCCGTTGGGTGGGGTGAGACCCAGCAAGGACCAGACAGCTGTCGGCAGAGACAAGGAAGACACCCGTGAGCGACGTCCGCAACGTGATCATCATTGGCTCCGGGCCCGCGGGCTATACGGCCGCGCTCTACACCGCCCGCGCCTCCCTGAAGCCGTTGGTCTTCGAGGGCGCCGTGACGGCTGGTGGTGCGCTGATGAACACCACCGACGTGGAGAACTTCCCGGGGTTCCGTGAGGGCATCATGGGCCCGGACCTCATGGACAACATGCGCGCCCAGGCCGAGCGCTTCGGTGCGGAGCTGATCCCGGACGACGTCACCGCCGTGGACCTGAGCGACGAGATCAAGACCGTCACCGACTCGGCCGGCACCGTGCACCGCGCCAAGGCCGTGATCGTCACCACTGGCTCCCAGCACCGCAAGCTCGGCCTGCCCCGCGAGGACGAGCTCTCCGGCCGCGGTGTCTCCTGGTGTGCCACCTGTGACGGGTTCTTCTTCAAGGACCAGGACATCGCCGTCATCGGCGGTGGCGACACCGCCATGGAGGAGGCCACCTTCCTCTCCCGCTTCGCCAAGTCCGTCACCGTGGTGCACCGCCGTGACGCCCTGCGCGCCAGCAAGGCCATGCAGGAGCGCGCCTTCGCGGACCCGAAGATCTCCTTCGTGTGGAACAGCGAGGTCGCCGCGATCCACGGTGAGAACAAGCTCTCCAGCCTCACCCTGCGCGACGTCAACACCGGCGACGTCTCCGAGCTGCCGGTGACCGGCCTCTTCATCGCCATCGGCCACGACCCTCGCACCGAGCTGTTCAAGGGCCAGCTGGAGCTGGACGACGAGGGTTACCTCAAGGTCACGGCCCCCTCCACCCGCACCAACCTCCGCGGAGTGTTCGCGGCGGGCGACGTCGTGGACCACACCTACCGTCAGGCGATCACCGCGGCGGGCACCGGCTGCTCCGCCGCCCTCGACGCCGAGCGCTACCTCGCTTCCCTCTCCGACAGCGAGAGCGTCCGGGAGCCCGAGCAGACCGCCTGATCCACCCCACCCGCCTCCCCCACGCAGAAACCCCCGAGGAGAACCCAATGGCTCTCAAGGCCGTGACCGACGCTTCCTTCGACGAGGAGGTCCTCAAGAGCGACAAGCCTGTCCTGGTGGACTTCTGGGCCGAGTGGTGTGGCCCGTGCCGCCAGATCGCCCCCTCCCTTGAGGCGATCGCCGCCGAGCACGGCGAGAAGATCGAGATCGTCAAGCTGAACATCGACCAGAACCCGACCACCGCTGCGAAGTACGGCGTCATGTCGATCCCGACGCTCAACGTCTACAAGGGTGGCGAGGTCGTGCAGACCATCGTCGGTGCCAAGCCCAAGGCCGCACTCGAGCGCGAGCTGTCGAACTTCATCCACGCGTAAGCCGCCCGCGCCCACAGCGCGCTGTTTCACGTGAAACGGGCCCGCCCCCTCATGACCAGGGGGCGGGCCCGTTGCTCTCCGTTGGCGCCTCGTCCTAGAGCGGCCGGAGTGCGGGTTCCTTCTGCACGGCTCCGAGCAACCGGTCCAGAGCGAGCTCCACGTCTTCCTTCCAGGAGAGCGCCGAGCGTAGCTCCAGCCGCAGGCGCGGATAGCGCGGGTGCGGGCGTACGGTCTTGAAGCCCACGGCCAGCAGGTGATCGGCCGGCAGCACACAGGCCGGCTCTTTCCAGCGCGCGTCACCGAAGGCCTCGATGGCCTTGAAGCCCCGCCGGAGCACATCCTTGGCGACGGTCTGCACCATCATCCGGCCCAGCCCCTGACCCTGGAACGACGGTGTCAGCCAGGCGGTCATCAGCTGCACGGCGTCCGCAGCCACCGGGCTCGTCGGAAAGGCCGTGGACCGTGGCACATAGGCAGGGGGCGCGTAGAGCACGAAGCCCACGGGCGCGTCGTCCACATAGACCACACGGCCACAAGAACCCCACTCCAGAAGCACTGCCGAGATCCAGGCTTCCTTCTCCAGCTCGGGACGCCCGGCTCTCAGCGCGGCTTCACCACTGACGGGGTCCAGCTCCCAGAAGACGCAGGCGCGGCAGCGCTGGGGAAGGTCCGGGAGATTGTCCAGCGTGAGTGGTACGAGCCGACGCCCCATGCAGTCAGTACCTCACTTCCCTCAAGCACCACGCGCCGGGCCGCGCTCAACGCACTGCGATCCCTGAGGAGACTGCCGACGAATCCGCCGACTGCCCCCAGGCCCAAGCCCGCTGCCACCAGTCCGGTCCGGCTCACCGTGCGCATGGCGCCGCCCCTCCGTGAACTGTGTCCAACGTGGATGTGCCATACCTCAACGCATCGTATCCGCAGGCCTCTTACGTCGACAGCGCGACAAGGCAAAGGGCGGGTTGTGTTCCACGGAAGGTTTCACGTGAAACACAACCCGCCCCGAGTCAAAGATGACGGACGGCGAGACCTGCTCGGCCGAGGTCCTACTCGGCGTCGCCCTCGTCCTCGGCGGAGAGCTTCTGCTCCAGCACCCGCCCCTCACCGGGGGCCAGCGTGGTCAGGATCCGCTCAAGGTCGTCCATCGAGGCGAACTCAACGACGATCTTCCCCTTCTTCTGACCGAGGTCGACCTTCACCCTGGTCTCGAACCGGTCCGACAGCCGCGAGGCCAGGTCGGACAGCGCCGGGGAGATCCGGGCGCCGGCCCGGGGCCCCTTGGCCTTGCCCGCGGCCTTGGGGCGCGACCCCATCAGGGTGACGATCTCCTCCACGGCACGCACCGAGAGCCCCTCGGCCACGATGCGGTGGGCGAGGCGATCCTGCTCCTCCGAGTCGTCGACGGAGAGCAGGGCCCGCGCATGGCCGGCGGACAGCACCCCGGCGGCGACGCGGCGCTGGACGGCGGGCGACAGCTTCAGCAGCCGCAGCGTATTGGAGACCTGAGGCCGCGAGCGCCCGATGCGGTCCGCAAGCTCGTCATGCGTGCAGTTGAAGTCCTTGAGCAGCTGGTCGTAGGCAGCGGCTTCTTCGAGGGGGTTCAGCTGGGCACGGTGGAGGTTCTCCAGCAGCGCGTCGAGCAGAAGCTTCTCGTCGTCGGTCGCCCGGACGATGGAGGGAATCCTCTCCAGACCGGCCTCACGGCAGGCCCGCCACCGGCGCTCGCCCATGATCAGCTCATAGCGCTCCGGTGCCAGCTGACGCACGACGACGGGCTGAAGAAGCCCGACCTCACGGATGGAGGTGACCAGCTCGGCGAGGGCGTCCTCGTCGAAGACCTCACGGGGCTGACGGGGATTGGGCGTGATCGAGTCCAGGGGAAGCTCGGCGAAGTGAGCCCCGGCGGCCTCGCCCAGGGACCGCGTCTCCTCGGGGCGGACGTCAGCCTTGCCATCCGTTTCACGTGAAACGGCATCGTGAGAGCCGGTCTCCCGGGAAGCACGGGCTTCCTCCAGGGGAAGCGTGGTGACCTTGGCCGCGGCCACTCCGCGCTCCGCCGTCAGCACCGGCATCGCGGTAGGGGACGTCGTGCCGGGCAGCACCGCCGGTCCGCTCTGGTCCGACCCCTTGGGGGCCGGCGGGATCAGCGCACCGAGCCCCCGGCCCAGTCCTCTACGTCGCTCACTCACTGCAGCCCCTCCGCCATGCTGTGCTGGTCTTGCTGTTGCTGATGGCCCACGGTGTGGGCCCTGGTGCCGTCGTAGTGCACACCGACCCCCCGTAGTGCGATTTCCCGGGCGGCTTCCAGATAGGACAGTGCGCCACTGGAACCCGGGTCATAGGTAAGAACTGTCTGCCCGTAACTGGGCGCCTCGGAGATCCGGACCGAGCGCGGGATGCTCGTCCTCAGCACCTCCTGACCGAAGTGGCTGCGCACCTCGTCGGCCACCTGTGAGGCGAGCCGCGTCCGCCCGTCGTACATCGTCAGCAGGATCGTCGACACATGCAGCTTGGGGTTCAGATGTCCCCGGACCAGCTCGACGTTGCGCAGCAGCTGCCCCAGGCCCTCCAGGGCGTAGTACTCGCACTGGATCGGGATCAGCACCTCGGCACCGGCGACCAGGGCGTTGACCGTCAGCAGACCGAGGGAGGGCGGGCAGTCGATGAGGATGTAGTCCAGCGGCTGCTCATAGGCCTTGATCGCCCGGTCCAGACGGCTTTCCCGAGCCACGAGGGAGACCAGCTCGATCTCGGCGCCCGCGAGGTCGATCGTGGCGGGGGCGCAGAAGAGCCCTTCCACGTCGGTGACCGGCTGCACGACGTCGGAGAGCTTCCTGTTGTCGACGAGGACGTCGTAGATGGACGGCACCTCGGCGTGGTGGTCGATGCCCAGAGCCGTCGAGGCATTGCCCTGCGGGTCGAGGTCGATGACCAGCACACGGTTGCCGTGCAGAGCCAGGGAGGCCGCCAGGTTCACGGTGGTCGTGGTCTTGCCCACGCCGCCCTTCTGGTTGGCGACGACCATCACCCGGGTCTGCTCGGGTCGTGGCATCGGAGGCGGCGTTTCACGTGAAACGACCTCCCCCGAGGACAGAGGACCGGGCACGGCCACCGGCTGGGAGTCGGAGGGGCGGGGGCCGGGGACCGGGTCGGTCATCGGCCCCGCGGTATTGGCGTCGGACCGCAAGGATTCACTCTCCTCGACATCAGGCTCGCGATGGACAGAGCCTGCCATGCTTTCGGGGTCGTGAACCAGCGAGGCCCGTTCTCCTGTGGATGAATCCCGCGAGCCTGTGGATGAATCCGCTTTCTCGGCCGGGGGACGGCCACCCGGCACGGCAGCGGCAGCCGCGGCCGCGCGACCGCGACCGATGATTCCATGCAGCAGGGAGCGACGTTTCACGTGAAACACGATGCATGGCACACGCCGCTACCCCGCCACGACACTCCGTTATGGGTAGTTTTGCCAGCTTGTATGGAGCATTACCGAGGGGCCGGCGTCCCGCGAAAGGCTCAGCGGCGCCGACGCGAACGGCTGGCTCGGGCCGCCTTCGCCCGCTTGGCCGCGAAGCGCACGCCGCCGGGGCTCTCCCCGACCTCGACCCGCACGACTGTGGACAACGGGTCCACGACGCCCTCACCCACCTGGAGCACCGACGTCCTGACGACACCGAGCTTGCTCAGGGCACCACGGGCGCTCTTGAGCTCTTCCTCGGCGGTGTCACCCTTGAGCGCCAGCATCTCGCCGTACGGCCGCAGCAGCGGCACGCCCCAGCCGGCCAGGCGGTCGAGCGGGGCCACGGCCCGCGCGGTGACCACGTGCACCGGCTCGATCTTGCCGAGCATCTCCTCGGCGCGTCCGCGCACCACTGTGACATGGTCCAGGCCCAGCAGCTCCACGACCTCCTGGAGGAACGTGGTGCGCCGCAGCAGCGGCTCCAGCAGGGTGATCTGGAGGTCGGGACGGACCAGGGCCAGGGGGATGCCCGGCAGGCCCGCGCCGGAGCCCACGTCACACACGGAGACACCGTCCGGCACGGCCTCCGAGAGGACCGCACAGTTCAGCAGGTGCCGTTCCCAGAGCCGGGGGACCTCACGGGGGCCGATCAGACCGCGCTTGACGCCCGCGTCCGCGAGCAGCTCCGCATAGCGGACGGCCTCCGGAAAGCGGTCACCGAATACCGCCCGTGCCGCCGGGGGCGCCGGGGGGAGCTCCGCTGCCTCTTCCACGGGGAACCGTCCTTCCGTACAACATTGTCCGAAACGTCTGAAAAGCGTCTAAAGCAGTTACAGCACGGGTCAGAGTCTGAATATCACCCTGACAAGGATCGGCCCCGCCTGCGAGCAGACGGGGCCGTACACACCTGGAAGTGGGACAGGGTCAGGCGGGGAGAACGACCACTCGGCGCTGGGGCTCCTCGCCCTCGGACTCGCTCCGCAGACCGGCGGCGGCCACCGCGTCGTGGACGACCTTGCGCTCGAAGGGGGTCATCGGGTCCAGCTTGACCGGCTGACCGGTGCTCTTGGCCTCCTCGGCGGCCTGCGCACCCAGCCCGGCCAGCTCCTGGCGCTTGCGCGCCCGGAAGCCCGCGATGTCGAGCATCAGCCGGCTGCGGTCGCCGGTCTCCCGGTTCACCGCGAGGCGGGTCAGCTCCTGGAGCGCCTCCAGGACCTCGCCGTCACGGCCCACCAGCTTCTGCAGGTCGCGGCTGGTGGAGTCGCTGATGATCGACACCGAAGCGCGGTCGGCCTCGACGTCCATGTCGATGTCGCCGTCGAGGTCTGCGATGTCCAGCAGCCCCTCGAGGTAGTCGGCCGCGATCTCACCCTCCTGCTCCAGGCGGGTCAGGGTGTCGGTGCCCTCGGCGGCGACCTCGGTCTGACGCTGCGTGTCCGTCACAGTGGACTCCTTCATCACTTCTTGGACGGGTGCTTGGGTCGCTGCGGGCCGCCCTTGCGCTGCCCGGACTTGGCGCGGGAGGAACCACCGGCCTGCCGGGGCTTGTCCTCGTCCGGCTCCTGCTTCTCCAGCGTGGTCTTCTTCTCGGAACCAGCCGTGGACCGCGGGGGCTGGCCCGCGGTGGACCGCTTGGCCTTGGGCTGCCGCTTGGGCTGCTGACGGGCCGCACGCGCCGCCTCGGCGACCTTCTTGGCCTCGGCCTCGGCCGGGTCCTCCTTCAGCTTGCCCTTGGCGCGCAGACGCTCCTGGCGCTCCTTGAAGGCGAGGCTGCCGGGGGTGGGGTTACGGCGGATGACGAACATCTGCTGGCCCAGGGTCCACACGTTGGTGGTCAGCCAGTAGACCAGGACACCGACGGGGAAGTTGATGCCGAAGACGGCGAACATGATCGGGAAGACGTACATCAGCATCTTCTGCTGCTGCATGAACGGCGTCTTCACCGTGAGGTCGACGTTCTTCGTCATCAGCTGGCGCTGCGTGTAGAACTGCGACAGCGACATCAGGACGATCATGATGATCGTGACGACGCGGACGTCGGTCAGCGTGGAGCCGAGGGACTCGACCTTGCTCGCGCTGTCCATGAACTTCGACGCGATCGGGGCACCGAAGATGTGCGCCTTGCGGGCGCTGTTGACGAGGTCCTGGTCCAGGAAGCCGACCTCGTGGCCGCCGGCGACCTTGTTCAGGACCTGGTACAGCGAGATGAAGAACGGCGACTGGGCCAGAATCGGGAGGCAGCTCGAGAGCGGGTTGGTGCCCGACTCCTTGTAGAGCTTCATCATCTCTTCGGACTGGCGCTGCTTGTCGCTCTTGTAGCGCTCCTGGATCGCCTTCATCTTGGGCTGGAGCGCCTGCATGTTCCGCGTCGCCTTGATCTGCTTCACGAAGAGCGGGATCAGGCAGATCCGGATCAGCACCACCAGCGAGACGATGGACAGACCCCACGCCGCGCCACTGTCCTTGTTGAAGATCAGGCTGTAGAACGAGTGGAACTGGACGATGATCCAGGAAACAGCGTCATAGAGAGGACCGAGGATCGTGTCCACGAATCAGGCTCCTTGGGCGTTGGGCTGAGTCTCGGGCTGTGCGGCGGACCCCGGGACGGGGTTTCCACCCAGTCGGCTCCTCAGCCGCTGGTGCCAGACCGGACGCTTCCGGGGAGGGACGTGGTCGACGCCACCGAGCGACCACGGGTTGCAGCGCAGGATGCGCCAGGCCGTCAGTACCGTTCCCTTGACCGCGCCGTGCACGTCGATGGCTGTATAGCCATAGTGCGAGCACGACGGGTAGTACTTGCAGACCGGGCCCAGCAGCGGGCTGACGGTCCACTGGTAGAGCTTGATCAACCACAGCAGCGGGTACTTCACTGTGCGCTCCCTCCCGGGTGACCGGGATTCCGGGGGGCACCCCCCGGGGGATTGCTTCGCGGCGCCCCTCCCAGCAGCCGCTGCAGTGCGGTGTCGAGGTCACGGGCCAACTGATCGTGGTCCGCCTCGCCCGCGCCTGGCAGGGCTCGCACCACCACCAGGCTACCGGCGGGCAGCTGATCCAGCCGGTCACGCACGAGGTGGCGCAGCCGGCGCTTGACGCGATTGCGGACCACCGCCCCCCCGACGGCCTTGCTCACGACGAAACCCGCACGCACCTGGGGGGCGTTTCCCCCAGGTGTGTGCGGGTCCGTGTTACCGCTGCGTAGGTGGACGACGAGGAGCGGGCGGCCAGCCCGGCGTCCTCGGCGAACCGCGGTCGCGAAGTCCTCGCGCCGCCTCAGCCGAGACTCGGAAGGCAGCACGTCATGGACCTTGACGTCTAGCTGGTCAGGCCGACAGGCGGGCGCGACCCTTGCCACGGCGGGACGCGAGGATCGCGCGGCCGGCACGGGTACGCATGCGCAGGCGGAAGCCGTGGGTCTTCGCGCGGCGGCGGTTGTTCGGCTGGAAGGTGCGCTTGCTCACTCGGGGACTCCAGAAATGAATCGTGTGATGGCGGGACATCGCCTGGCTGTCACCGTGCGCCCACGAGGAGACTCGCAATACGCCCAAGTGCACCGCTTCATGACCACGATCCCGGATAGGTCGTGATCTTTGCCCATCGGAGGCAGGCGGCAGCAGCCATCGACAACTCGACCTGGTCACGGTACGCGCCGCTACGCCATCCGGTCAAACCGGCAGCGCACCCGGCATACACCGTAGCCTCCCGGGCCCCGGGAGGACGCCAAGGCACGCCCCATGGCACATTTGTACACACCCTGTGGACAACGACTTGAACCGCGCGCCTCGCCCTGACTACCGTGGCTGAACTCCGAATCCTTCCCGCCCGTCCCGAGAACCACACATTCGTGGGACTCCGGGGCACCCCCCGTGACTGAGAGAGCGTGCCCTGTGGCTGACCTGCCCGCCGATCTTGCCGCAGTGTGGCCGCGCGTGCTCGAACAGCTCCTCGGTGAGGGGCGCGGCGGCGTGGAGAGCAAGGACGAACACTGGATCAGGCGCTGCCAGCCCCTGGCCCTGGTCGCCGACACCGCGCTGCTGGCCGTGCCGAACGAGTTCGCCAAGGGCGTGCTCGAGGGCCGCCTCGCGCCGGTCGTCAGCGAGACGCTCAGCCGGGAGTGCGGCCGCCCCATCCGGATCGCGATCACGGTGGACGACTCCGCCGGCGAGCCGCCGGCGCCCCAGCCCCAGGAGAACCGCCCGCCGCACCCCCACACGGGGGGCCAGGGCCGTGACGCGCGTGACACGTACGAGGGCTATGAGGGCCGCGGCTACGAGGGCCGTGAGAGCTACGGCCGCCCCGCCGGCGGTGACGAGCTGCCGGCCGTACGTCCCGCCTACCCGGACTACCAGCCGCCGCGCTCCGAGCCGGGCGCCTGGCCCCGGCACTCGGCGCCCTCGGGCCCGCCCGCGCCGGACCGCGGCGACTACGGCTGGCAGCAGCCGCGCCTCGGGTCCTTTGCCGAACCCGAGCACGACCCGTACGCCTCGCAGTACGAGCAGCAGCAGCCGGACTACCGCTCCCAGGAGCGTCCCGAGCGCCTGCCGTACGAGCAGCAGCAGCGCCGCGACCTGCCCGAGCCGCCCGCCCGCGGAGGCTCGCGGTCGGGTGGCGGCCCGGCGTCCGGGAGCAGCGGCAGCGGCAGTGGCGGCACCACACCGGGCTCGGGCGAGCCGACGGCACGTCTGAACCCCAAGTACCTCTTCGACACCTTCGTCATCGGCGCGTCCAACCGCTTCGCCCACGCGGCCGCGGTGGCGGTCGCCGAGGCGCCGGCCAAGGCCTACAACCCGCTGTTCATCTACGGGGAGTCCGGGCTCGGCAAGACCCACCTGCTGCACGCCATCGGGCACTACGCCCGCAACCTCTACCCGGGTACGCGCGTGCGCTACGTGAGCTCCGAGGAGTTCACGAACGAGTTCATCAACTCGATCCGCGACGGCAAGGCGGACGCGTTCCGCAAGCGCTACCGCGACATGGACATCCTGCTCGTCGACGACATCCAGTTCCTGGCGAGCAAGGAGTCGACGCAGGAGGAGTTCTTCCACACCTTCAACACCCTGCACAACGCGAACAAGCAGATCGTGTTGTCCTCGGACCGGCCGCCCAAGCAGCTGGTGACCCTGGAGGACCGGCTGCGGAACCGCTTCGAGTGGGGTCTGATCACGGACGTGCAGCCGCCGGAGCTGGAGACCCGGATCGCGATCCTCCGGAAGAAGGCGGTCCAGGAGCAGCTCAACGCCCCGCCGGAGGTCCTGGAGTTCATCGCCTCCCGCATCTCGCGCAACATCCGCGAGCTGGAGGGGGCGCTGATCCGCGTCACCGCCTTCGCGAGCCTGAACCGGCAGCCGGTGGACCTCGGCCTCACCGAGATCGTCCTCAAGGACCTGATCCCGGGTGGCGAGGACGCCTCCCCGGAGATCACCGCGCCCGCCATCATGGCGGCCACCGCCGATTACTTCGGACACACGGTCGAGGACCTCTGCGGGGCCTCGCGCAGCCGCGTGCTGGTGACGGCCCGGCAGATCGCCATGTACCTGTGCCGCGAGCTGACCGACCTCTCGCTGCCCAAGATCGGGGCGCAGTTCGGCGGCCGCGACCACACGACCGTGATGCACGCGGACCGCAAGATCCGCGCGCTGATGGCCGAGCGGCGCTCGATCTACAACCAGGTCACCGAGCTGACCAACCGCATCAAGAACGGCTGACAGGGCGGCTGATGGCCGGCCGGCTGACCGCCGGCCGGCAGAGAAGCCGCAGAGCCTGTGGAGACCCGCGTAGGGCGCTCCGGGACGTTTCCCGGAGCGCCCTTCGTCGTTCCCCGGCCGCCTCCGGAAGGGGTCCGGGGGAGTCAGGCGGGGGCCGGGACGCGTCCCGGGACGGGGTCTGGACGGGGTCTGGACGAGCTTCAGGAGGGCTTCAGGAGGGCTTCAAGGGTCCTTCGGGAGGCGTTCAGCACGCCGCCGGAGCCACCGGCTTGTCCCCAGCCGCCCCCAGCCTGTTCGAATATGGGCTCTGAGCTGCGGGTTCTCCACAGATTCGGGCCGAAGTCGCCGTCCACACCCTGGGGACCCCGGAAGTTATCCAGACGGTGTCCACAGACCAGGCTGTTGATATGCCATCAGCAGAGGTCAGGGGGGTGTGGATTTGTGGTCGACGGGGTTCCACAGCCTGTGGACGGCCCACCCGCCCCCAACACCCCCGGACGTTGTCCACCGGCCACCCACAGGAGGACCGGTGTTATACACAGCCTTTCCACATCCCTGTCCACTGTTCGGCAACGAAACGCCCGAGCTCACCGCACCGAGTGAAAGGCATCACACCAAGCTGCCGGGTTCAGCTGTGGGCAACGTGGGTAAACCTGGGGACGGCCCTGGGGAGAAGTCGGCCCTCCCTGTGCACCGGGTGTGCAGAACTTTCCGCGCTCCACAGACCACCCCGGTTTTCCACTGCCGCCACCCACAGGCCCGGTGGACAAAAAATCCAGCCTGACCTGGGCAAAGGCAGTTTTCCACGGTTTCCACAGCCCCTACTACTACGACCACAGAGATCTAGCGGGGAACTCGTTTCGAAGTGGGTCCTGTGCACAACTCGGCCTCGGGCCGCGCCACGCCCCGGACCACGACTTGACCGCCAGCCGCACCGACTGTCAGCGGCGTGCGTCAGACTGGTCTCCGGCAACTCAGCCGACGAAGAAGCCAGCAGGGCGAGCCAGCAACAAGCAGGAGGCGGTTCCGGTGAAGATCCGGGTGGAGCGCGATGTACTCGCGGAGGCAGTGGCCTGGGCGGCCCGCAGCCTCCCGGCCCGTCCGCCGGTGCCGGTCCTCGCGGGCCTGCTGCTGAAGGCGGAGGACGGCACCCTGAGCCTCTCCGGCTTCGACTACGAGGTCTCCGCCCGCGTCTCCGTCGAGGCGGACGTGGAGGAGGACGGCACCGTCCTCGTCTCCGGCCGGCTCCTCGCCGACATCTGCCGCGCACTTCCCAACAGGCCTGTGGAGATCTCCACCGACGGTGTGCGCGTCACCGTGGTCTGCGGCTCCTCCCGATTCACACTCCACACCCTGCCTGTGGAGGAATACCCGGCCCTGCCGCAGATGCCGACCGCGACGGGCACCGTCCCCGGCGAGGTCTTCGCCTCGGCCGTCGCCCAGGTGGCCATCGCCGCCGGCCGTGACGACACGCTCCCCGTCCTCACGGGCGTACGGATCGAGATCGAGGGCGACACCGTCACCCTCGCCTCCACCGACCGTTACCGCTTCGCCGTCCGCGAGTTCATGTGGAAGCCGGAGACCCCGGACACCTCCGCCGTCGCCCTGGTGCCCGCCAAGACCCTGCTGGACACCGCCAAGTCGCTCAGCGGCGGCGACACGGTCTCGCTGGCGCTCAGCGGCTCCGGCGCGGGCGAGGGCCTGATCGGCTTCGAGGGCGCCGGGCGTCGTACGACCACGCGCCTGCTCGAGGGCGACCTGCCGAAGTACCGGACGCTCTTCCCGACCGAGTTCAACTCCGCCGCCGTGATCGAGACCGCCCCCTTCGTCGAGGCCGTCAAGCGCGTCGCTCTGGTCGCCGAGCGCAACACCCCGGTGCGGCTCAGCTTCGAGCAGGGCGTGCTGATCCTCGAGGCCGGTTCCAGCGACGACGCACAGGCTGTGGAAAGGGTCGACGCCAAGCTCGACGGCGACGACATCTCGATCGCGTTCAACCCGGGCTTCCTGCTCGAAGGCCTGTCGGCGATCGACTCGCCGGTGGCGCAGCTGTCCTTCACCACGTCCACGAAGCCGGCGCTGCTCAGCGGCAAGCCCGCGGTGGACGCGGAAGCCGACGACGCCTACAAGTACCTGATCATGCCGGTGCGCCTGTCGGGCTGACGTGCCACGTGGGCTGTGCCCGCGGGCCGTCGGCTGGGAACGCGAACGCCGTCCCCCGGAAGGCGCGGCATGCCCGTGCTCCGCGCGGGCAGACGTGCCCCAGGGCGGCGAGCACCCGCCGTCGGCCGTCCCCGGGGACGCCGGCTGATCCACGCGGGCGTGCGCGAGGCGCTCATCCTTTGAGCGCCCCGTCCCCACAGGTGTGCACAGGCCCCCGGGCGTAGGCTCGGATCCAGGTACGAACCCGAAATCAAGGCATAGAGGATCACCCATGGAGCTCGGTCTCGTCGGTCTCGGCAAGATGGGCGGCAACATGCGCGAGCGCATCCGCCGCGCAGGCCACACCGTCATCGGATACGACCGCAACCCCGACCTGGCGGATGTCCACAGCCTCCAGGAGCTTGTGGATTCCCTCCAGGGTCCCCGCGTCGTGTGGGTCATGGTCCCGGCCGGCGCGGCCACCCAGTCCACCATCGACGAGCTCGGCGAGCTGCTGTCGCCCGGTGACATCGTCGTCGACGGCGGGAACTCCCGTTGGACGGACGACGAGAAGCACGCCGAGGAGCTGGCGGCCAAGGGCATCGGCTTCGTCGACTGCGGTGTCTCCGGCGGTGTCTGGGGCCTGGAGAACGGCTACGCCCTGATGTACGGCGGCGACGCCGAGAACGTGGCGAAGGTCCAGCCGGTCTTCGACGCGCTCAAGCCGGAGGGCGACTTCGGTTCGGTGCACGCGGGCAAGGTCGGCGCCGGCCACTTCGCCAAGATGGTCCACAACGGCATCGAGTACGCGATGATGCAGGCCTACGCCGAGGGCTGGGAGCTGCTGGAGAAGGTCGAGTCCGTCACCGACGTGCGCGAGATCTTCCGCTCCTGGCAGGAGGGCACGGTCATCCGCTCCTGGCTGCTCGACCTGGCCGTCAACGCGCTGGACGAGGACGAGCACCTGGACAAGCTGCGGGGCTTCGCCGCCGACTCGGGCGAGGGCCGCTGGACCGTCGAGGCCGCGATCGACAACGCCGTGCCGCTTCCCGCGATCACGGCGTCCCTCTTCGCGCGCTTCTCCTCGCGCCAGGAGGACTCCCCGCAGATGAAGATGATCGCGGCGCTGCGCAACCAGTTCGGCGGCCACGCGGTCGAGAGCAAGAAGTAACACCCGAGTAGCCGGGGGAGGTCGGCTCGCCACCCATGCATGTGACGCATCTTTCGCTGGCCGACTTCCGCTCGTACGCCCGGGCCGAGGTTCCGCTCGACCCGGGCGTGACGGCCTTCGTCGGCCCCAACGGCCAGGGCAAGACGAACCTCGTCGAGGCGGTCGGCTATCTGGCCACCCTCGGCAGCCACCGGGTCTCCTCCGACGCGCCCCTGGTCCGGATGGGCGCCGAGCGGGCGGTCATCCGCGCCGCCGTGGCCCAGGGGGAGCGGCAGCAGCTGGTCGAGCTGGAGCTGAACCCCGGCCGGGCCAACCGCGCGCGGATCAACCGGTCGTCCCAGGTCAGACCGCGTGACGTGCTCGGCATCGTCCGTACGGTCCTCTTCGCCCCGGAAGACCTGGCGCTGGTCAAGGGCGACCCGGGCGAGCGCCGCCGCTTCCTCGACGAGCTGATCACCGCGCGCTCGCCCCGCATGGCGGGCGTCCGCTCCGACTACGAGCGCGTCCTCAAGCAGCGCAACACCCTGCTGAAGTCCGCCGCGATGGCGCGCCGTCACGGCGGCCGGGGCATGGACCTGTCCACCCTCGACATCTGGGACCAGCACCTGGCCGGTGTCGGTGCCGAGCTGCTGGCCCGGCGCCTGGACCTGATCGCCACGCTGCGCCCGCTCGCCGACAAGGCGTACGAGGCGCTGGCCCCGGGCGGCGGGCCGGTCTGTTTCGACTACAAGGGCCCGGCCTCCATCGCCGGCCTGCACGCGCGCGAGGAGCTCCAGGAAGCGCTGCTCGCCGCACTGGGGGAGGCCCGCAAGCAGGAGATCGAGCGCGGCGTGACCCTGGTCGGCCCGCACCGCGACGACCTGGTCCTGCGGCTCGGCGAGCTGCCGGCCAAGGGCTACGCCAGCCACGGGGAGTCCTGGTCGTACGCGCTGGCGCTCCGCCTGGCGTCCTACGAGGTGCTGCGCTCGGAGGGCAACGAGCCGGTGCTGGTGCTCGACGACGTCTTCGCGGAGCTGGACGCCCGGCGCCGCGAGCGCCTGGCGGAGATGGTCGCGGACGGCGAGCAGGTGCTCGTGACGGCCGCGGTGGACGACGACGTCCCGGGCGTGCTGTCGGGGGCCCGGTACGCGGTCGCGGAAGGCACGGTCGAGCGCGTGTGAACGAGCCCTCCCCCGCCCCCAAGCCCCCCGAGCCCTCCGGAGTGGACCTCGCCCGGGTGGCGCTGCGCGCCGCCAAGGAGCAGGCGCGGGCGCGCGGCAACGCCGCCCAGCAGAAGAAGCAGGCGCGCCGCGGCGGCGGTCTGCGGTCCGGCGCGCGCGCCGACGGCCGTGATCCGCTGCCGCTGGGCGCGGCGATCAACCGTCTGATCACCGAGCGCGGCTGGGAGCGGCCGGCGGCGGTGGGCGGGGTGATGGGCCGCTGGCCGCAGATGGTGGGGCCCGAGGTGGCGCTGCACTGCGTTCCGCAGAAGTACGACGAGGACGCCCGGGTGCTCACGGTGCAGTGCGACTCGACGGCCTGGGCGACGCAGCTGCGGCTGCTCGCACCCCAGCTGGTGGCCCGGCTCAACGACGACCTGGGCCAGGGCGCCGTCAAGGTGATCAAGGTGCTGGGCCCGGGCGGTCCGGGGCGCCGGTACGGCTCCCTGCGGGCGCCCGGCAGCACGGGGCCGGGCGACACCTACGGGTGAGCCGGCGGGTGCGGATCCGCCCGAGGCCCACGGCCCGGTGACGGCTGGGACACCCGGTACGGCCTGAGACTGCGCTCACGGTTGCGGGTGGTTGACAGTCGGAAGCGCTGAGTGCCGCTGTGAGCCTCTTGGAGGCCCGGTCCGCATATAGGGAGTCGGCTGATGCCGGTTCAGGGCGGCACATGCGGACTCAGGCACCGCCAAACCCCCATTCATGTCAGCGCCACCGGTACACTGGTAGTAATCCCGCCGGATCGCGGGACTCGTGGACAACCGCTGAACGACGCAGCCTCCTGCCTGCCCCGGAAACCCCCGCCGCAGCAGGGAAGGCCTGTGCTGTGCCAGAAAGGGCGCTTCGTGGCCGATTCCGGCAACCCCAACGAGAACACCACCCCCTCCCAGACAGCGGACGCCGTGACCGGCGCGGCTGTCGGCGAGACGTCGTACGACGCCAGTGCGATCACCGTTCTGGAGGGCCTGGACGCGGTCCGCAAGCGGCCCGGCATGTACATCGGCTCCACCGGCGAGCGCGGTCTCCACCACCTCGTCCAGGAGGTCGTGGACAACTCCGTCGACGAGGCCATGGCCGGCCACGCCGACACCATCGACGTGACGATCCTGCCCGACGGCGGCGTGCGCGTCGTCGACAACGGCCGTGGCATCCCGGTCGGCATCGTGCCCTCCGAGGGCAAGCCCGCCGTCGAGGTCGTCCTCACCGTGCTGCACGCGGGCGGCAAGTTCGGCGGCGGCGGCTACGCCGTCTCCGGCGGTCTGCACGGCGTGGGCGTCTCCGTCGTGAACGCGCTGTCCACGCGCGTCGCCGTCGAGGTCAAGACCGACGGCTTCCGCTGGACCCAGGACTACAAGCTCGGCGTCCCGACCGCCCCGCTGCAGAAGAACGAGGCGACCGACGAGACCGGCACCTCGGTCACCTTCTGGGCCGACGGCGACATCTTCGAGACCACCGAGTACTCCTTCGAGACGCTCTCGCGGCGCTTCCAGGAGATGGCCTTCCTCAACAAGGGCCTGCGCATCTCGCTGATGGACCTCCGCGCCGACCACGTCGACGAAGAGGGCAAGCCGCTGTCGGTGGAGTACCACTACGAGGGCGGCATCGTCGACTTCGTGACGTACCTCAACTCGCGCAAGGGCGAGCTGATCCACCCCACCGTGATCGACATCGAGGCCGAGGACAAGGAGCGCATGCTCTCGGTCGAGATCGCGATGCAGTGGAACAGCCAGTACAGCGAGGGCGTCTACAGCTTCGCCAACACGATCCACACCCATGAGGGCGGCACCCACGAAGAGGGCTTCCGCGCCGCGCTGACGGGTCTGATCAATCGTTACGCCCGCGACAAGAAGCTGCTCCGCGAGAAGGACGACAACCTCACGGGTGAGGACATCCGCGAGGGTCTGACCGCGATCATCTCCGTCAAGCTCGGCGAGCCGCAGTTCGAGGGTCAGACGAAGACGAAGCTGGGCAACACCGAGGCCAAGACCTTCGTCCAGAAGGTCGTCCACGAGCACCTCACGGACTGGCTGGACCGCAACCCCAACGAGGCCGCGGACATCATCCGCAAGGGCATCCAGGCGGCGACCGCCCGCGTGGCCGCCCGCAAGGCGCGCGACCTGACCCGCCGCAAGGGCCTGCTGGAGACGGCGTCGCTGCCGGGCAAGCTCAGCGACTGCCAGTCGAACGACCCGACCAAGTGCGAGATCTTCATCGTCGAGGGTGACTCCGCCGGCGGCTCGGCCAAGTCCGGCCGGAACCCGCAGTACCAGGCGATCCTCCCGATCCGAGGCAAGATCCTCAACGTCGAGAAGGCGCGCGTCGACAAGATCTTGCAGAACACCGAGGTCCAGGCGCTGATCTCCGCCTTCGGCACCGGTGTGCACGAGGACTTCGACATCGCGAAGCTCCGCTATCACAAGATCATCCTGATGGCGGACGCCGACGTCGACGGTCAGCACATCAACACCCTGCTGCTCACCTTCCTCTTCCGCTTTATGCGGCCGCTGGTCGAGGCCGGGCACGTCTATCTCTCCCGTCCCCCGCTGTACAAGATCAAGTGGGGCCGGGACGACTTCGAGTACGCCTACTCCGACCGCGAGCGCGACGCCCTGATCCAGCTCGGCCGGGAGAACGGCAAGCGGATCAAGGACGACTCGGTCCAGCGCTTCAAGGGTCTCGGTGAGATGAACGCCGAGGAGCTGCGCGTCACCACGATGGACGTCGACCACCGCGTGCTCGGCCAGGTCACCCTGGACGACGCCGCGCAGGCGGACGACCTGTTCTCGGTGCTCATGGGTGAGGACGTCGAGGCCCGGCGCTCCTTCATCCAGCGCAACGCCAAGGACGTCCGCTTCCTCGACATCTGAGCCTGTCGGCCACGGAAACAGCCGCAGCGCGAAAGGACTTTGAACAGCAATGGCCGACGAAACGCCTGAGACCCCCACCACCCCCGTGCCCGAGGTGACCCCCGAGGGCGCGCCCGCCCCGCTGGAGGGTGTCGGCATGCGCGTCGAGCCCGTCGGGCTCGAGACCGAGATGCAGCGCTCGTACCTCGACTACGCGATGTCCGTCATCGTCTCGCGTGCGCTGCCCGACGTCCGCGACGGCCTCAAGCCGGTGCACCGCCGCGTGCTCTACGCGATGTACGACGGCGGCTACCGCCCCGAGAAGGGCTTCTACAAGTGCGCCCGCGTCGTCGGTGACGTCATGGGTACGTACCACCCGCACGGCGACGCCTCCATCTACGACGCCCTCGTCCGTCTCGCCCAGCCCTGGGCGATGCGGATGCCGCTGGTGGACTCCAACGGCAACTTCGGTTCTCCGGGCAACGACCCGGCCGCCGCCATGCGGTACACCGAGTGCAAGATGATGCCGCTGTCCATGGAGATGCTCCGGGACATCGACGAGGAGACCGTCGACTTCCAGGACAACTACGACGGCCGCAACCAGGAGCCGACGGTCCTGCCGGCCCGCTTCCCGAACCTGCTGATCAACGGTTCGGCGGGCATCGCGGTCGGCATGGCCACCAACATCCCGCCGCACAACCTGCGCGAGGTGGCCGAGGGTGCCCAGTGGTACCTGGCCAACCCGGAGGCGACGCCCGAGGAGCTCCTCGAAGCGCTCATGGAGCGGATCAAGGGCCCCGACTTCCCGACCGGCGCCCTCGTGGTGGGCCGCAAGGGCATCGAGGAGGCCTACCGCACCGGCCGCGGCTCGATCACCATGCGCGCCGTGGTCGAGGTCGAGGAGATCCAGAACCGCCAGTGCCTGGTGGTCACCGAGCTGCCCTACCAGGTCAACCCGGACAACCTCGCCCAGAAGATTGCCGACCTGGTCAAGGACGGCAAGATCGGCGGCATCGCCGACGTGCGCGACGAGACCTCCTCGCGCACGGGCCAGCGCCTGGTGATTGTCCTCAAGCGGGACGCGGTCGCCAAGGTCGTCCTCAACAACCTCTACAAGCACACGGACCTCCAGACGAACTTCGGCGCCAACATGCTGGCGCTGGTGGACGGCGTGCCGCGCACCCTGTCGCTGGACGCCTTCATCCGCAACTGGGTCACCCACCAGGTAGAGGTCATCGTCCGGCGCACCCGCTTCCGGCTGCGCAAGGCCGAGGAGCGCGCCCACATCCTGCGCGGTCTGCTCAAGGCGCTCAACGCCATCGACGAGGTCATCGCGCTGATCCGGCGCAGCGACACCGTCGACGTCGCCCGCGAGGGCCTGATGGGCCTGCTGCAGATCGACGAGATCCAGGCCAACGCGATCCTGGAGATGCAGCTCCGCCGCCTGGCGGCCCTGGAGCACCAGAAGATCACCGCCGAGCACGACGAGCTCCAGGCGAAGATCAACGAGTACAACGCCATCCTCGCCTCGCCCGAGCGGCAGCGCCTGATCATCAGCGAGGAGCTGGCGGCGATCGTCGACAAGTTCGGCGACGACCGGCGCTCCCAGCTGATCCCCTTCGACGGTGACATGTCCATCGAGGACCTCATCGCCGAGGAGGACATCGTCGTCACCATCACCAACGGTGGCTACGTCAAGCGCACCAAGACCGAGGACTACCGCTCACAGAAGCGCGGCGGCAAGGGCGTGCGGGGCACGAAGCTGAAGCAGGACGACATCGTCGACCACTTCTTCGTCTCCACCACGCACCACTGGCTGCTGTTCTTCACCAACAAGGGCCGGGTCTACCGCGCCAAGGCGTACGAGCTGCCCGACGCCGGCCGGGACGCCCGCGGCCAGCACGTGGCCAACCTGCTGGCCTTCCAGCCGGACGAGAAGATCGCCGAGATCCTCGCGGTCCGCGACTACGAGGCGGCTCCCTACCTGGTGCTGGCCACGAAGTCCGGCCTGGTGAAGAAGACCCCGCTCAAGGACTACGACTCGCCCCGCTCGGGCGGCGTCATCGCCATCAACCTCCGCGAGACGGAGAGCGGCGGCGAGGACGAGCTGATCGGCGCGGAGCTGGTCTCCGCGGACGACGACCTGCTGCTGATCAGCAAGAAGGCCCAGTCCATCCGCTTCACCGCATCGGATGACGCCCTCCGTCCCATGGGCCGGGCCACGTCCGGTGTCAAGGGCATGAGCTTCCGCGAGGGTGACGAGCTGCTCTCGATGAACGTGGTCCGTCCCGGTACGTTCGTCTTCACCGCCACCGACGGTGGGTACGCGAAGCGCACGAACGTCGACGAGTACCGCGTCCAGGGTCGCGGCGGCCTCGGTATCAAGGCCGCCAAGATCGTGGAGGATCGTGGATCGCTGGTCGGTGCCCTGGTGGTCGAGGAGCTCGACGAGATCCTCGCCATCACGCTCGGCGGCGGTGTGATCCGGACGCGGGTCAACGAGGTCAGGGAAACCGGGCGTGACACCATGGGCGTCCAATTGATCAACCTGGGCAAGCGCGATGCCGTCGTGGGCATCGCACGGAACGCCGAGGCCGGTCGCGAGGCTGAGGGTGTCGAGGAGTTGGCGGACACCGCCGAGGGCGACGTGGCCGAGGTGGCCGAGGGCGAGCTGCCCCCGGCCGAGCACACCGAGGAGTAAGTCGTGAGTCGAGCCACGGGCACCGCCGCCGGCGGTGCGGGTGCCAAGCGGCGGTCTTCCGCCCGGCCCGCCGCCGACAAGACAGGTACCCGTGGCCCGGCCACCGACGACTCGGCCGGCACCGCCGACGAGAGCGGTGCCGGCTCCCGGGGCAGTGGCACCACGTCCGCAGGCAGGGGGAGCAGCATGACGGAAACCCGAGGTCCGCAGCCCTACCACCCACCGAAGGCGTACGAGCCTCCGGCGGAGCGTTCCGATGCGGATTCCGGATCGGCGCGTGCCGAGGGCGACGACGACTCGGGGGAGGCCCGTCCGGCCAAGAGCGGTAAGCCCGCCAAGGCCGGCAAGACCGCCAAGGCCGTCAAGGAGGCCCGTGTGGGCGCCCAGGGCGGCCCCGTGGACGACCGCCGGCCGCGTCCCGCGGCGGCCCGTACGGCCCCGCGCACGCGCAAGGCCCGGCTGCGGGTGGCCAAGGCCGACCCGTGGTCGGTGATGAAGGTCAGCTTCCTGCTCTCGCTCGCGCTGGGCGTCTGCACGATCGTGGCCGCGACCGTGCTGTGGGGCGTGCTGGACGCCATGGGCGTCTTCTCGGCCGTCGGCGGGACCATCAGCGACGCCACGGCCTCCGAGGGCGGCGGCTTCGACCTGGAGTCCTTCCTGTCGCTGCCGAACGTCCTGCTGTGCACCTCGGTCATCGCGGTCATCGACGTGGTGCTGGCGACCGCCCTGGCGACGCTCGGGGCCTTCGTCTACAACCTCTCCGCGGGCTTCGTGGGCGGCGTGGAGCTGACCCTCGCCGAGGACGAATAGCGGCGCCGCCGGCGCGGGGCCCGGACGATTTTGGGACTGGGCCCCAAGTGCGCTAATCTTTCGGTGTCGCGCGGGGCTATAGCTCAGACGGTTAGAGCGCTTCCCTGATAAGGAAGAGGCCACAGGTTCAAGTCCTGTTAGCCCCACCGCACGATCGGCCCGGACGGAATTCTCCGTCCGGGCCGATCGCTTTTGGGAGTTCGGGCGGTGCCGGCCCCCGGCGTCGGGAACGGATCCAGGTCACCGATCGGTATCGGTCGGTGTGTATCATCGGCCACCAGAGGTCCCCTTACGTCAAGGAAAGACGAGGTCGCGCGGTGAAGAAGCTGCTCCTGGTCGCACTGGCCGCCATCGGCGGGCTCCTCGTGTACCGGCAGATCCAGGCGGATCGCGCCGAGCAGGACCTGTGGACGGAGGCGACCGACTCCGTGCCCGCAGGTTCGGGTGTGTGAGCCACAACACGTTCTGAGTGTGAGCAGGGCCCCGGCCGCCGTAGCGGCCGGGGCCCTGTCTTCGTTCCCGGCCACACCTCTTCATTGCAATCGCGAATAAAATGATTGCGAACGTGAACCCATGGGGTTCCCCGGCCGGGCTCAGCTGACCGCGAGCGCCCAGACCCCCACCGCGAGGCACAGCAGGGCCAGGAGCAGCACGGGGACGGCCACCTTGGCGGGCGGACTCGGGCGCCCTCGCGGGGCCGTGACGGGCGCGGGCGGCGGTGCGGGGGGCGGCGGGCCCGAAAGGTGCCGCGCGGGGGTCTGAGGGGGTGTGTAGAGGCGCGTGGGCGGATAGTTCGGCCGGGGCGGCGCCGGCGGCTGTGGCCGGGGCTCCGCCTGGGCCCCCGGTCGGCGTTGGGGTCCGTCCGGGCCGAAACCCGGAGGAAGCGGCCCCAATTGGTCGAAGACCTCGATGCGCTCCTCGTCGGCCGCCGGCTCGCCCAGCAGCTCCACGGCCGCCGCCAGGGCCTTCCGGGCACCCGTGGCCGTACGGAAGCGGGTGTACGGATCGGGGTGCAGCAGGTTCGCGACCACGTCCCAGAGCGGCTCGGGCACCTCGGCGGGGGCGGACGGCACCCCCTGGGCGAGGAACCGCTCCACGAGCGCTTCGGCGTCGGGTTTCCGGCCGGTGAGCAGATAGAGGGCGACCAGGCCGACGGCGAAGAGGTCGGCCGGGAAGTCGGGTTCTTCCCCCAGTAATTGCTCGGGCGCGAAGTAACCGGGCGTTCCCATCACGAAGTTGGTGTCGGTCAGCCGCGGCTCGCCCTTGCGCATGGCGATCCCGAAATCCGAGAGCCGTAAATGCGGACGTCCCGTACCCGTCGCCTCCAAAAGGAGGTTGGCCGGTTTGATGTCCCGGTGCACCACGCCCTCGGCGTGCACGGCGGTCAGCCCGGACAGCAGCTGGTCCAGCAGGACGCACACGAAATGCGGCGGCAACGGCCCGTAGTCGCCGATGAGATGGGCCAGTGAGCCGCCGCCCACCATCTCCATGGTGAACAGCACCTTGTCGTCGTCGGCCGCCCAGCTCATCGGCGCCAGCACATGGGGGTGGTCGATGCGCAGCGCCTGCTCGCGGACGAACCTCAGCAGCGTGTGGGCGTCGGACTGCTGGAGCACCTTGGCCGCCACGTACCGTCGCCGGCGCCGGTCCCAGGCCCGCCAGACCGCTCCCGCCCCGCCGCGGCCGATCGGGTCCACCAGCTCGTACCGCCCAGCGAAGACCTCACCCATGTCGTTCGCGCCGCCCCCGCTCCCCCCGGCCCCCGCCCGGTCCGCCTCAGCTCTGGTGCGCCTCGTAGTGCGCGACCGCCTCGGCGGTCCGCCCGGCGCCGTACACCCTCAGGAACTCGGCGAGTTCGGGGTGGGTGGGGGCCAGGGTGTCGGCCGCCTCGATGATGTCGCCGGCACCCGCCACCGACCGCAGCAGCGACTGGATCTCGCGCACCACCCGGCGGACGGTCGGCGCGCCGCTGCTGGCCGTCGTCTGCGTGGAGTTGAGGACGGACCCGCCCGAGCTCTTCTTGACCTCCTCCATGCGTTCCGCGGCCTCGGCGGCGCTGACGGTGCCGTCGGCGACCTGGCTGGAGAGTTCCTGGAGGGCCTGTACCCGCTGTACTACGGCCGGGTTGCCGATCTTCGCGCGCTGACCGCTCATCAGCTGCGAGAGCATGGGGGCCGACAGGCCCAGAACGGACGCGAGACGGGCCTGGTTCAGGCCGAGATCGTCGATGAGACGGCGGAAGAGCGCCCCCAACGGCTCCCCGTACCAGCTGCGCTGCAGTTCTCGTGCGCGGGCGGTGGCTTCCTGCTGTGCTGCGTCCATCACGCTCTCCCCTTCGCTTCGCTGCCGCGAATCTTGCGGTGCATCCTACGGAGAGTGGTGGCACCCGGCGATACCCGGTCGGGAAACACTGCCGGCACCGGGTAGTCTGGTCCCCGACGGGGCCTTAGCTCAGTTGGTAGAGCGCTGTCTTTGCATGGCAGATGTCAGGGGTTCGACTCCCCTAGGCTCCACAAGAAAACCCCTCCGACCTGCGTAAACGCGGTCGGAGGGGTTTTTGCGTGCGGTCGGCGCGCCCTAGCGGTCCTCGTCCTCACCGGGGAAGGCGTCCGCGTCGGCACGGTCCTGCTTCGCCTGGACCTCCGGGTCGAGGCCCGAGGCCGCGGCGCTGCCGTCGACGGCGGACAGGGAGTCGCGGTCGCCGGGCTCGGTCGCCTCGGGGGGCTCGACGAGCCAGTCGGGGTTGGCCTGCTTGTCCCACCACTTCCAGGCGGCGACGGCGCCGCCCACGAGGACGCCGAGGACGAGGAGGCGCTTGGCGGTGCGGCCCGTCCGGCAGCGGCGGGTGCGCCTGCGGGTGATCTTCTCCACGTCGTCGGCCGTCACCTGGCCGCGCAGCGCGGCGAGGGCGGCCGTGCCGCGGGAGAGGGCCTCGTCCTTGACGGGCTCGGCGGCGGCGCGGGCCCGGGCGGCGGCCTGGTCCACCTTGGGCGGGAGGGCTTCCCGGGCGTGTTCGAGCCGGGGCTGCAGATGCACGTCGTAGGTGGCACGCGCGTGGTGCGCGGCGTCGGCGACCCTGGGGGCGAGCCGGGCCCTGGCTTCGTGCGCGTAGTGCACGGCGCCGTCCTTGGCCGTGCCGGCATAGGGCGCCACCACCTCCACGGCGTGGCGCACGCTGTCCTTGGCGGTGCTGGTCGCGGCGCGCACGCTGTTCTTGCGGGTCACGAGAACCTCCTCCTCGGTGGCGTATGGTTTGTCGCCTTTCCACCCAATGGAAAATCATGCCTGCCGGCGGGCGGTCCGGCATGCGAGAGCGGGCATCCGGGTCAAAGGGGAGCTTCGCTCGACAATGCCATGGTTGGCCGCCGCGCGCGGGACTTTGGTGGCTACTCGCCGCCTACCCGCCGTGCGAGGATCGGTAGCCGTCAGTGAACACTATGGAAGGTAGACCGTGGCTGAGCAGCTTTACGCCACCCTGAAGACCAACCAGGGCGACATTGAGATCCGGCTCCTCCCGGACCACGCCCCCCAGACGGTGAAGAACTTCACGGAGCTCGCGCAGGGCGAGCGCGAGTGGGTGAACCCGGAGACGGGCCAAAAGACCACCGACAAGCTGTACGACGGCACGATCTTCCACCGTGTCATCAGCGGCTTCATGATCCAGGGCGGTGACCCCCTGGGCAACGGCACCGGTGGCCCGGGCTACCAGTTCAAGGACGAGTTCCACCCGGACCTCGCCTTCAACAAGCCCTACCTGCTCGCCATGGCCAACGCCGGCCCGGGCACCAACGGCTCCCAGTTCTTCATCACGGTGGCCCCCACCGCGTGGCTGACCGGCAAGCACACGATCTTCGGCGAGGTCACCAGCGACGCGTCGAAGAAGGTCGTCGACACCATCGCCACCGCCGCGACCAACCCGCGCACCGACCGCCCGGTGCAGGACGTCGTCATCGAGTCGGTCGTCGTCGAGAAGCGCTGACGAGCGGTTCCCGCGGGAACCTGACGCCCCGCCCGTCCGTATGACGGGCGGGGCCGCGTCATGCGGACAGGGCACACCGGCCCCGGACACGGGCAAGGGGAGAGCATGAACGACCAGGCCGTCTGCTGCTACCGGCACCCGGACCGGGAGACCGGCATCCGCTGCGTCCGCTGTGAGCGCCCGATCTGCCCGGAGTGCATGGTCAGCGCCTCGGTCGGCTTCCAGTGCCCGGAGTGCGTCGCCGGCGCGTCCGGCACGGGCCACGCCCCCCGCGCGGCCGCGCCGCGCACGGTCGCGGGAAGTGTCCACACGGACGACCCGCGCCTGGTCACCAAGGTGCTGCTGGGGATCAACGTCGCCGTCTGGATCGCCGTGCTGGCCGCGGGCGACGGCCTGGTGGACGCGCTGGAGCTGTTCGGCCGGGCGTCCCTGTCGGACTTCGGCCCGCTGGAGGGCGTCGCCGAGGGGCAGTGGTACCGGCTGCTGACCGCGACCTTCCTGCACCAGACGCCGATGCACATCGCCTTCAACATGCTCTCGCTCTGGTGGCTCGGCCCGCCGCTGGAGGCCGCGCTCGGCCGCGCCCGCTTCCTGACCCTCTACCTTCTCTCCGGGCTCGGCGGCAGCGCCCTGACCTACCTGGTCGCCGCGCCGAACCAGCCCTCCCTCGGCGCCTCCGGTGCGATCTTCGGGCTGCTGGGCGCGACGGCCGTGCTGATGCGCCGGCTGAAGTACGACATGCGCCCGGTCATCGCGCTGCTCGTGCTCAATCTGATCTTCACCTTCACCTGGGCCAACATCGCCTGGGAGGCCCATGTGGGCGGTCTGGTGGTGGGCACGGCGGTGGCGTACGGGATGGTGCACGCCCCCCGCGACAAGCGCGCGCTCGTCCAGCGCCTCACCTGCGCCGCGGCGCTCGTGGTGATCGTCGCGGCGGTGGGTGTGCGGACGCTGCAGCTGGGCTGAGTGGGGCGGGGGACAACGCTTCCGGCCCTCGGAGGACACGTCACCCACACCGGTGGGCCCACAGGTTGTCCACAACGCGTGCCGGATCTTGTGCACGGCGTGGGGAACATGTGTTCAGAGCGTGAATAGCGCCACTGAGCTGCGCATCTAGGGGTGATGTGCCGGTGTGACCATGGATACGCACTGCTTGCGATCAGTCACACCGGCGTCAACGTCCCGGAGGTTATCCACAGATCTTCTGAGTTTTCCCCACTGTGGACGAGGGTGTGGATAACCCCTCGGAAAGCTCAGGTCAGAACTTCGCGGAGGGCTTCTACTTCCACTGCGTGGAGACGACGAACCCGGCCGCGATGAAGCCGAAGCCCACCACGATGTTCCAGTTCTTCAGCGACTCCACCGGCATGTCGCCGCTCGTCACGTAGAAGACGACGATCCAGGCCAGCCCGATCAGGAACATCGCCAGCATCAGCGGCGCGACCCAGCGGCGCCCGGTGGTCAGCTTCAGATTCTGCTGCTTCACCGGAGGCGGAGTGAAGTCGTCTTTCTTGCGGATCCGTGACTTCGGCACGAGGGAACTCTCTCCTGTCGATGCGCTGCGTGACCGCGCTGGACTGTAAGGGGCTGGTCCGCCGGGGCGGGAGCGACGGGAGCGCTTCCTTCCCCCGGGCGTCCGTTAGCGTAGTGCTTCCGCGGCGTCGGAGAGGATAAGGGTACGTTGAGCAATTCTGCGGACTCCACCAGCGGACCTGTTCGGCGGTTCCGTCCCGTACGGCTCCTGACCGGCGGAGTCTTCGCGCTGGCCGGTCTGATCTTCTGGATGAGCTTCAACACGGCCCAGGGCACGAACATCCGCACGGACGACTCCATGCTCCGCCTGTCGGACCTCATCCAGGAGCGCAGCCACAAGAACAAGGAGCTGGAGGACAGCGCCGCGGCCGCCCGCGCCGGGGTCGACGCCCTCGCCCGCCGCGACAACGGCGGCTCGGCCGCCGAGGACAAGCGGCTGACCGCCCTGGAGAAGGCCGCCGGCACCCAGAAGGTCGCGGGCCCCGGCCTCACCGTCACCCTCACCGACGCGCCGCCCAACGCCACCGCGAAGATTCCCGGCGTGCCCCAGCCGCAGCCCAACGACCTCGTCATCCACCAGCAGGACCTCCAGGCCGTGGTCAACGCCCTGTGGCAGGGCGGTGCGCAGGGCATCGAAGTGATGGACCAGCGGCTGATCTCCACCAGCGCGGTCCGCTGCGTCGGCAACACCCTCATCCTCCAGGGCCGCGTCTACTCCCCGCCCTACAAGGTCACAGCGGTGGGCGACCGCGGAGCGCTCCGCAAGGCCCTGGACGCGTCCCCCGCGATCCAGAACTACCTCCAGTACGTGGCGGCGTACGGGCTCGGCTGGAAAGTCGACCAGCGCGACACCGTGACTCTTCCGGGTTACTCCGGCACAGTGGATCTCCACGTCGCCAAGCCCGTGCAGTGAAGCCCGCGCAGGGAGCCCCGAAGCGACACCGCGCGGCGGAGCCGCCCGGCGTGGCGCCGTGACGTGGAAGCCGTGAAGTAACGACAGGCAACGCCCGATACGCCCGGGAAGGGGCCGGCCGGTGCGGTTACGACTCGTCGTACGGACGCTCAGCGAACTGTGTCTCACGGTGGGCGCGTTGCTCGTGCTCTTCGTGGTCTACGTCCTCTACTGGACCGGCGTCCGCGCCGACAGCGCGATGGACGACGAGATCGACCGGCTCCGGGAACAGTGGGTCGCCGGCCCCGCGGCCCCCGCTCCCGGCGACCCGGAGCGGACCCCTGTCGCGGACCCGCCCGGTGAC
Organism: Streptomyces cinnamoneus; assembly: GCF_002939475.1. Classification (NCBI taxonomy): domain Bacteria; kingdom Bacillati; phylum Actinomycetota; class Actinomycetes; order Kitasatosporales; family Streptomycetaceae; genus Streptomyces; species Streptomyces cinnamoneus. The sequence goes on along the minus strand of NZ_PKFQ01000001.1, from coordinate 3,503,091 downwards.
GGGGCCGCGCCCCCGCGGTCCGCACCACCGGTCCCCGACCCGGCGCTCGCCCCCGTACCGGGCCCCGGCGCGAGCGCCCCCGCGCCCGCCCCCGCGCCGTCGCCGGGCTCGCCCCCCGCGTCGGCGGCCCGCACGGGATACCGCTCCGGGGCGCCCTTCGCCGTCATGTACATCCCCCGGCTCGGCAGGGGCTGGGCGAAGCCCGTCCTCCAGGGCACCGGCACCGAGTTGCTGAAGAAGGGCCTCGGCCACTACGAGCGCACCGCCGGCCTGGGCGAGAGCGGCAACTTCGCGGTCGCCGGCCACCGCCGCACCTACGGCGACCCCTTCAAGGACCTTCCCGACCTGCGGCCCGGCGACGCCGTGGTCCTCACGGACGGCACCACCTGGTACACGTACCGGGTGGACACCCGGCCGTACCGGACGCTGCCCACCGACACCGACGTGATCGCCCCCGTGCCCACCGCCTCCGGCTATCGTGAGCCCGGCCGCTATCTGACGCTCACCACCTGCGAACCCGAGTGGGGCCACAGCCACCGGCTGATCGTCTGGGCTCATCTGGAGGGCACCCGGCCGGCGGCCGACGGCAAGCCGAAGGCTTTGTCCGGCTGACCCCCCGCACCCGGGTCGCCGCCCCTTAGTCTGGTGCTGCAAACGACAAACGACCGAACACCGTCGAGTGGGTAGAGCATGTACGTCTGGATCTGGCGTCATCTGCCGGGCAACGCATGGGTGAGGGCGCTGATCTCGCTGCTGCTCGTGCTGGGGATCGTCTACGTCCTCTTCCAGTACGTCTTCCCGTGGGCGGAGCCGCTGCTGCCGTTCAACGACGTGACGGTCGACAACGGCATGTCGGCCGGCGACGCGATCGCCGTCGGCGACGGAACGGCGGTGGCCCTGTGAGCGCGCGCATCCTCGTCGTGGACAACTACGACAGCTTCGTCTTCAACCTCGTCCAGTACCTCTACCAGCTCGGCGCCGAGTGCGAGGTGCGGCGCAACGACGAGGTGGAGCCCGCGCACGCCCAGGACGGCTTCGACGGCGTGCTGCTCTCGCCCGGCCCCGGAGCGCCCGAACAGGCCGGTGTGTGCATCGACATGGTGCGGCACTGCGCGAAGACCTCGGTGCCCGTCTTCGGCGTGTGCCTGGGGATGCAGTCGATGGCGGTCGCCTACGGCGGCGTGGTCGACCGGGCCCCCGAGCTGCTGCACGGCAAGACCTCGCCCGTGACCCACGAGGGCAAGGGCGTCTTCCAGGGCCTGCCGTCGCCCTTCACGGCCACGCGCTACCACTCCCTGGCCGTGGAGCGGGACAGCTGGCCGGACGAGCTGGAGATCACCGCCTGGACCGACACCGGTGTGGCGATGGGCCTGCGCCACCGCGACCTGCCGGTCGAGGGCGTGCAGTTCCACCCGGAGTCGGTGCTCACCGAGTGGGGCCACCGGATGCTCGCGAACTGGCTCGTCGCCTGCGGTGACATGGGGGCGGTGGAACGGTCGGCCGGGCTCGCCCCGGTGGTCGGCAAGGCCGGGGCGTGACCACGCTCCGGCCCGAACAGACCCCCTCCTGGCGGCTTCCCGACCCGGCGCCGTACCTCCACGGGCCCGGGCCGGAGCCGGCCCCCGAGCCGCCGCCGCCCGCCGGCTCCACCCGCTACGGCACGGGGCGGGTGGCGCAGCCGCTGCCGCCCGAGGACGACGCGACGATGTCGCTGCGCCGCGTCGAGCCTCCGCCGCCCGTCGTCACCGGAGGGCGTGCGGAGCGGCGTCGCGCCGCACAGCGCGCCGCGCGCGCCCGCAAGGACAGCATCGGCGTGGTCGTCAGCCGTCTGACGGGCGAGCTGTTCATCACGCTGGGCGTCGTCATGCTGCTGTTCGTCGCCTACCAGCTGTGGTGGACGAACGTCATCGCCCAGCGCCAGGCCGGCGGCGCCGCCAAGGACCTCCAGCACAGCTGGGACCGGGGAGAGGGCGCGGACCGGGACGCGGGGGCGTTCTCGCCGGGCCAGGGCTTCGCGATCGTCTACATCCCCGCGCTGGACGTGAAGGCGCCGATCGCCCAGGGCATCGGCAAGCACAAGGTCCTCGACCGCGGCATGGTGGGCCACTACGCCGAGGGCCCGCTGAAGTCCGCGATGCCGTGGGACAAGCAGGGCAACTTCGCGCTCGCCGGCCACCGCAACACCCATGGCGAACCGTTCCGCTACGTCAACCGGCTGAAGCCCGGCGACAAGATCGTGGTGGAGACGCAGAGTGCGTTCTACACCTACGAGATGACAAGCCGTCTGGATCAGACGCCTCCGGCGAACGTGCGGGTCATCGACCCCGTACCGGCCGGTTCGGGCTTCACCGGCCCCGGCCGCTACATCACCCTGACCACCTGCACCCCGGAGTTCACCAGTACCTACCGGATGATCGTGTGGGGCAAGATGGTCGACGAGCGGCCCCGGAGCAAGGGAAAGCCGGACGCGCTCGTCAACTGAGACACGCGAGAACCACGCGAGAACAATGAAGGCGGGGACGAACCCCAGTGGCACGGAACGACCGCGTTCGGGGGCGGATCGCCGCCGTCGTGAGCGTCATAGGCGAGCTGCTGATCACAGCAGGCGTGATCATGGCCCTCTTCGTCGTCTACTCGCTGTGGTGGACGAACGTCCTCGCCGACCGCGAGGCCAAGCGCCAGGGCAACCACGTCCGCGACACCTGGGCGCGGCCCCAGGGGCCGGGCGCTCTGGACACCAAGGACGGCATCGGCTTCCTCCACGTACCGGCGATGCGGAACGGCGAGGTGCTGGTCAAGCCCGGCACTGGCACCAAGGTCCTCAACGAGGGCGTGGCCGGCTTCTACCGCGAGCCGGAGCGGGCCGCGATGCCGTGGGACAAGCAGGGCAACTTCACCCTGGCGGCCCACCGCGACGGCCACGGCGCCCGGTTCCACAACATCGACAAGATCAAGACCGGTGACGCCGTCGTCTTCGAGACCCGCGACGTCTGGTACGTCTACAAGGTCTACGCCCAGCTGAAGCAGACCTCGCGCTTCAACGTCGATGTCCTCGACGCCGTGCCCGAGGAGTCGGGCAAGACCCGGCCGGGCCGCTATCTCACGCTCACGACCTGCACGCCGGTCTACACCTCCGACTACCGCTACGTCGTCTGGGCCGAGCTGGAGCGCACCGAGAAGGTCGACGCCCGGCGCACCCCGCCCAAGGAACTGCGCTGAGGCGAGAACCCCGGTCCGCGCACATGACGAAGGCCCCGGTCACCACCCGCGTGGTGACCGGGGCCTTCGCCATGTGCGGCCCGTCGCCGGGCTCAGTGCTTGCGGCCGCCGATCAGGCCGCCGAAGAAGCCGCCGTCCTGACCGGCGTTGGTGCCCGTGCCGGTGTCACCGCCGGGGACACCGCCCACCGTGGTGATGTTGACGGGGGTGTCCTTGGGCACCTGGGTGCCGGCCACCGGGTCCGTGACCATCACCATGGCGTTGTCGTCGCCGGGGCCGGTGATGGCGCCGACCTTCAGGCCCGCGCCCGTCACCGCCTTCTTGGCGTCCTTGAGCTTCATGTTGATCACGGCCGGGACCGGGATGTTCTGCGGCGCGCCCTTGGAGACGTAGAGGGTGACCGTGGAGCCCGCCCGGGCGGAGGTGTTGCCGTCGGGGCTCTGCCGGCTGACGGTGCCCGCCGGCTGGGTCGAGTCCTCGTCCTCGCGCTTCACGTCGAAGCCGAGGTCCTTCAGCTGCTTCTGGGCCGCGTCGAAGGGCTGGCCGACCACGGGCGGCACGGTCTTGCTCGCCGGCGCCGCCGCGACCGTCAGGACGATCTCCGTGCCCTTCTCGGCCTGCGAACCGCCCTCGGGGTCCTGGCTGAGGACGACACCCGGAGTGCTGTCCTGGGTCTCCTTCTGCTTCTGCTTGTACGTGAAGCCCCGCTTCTCCAGGAGCTTGACGGCCTCGTCGAACTTCATGACGGTGACGTCCGGCACCTGGACCTTCGGGGCGCCCTCGGACAGGGTCACCTTGACGTCGCCGCCCCGGTCGACCTTGCCGCCCGCGCCCGGGTCCTGGGTGCAGACCTTGTTCTTGGGCACGTCGTCGCAGGGCTTCGTACCGCTCTGGACGACCTTGAAGTGCCCGTTCTCGCCGAGCTGCTGCGCGTCGGCGAGGGACTGGCCCTTGAGGCTCGGCACCTTCACCTGGGAGCCGTTGCCGCCGCCGCCGAAGAGCGACTTGCCGATGAAGATGGCTCCGACGAGCACCAGGACGCCCGCGACGACCAGCAGGATCGTCGAGAGGTTGCTCTTCCGGCCGCCGCCCCGGCGTCCGCCGCCCGCGCCGCCGTCGTAACCGCCGTAGCCGCCGCCGTCGGCGACGGGCGGCATCATCGACGTCTGACCGGCACCGCCCGGGTGGTGGTCCTGCGGGCGCAGCATCGTGGTCGGCTGGTCCTCGGCGCCGTAGCCGACGGCGCCCAGGGTGGCGGTGGCGGCGACGGGCTGACCGTCGAGGGCCGCCTCGATGTCGGCGCGCATCTCGTCGGCCGACTGGTAGCGGTAGTCCGGGTCCTTGGTCAGCGCCTTGAGGACGATGGCGTCCATCTCGGGCGTGATCTCGGGGTCGTGGATGCTCGGCGGGTTGGGCTCCTCCCGCACGTGCTGGTACGCCACGGCCACCGGCGAGTCGCCGATGAACGGCGGACGGACCGTCAGCAGCTCGTAGAGCAGGCAGCCGGTGGAGTAGAGGTCGGAACGCGCGTCGACCTGCTCGCCCTTGGCCTGCTCGGGGGAGAGGTACTGGGCGGTGCCGATGACGGCGGCGGTCTGCGTCATCGTCATGCCGGCGTCGCCCATGGCGCGGGCGATGCCGAAGTCCATGACCTTGACCTGGCCGGTGCGGGTCAGCATCACGTTGGCCGGCTTGATGTCGCGGTGGACGATGCCGGCCCGGTGGGAGTACTCCAGCGCCTGGAGGACGCCGATGGTCATCTCCAGCGAGCGCTCGGGCAGCAGCTTGCGCCCGGAGTGCAGCAGCTCGCGCAGCGTCGACCCGTCGACGTACTCCATGACGATGTACGGGATCGAGACCCCGTCGACGTAGTCCTCGCCCGTGTCGTACACGGCGACGATGGACGGGTGGTTCAGCGAGGCGGCCGACTGGGCCTCACGGCGGAACCGGGCCTGGAAGGACGGGTCGCGGGCGAGATCCACCCGCAGCGTCTTCACGGCGACGGTGCGGCCGAGCCGGGTGTCGTGGGCGAGGTAGACCTCGGCCATGCCACCGCGACCGAGCACCGAGCCCAGCTCGTACCGGCCGCCGAGGCGACGCGGCTCTTCCATAGCTCCAGCCCTTCCGTTTTCCTGACCGCACCTTCGTTACGTCCGTCGGTGTGCTGTCCGGCATACCGTACCCGGCGCGCAGTGCCCCTTCGGGGCGCCACCGGCACCCGATATACGACCGGTATCGAGGGAGTGGGTGATCCACTGCGGAGAGTGAGCCGGGTCACTTCTCCGTCTTGAGTACCGCCTCCATGACGCTCTTCGCGATCGGCGCGGCGAGGCGGCCACCGGCGATGTCGTCGCGGTCGGTGTCCGAACCCTCGATCACCACCGCCACGGCGACGGGGGAGCCGTCACCCGACTTCGCGTAGGAGATGAACCACGCGTAGGGGTTGCCGCTGTTGTCGACGCCGTGCTGGGCGGTGCCGGTCTTGCCACCGACCTTGACGCCCTTGATCTGGGCGCTGGTTCCGGTGCCCTGCTCGACGACCGTCTCCATGATGCTCTGCAGCTTCTGCGCGGTCTCCGCGGAGATCGGCTGTTCCAGCTGCTTCGGCTGGTGCGTCTCGATGACGTTGAGGTTCGGCGCGCGCAGCTTGTCGACCATGTACGGCTCCATGAGCTTGCCGTTGTTGGCGACAGCGGCGGCGATCATGGCCATCTGGAGCGGCGTGGCGCGGTTGGACGCCTGCCCGATGCCCGCCATGGCGTTCTGCGGGCGGTTGTCCTTCGGGTAGACGCTCGGCACGGCGCGCACGGGCGTGTCGACCGGCTTGTTGAAGCCGAACTTGTTCGCCTGCTCGGTCATCTTCTTGTTGCCGAGGTCGGCGCTGACCTTGCCGAAGACGGAGTTGCAGGAGATCCGCAGCGCCTCACGCAGGGATACGTCCTTGCACTGGATGCTGCCCTCGTTCTTCAGCTCGATCCGGGTGTCGGGGAGGACCCACGGCACCGGCGAGTCCGTCTTGGAGTCGACGTCCTTGTACAGGCCGTTCTCCAGCGCCGCGGCGGCGGTGACGACCTTGAAGGTGGACCCGGGCGGGTAGGTCTGCTTGAGCGCCCGGTTCAGCATCGGCTGGGCCTTGTCGTTGTTCAGCGTCGTCCAGGCCTTGCTGTCGAGCGCCCCCGCGATGGACGAGGGGTCGTACGAGGGCGTGGACGCCAGCGCAAGGATCTTGCCGGTGCGCGGGTCGAGGGCGGCGACGGCGCCCTTCTTGTCGCCGAGGCCCTTGAAGGCGGCCTCCTGCGCCTTGCCGTTCAGGGTGGTGATCACGTCACCGCCCTTCTTGCCCTTGCCGGTGATCATGTCGATCGTCCGGTTGAAGAACAGCCGGTCGTCGTCGCCGGTGAGGACCTTGTCCTCCAGCTTCTCGATCTGGTTGGAGCCGAAGACCTGCGAGGAGTAGCCCGTGACCGGGGCCCACATGGGGCCGTTGTTGTAGGTGCGCTTGTACTTGTAGTCGATGCCGCCGGTCTCCTGGGAGCCGGTGATCGCCTGGCCGTCGACGATGATGTTGCCGCGCGGCTGGCTGTAGCGCGCGATGTCGACGCGGTGGTTCCACTTGCTGGTCTTCAGTTCGTCGGCCTGGACGAACTGAAGCCAGTTGTCGCGGACCATCAGGGCCAGGACGAGCAGACCACAGAAGATCGCGATCCGGCGCACGGGCTTGTTCACGGGCGGACCACCTGGGTCATCTCGGCGTCAGGGGACGGGGCGGGGGCCGGAGCCGGCCGGCGCGCGGCGTCGCTGATCTTCATGAGGATGGCGATCAGGGCCCAGTTGGCCAGCACGGACGATCCGCCGTACGCCATGAACGGCATGGTCATGCCGGTCAGCGGGATGAGGCCCATGACACCGCCGGCGACGACGAAGACCTGGATGGCGAAGGCGCCGGACAGGCCGACGGACAGCAGCTTGCCGAACGGGTCGCGGGCGGCGAGGGCGGTGCGCACGCCGCGCTCCACGATCAGGCCGTAGACCAGCAGGACCGCCATGACGCCGGCCAGGCCGAGCTCCTCGCCGACCGTGCCGAGGATGAAGTCGGAGTTGGCCGCGAAGCCGATCAGGTCGGAGTTGCCCTGGCCCCAGCCCGTGCCGAAGACGCCACCGGAGCCGAACGACATCAGCGCCTGGCCGATCTGCTCGGTGCCCTTGTGCGTCTCGAAGACCGCGAAGGGGTTCAGCCAGGCGTCGACGCGCTCCTGGACGTGGTGCTCGAAGGACGCGACGCCCACGGCGCCGGCGGCGGACATCAGCAGACCGAAGACGATCCAGCTGGTGCGCTCGGTGGCGACGTAGAGCATCACGACGAACATGCCGAAGAACAGCAGCGACGTACCGAGGTCGGTCTCGAAGACCAGGATGAGGATCGAGAACGCCCACACCGCGAGGATCGGGCCGAGGTCACGGCCGCGCGGCAGGTACAGCCCCATGAAGCGGCGGCTGGCCAGGGCGAGCGCGTCCCGCTTGACCATCAGGTAGCCGGCGAAGAACACCGCAAGGACGATCTTCGCGAACTCACCCGGCTGGAGACCGCCGAGACCCGGGATCGTGATCCAGATGCGCGCGCCGAACTTCGGCGGGAAGAACATCGGCGCGATGAGCAGCGCCAGCGCCACGACCATGGAGATGTAGGTGTAGCGCTGGAGGACGCGGTGGTCCTTGAGGAAGATCACCACGGCGACGAAGAGCGCGATGCCCAGCGCCGAGTAGAGCAGCTGGTTCGGCGCGTAGGGGACGAACTTGAAGCCCTGGTTCTTGGCCAGCTGCATCAGCCGCGGCGACTGGTCGAGCCGCCAGATCAGGATCAGGCCCAGCCCGTTGAGGAGCGTGGCCAGCGGCAGCAGCAGCGGGTCCGCGTACTTGGCGAACTTGCGGACGACCAGGTGGCCGACGCCGGCGAGCAGGCCGAGGCCGATGCCGTAGCCGAGCAGGCCCGAGGGCAGCTCGTCGTCGATGGCGAGGCCCACGTTGGCGTACGCGAAACACGGAATGATCACGGCGAAGGCCAGCAGCGCGAGCTCGGTGTTGCGCCTGCTCGGCGGGCCCGCGGTGCTGATCGTCGTCGTGTTGTTCGACATGGGTGAAATGGCTGACATGGCTGTGGTGGCCCCTACGGCTTCACTATTGAGCGTTGCTGCACTGCTGGACCAACTTCTGCTCTTCCTCACTGAGGGTGGGGCCGGGGGCCGGGGTGGCCTGGGCGCGGCTCTCGGTGCCGGAGTCCTTCGCGGCGCCGGTCCGGTCGCCGTTCTGCTTCTCGTTCTCCCGCTTCTGCTGCTCGGCCGTCTGCCGCTCGGCGTTCTTCTTGCAGGCCGACGCCTGCTTGCCGAGTTCGTCGGCCTTCTTCTCGGCCTGCTCGCGGCTGCCGACCGCGATCGTGTCGACGACACGGCTGCGCTGGTCGACGGGGAGGTACTTGAGTTCGATCTCGGGGTGGTCCTTGGCCAGCTTGCTGAGGCTCAGCCAGGCAAGGTCCTGGTTGATCCCCCGGTAGACCGCCACGTGGTCGTTGTCCTTGGCGCCCACGTAGTACTGCGTCTGGGTCCACTGGTAGCCGGCGTAGCAGCCGCCGCCCACGACACCCAGCACCAGGGCGATGATCAGTGACCGCTTCAGCCAGCGGCCCTTGGGCCGCGGCTTGACGAAGTCCTGGTCGGTGAACGGGCCGAAGGAGCCGTCCGGCGCGGCGCCCACGGCCGGGTCGCCGCTGCCGGGCGGGCCGAAGCCGCCGGAGACGCCGTCCTGAGGCGGTGCGGGCCGGTTGGCGCGGCCGAGCTCGGCGGCGCGGCCGGCCGGGGTCTGCATGGCGCCGTTGTCGTTGATGTGCAGCTGGTTCTCGGCGACCGCACCGACGATGACGGGCGTGTCGTTGATCTGCCCCGCGAGGGTGTCGCCGCCGTCGACGTCGAGGACGTCGGCCACGATGCAGGTGATGTTGTCCGGCCCGCCGCCGCGCAGGGCGAGCTGGATCAGGTCCTGCACGGTCTCGTGCGGGCCCTGGTAGCTGGCGAGCGTCTCCTCCATCGTCTGGTGGCTGACGACGCCGGAGAGTCCGTCCGAGCAGATCAGGTAGCGGTCGCCGGCCCGCACCTCGCGGATCGACAGGTCCGGTTCCACGTGGTCGCCGCTGCCCAGCGCGCGCATCAGCAGGGAGCGCTGCGGGTGGGTGGTGGCCTCTTCCTCGGTGATGCGGCCCTCGTCGACCAGCCGCTGCACCCAGGTGTGGTCCTGGGTGATCTGCGTCAGCACGCCGTCGCGCAGCAGGTACGCGCGGGAGTCGCCGACGTGGACCAGCCCCAGGCGCTGCCCGGTCCAGAGCAGGGCGGTGAGCGTGGTGCCCATGCCCTCCAGCTGGGGGTCCTCCTCGACCATGACGCGCAGCTGCTCGTTGGCGCGCTGCACGGCCGTGCCGAGCGAGGTGAGGATGTCGGAGCCCGGGACGTCGTCGTCGAGCGTGACCAGCGTGGAGATCACCTCGGAGGAGGCGACCTCACCCGCGGCCTGGCCGCCCATGCCGTCGGCGATGGCGAGCAGCCGGGGGCCGGCGTAACCGGAGTCCTCGTTGCCCTCCCGGATCATGCCCTTGTGCGATCCGGCGGCGAAACGCAGTGAGAGACTCATGCGCACCTCGCCCGTCGGCTCCGGGTACAGCCCCTTCCCAGCCACGCTGCCCACCCTCCGGTCGTCATGGTCCTACTACTTCCGCAGCTCGATGACGGTCTTGCCGATGCGGATCGGCGCGCCGAGCGGGATCGGGGTCGGGGTGGTCAGCCGGGTCCGGTCGAGATAGGTGCCGTTGGTCGACCCGAGGTCCTCGACGATCCACTGGCCGTCGCGGTCGGGGTAGATCCTGGCATGCCGGCTGGAGGCGTAGTCGTCGTCCAGCACGATCGTGGAGTCGTGGGCACGGCCGAGGGAGATCGTCTGGCCCTGGAGGGCCACCGTGGTGCCGGTGAGCGTGCCCTCGGACACCACCAGCTTGGTCGGTGCGCCGCGACGGCCGCGGTCGGCCCGGCGACCGCCGGACTGCTGCTGGCGCTGCTGCGGCGGTGCGGCCTGCTGCGCGCGCTGCGCCTGCCCGCCGCCCGCGCCCCGCCGGGAGCCGCGCTGGGTCACGCGGGTGCCGAACAGATCGCTGCGGATGACCTGGACGGCCACGATGACGAACAGCCACAGTACGGCGAGGAAACCCAACCGCATGACCGTGAGGGTCAGCTCTGACATTGCCCCCGCTTCACCCTTCGGCTTGCCGATAAACGATGGTGGTGCTGCCCACGACGATGCGTGAGCCGTCGCGGAGCGTAGCGCGCGTGGTGTGCTGTCCGTCCACCACGATGCCGTTCGTCGACCCCAGGTCCTGGATCGTCGCGGGGGTGCCGACCCGGATTTCACAGTGCCGGCGGGAGACCCCGGGGTCGTCGATGCGTACGTCCGCTTCCGTGCTGCGGCCCAGCACGAGGGTGGGCCGAGAGATCTGGTGGCGGGTGCCGTTGATCTCGATCCAACGACGCGTCTGCGCGCCCGGAACCGTACCCGGCCCCGGACCGCCGGTGCGCGGCAGGGGGCGGACACCGGGCGGCGGGGACGTCGGCATGGGCGGAGCCCCGGCGGGCTGCGCCGGATAGCCGGCCCCCTGGGTGGGGCCGCCGCCCGCGCGCGGGGCGCCGGTCTGCTGCCTGGAGGCGTGCGGGTCCTGGGACTCGCTGGAGGCGAGGGTGCGGCTGCGCACCCGGTACAGACCGGTGTCGAGGTCGTCGGCCTTCTCCAGATGGACCTTGATGGTCCCCATGAAGGTGTACCGCTGCTGCTTGGCGTAGTCGCGGACCATCCCGGACAGCTCGTCGCCGAGCTGGCCGGAGTAGGGACTCAGCCGCTCGAAGTCGGGGGCGCTCAGCTCCACGATGAAGTCGTTCGGGACGACGGTGCGGTCACGGTTCCAGATGGTGGCGTTGTTGTCGCACTCCCGCTGGAGTGCTCCAGCGATCTCGACCGGCTGCACCTCGGACTTGAACACCTTGGCGAAGGTGCCGTTCACGAGACCCTCGAGTCGCTGCTCGAAGCGCTTCAGTACTCCCACGGGGCACCTCCTTCCCTCAGTGACGTCTCTGATGCTCAGTGTCGTTCCTGATACTGCTTACTGATCGTATCCACGCGTCGGGAAAACGGCTGGTTCCCCTTCGGCGGCAGGAGTGACGAGTGTCGCCTTCCGTGGCCGTCCGTCGTGTCCGTCGCGTCGTCGTCCGCCTCGTCGGTGGCTTCCCCATGGATCGTAGAGGCGGCCCCGAGTCAGTGTCCCGAAGTCAGTGTCCCGCAACCGGAGGGGTCCCCGCGGCCCCCTCGGAGGGCGGCCGGGAGGAACGAGTTCGAAGGCACCCTGCGGGGCGTGCTAATGTTCTGCATGTCGGAAGGCGAACGGACGACAACCGGGCGGAAACGCCGGGGAAGCGCCCGAAAGCCTGAAGACACACCCATGCGCGGGTGGCGGAATAGGCAGACGCGCTGGATTCAGGTTCCAGTGCCCGAAAGGGCGTGGGGGTTCAACTCCCCCCTCGCGCACCATGCGGTACGAAACGGGCCTCTCCGGGGTGACGAAAGTCACTCGGGAGAGGCCCGTTTCGCGTTTCCGTATGCCGTCGGGGGTGGGCCCCGGCGTTCTTTAGTGATCTTGGCCTCGTTCCCCCGGGGGCGCGTCCGAGGCGACCCCTTCTCCTGCTTCTTCTGGTTTCTCCCGTCCCCGGCGGCCGGCCGCCCGCTCGGGTGGGCTGGACTACCTGTCCGGCCGACGGCCCAGGGACCACGCGAGGCGGGGTGCCGCCAGGAGGAGCCCCGCCAGGAAGCGGACGCGGGCGGACAGCGGGTAGCCCGACATGGCGGCGTACTCACTGGCCCATTCCTCCTGCCAGCGCGCGGGGCCGGGAACGATGCCGGCGGCGCAGTGCAGCACCAGGCGTCCCAGCGATCCGGGCCGGCGCGCGACGGGCGGGGGGTGCGAGCCCAGGACGTACGTCGAGCAGGTCTGGGCGGCGTGCCGCAGCTCGCGCGACTCGGCCTCCGCGAGGGCGTGGTCCTCGATCACCGCGGAGATCTCCTCGCGGACCCGGGGGATCAGCGCGAACCGCCGCTGTCCGCACGGCCCGTGCTGAACCGCCTCCGGGGCCGCCTTCCGGACCCGCTCCAGAGCGTCGTTCATCCCGGGGGAACGTTTGCCCGGGGGGACGATGAGGTCGGGGGTGCCCGGTCGTGGGGGTGACTTCCATCGCCGCCGGCCGGCAGGCTGGGCCTGCGGGTCCGAGGGCGCCAGGAAGAGCGAGGGCCAGCGGATCGCAGCGGCGATGACCAGCGAGGCCATCAAGAACGTCAGTTGGTTCATGTTCCCCCCTCGGGCACATACCAGGGCCCACAGCCGCGCTGTGCTCGCCTGGCGAGTTCCGCTCGCGCTTCGGCGGCGCCGGTTGCGGTGAAGCGGTAGTAGTGCCGGCGCGGCCGGGCAAGGCCGGCTCCGCCGTCGTCCGGTTCCTGAGTGGTCTCCCAGGCGCTCTCCAGCCAGCCGTACTTCTCCAGCCGGGCCAGGACGGGATACACGGTGCCGCTGAACAAGCCGGTCTTCTCGCAGATCTCCAGGCCGTAATGTGCCCGGCTCGGGTCCTCCAGCAGCGTGAGCAGAACTGTCCGGGTGGGTGTGGTGAGCCTGATGGGCACTGCGTGGACCTTTCTGCCCGAGAGTGCGACGTGACCCACGCGCGTGCTTGCGGATCACCGTGTCTGAAGGGCCGTTCAACCGGATGCCCTACGTCGGTTGCTGTAGACCGCACTCCGCACTTGCGGTCAGCGTGCTGCTACGGACGGGAACTCGCCACCGCTGGGCAATCGTCAGCCCCGTGAGTACCCCCCGCTATGCGCCAGCGGGGGGTACCCACCGGTGGCTCAGCGGAATCGGCCGGTTCAAAAACGCGGCGAACGCTCGCCGGGCCGGCCGTCGGTGCAGCGGGATCTACCCGCGTGTCGTCACTCGGTCGAAGCGCTCGGGGAAGAGCCGCTGACGTTCGAGCTCCCCGTCGGGGGTGTACCGCACCAGCACGGCTCCGCCGTTGTCGACCACGTCGGCCAGCATGGCGTAGATCTGGAGCGCGCGGTTGATGGTGTCGGTCTTGGTGTCCCCCGTGATCATCGCGGCGTGTTCCAACGCCGCGGACGAGCGCGGCGCGAGATTCACCGTGACCCTCTCGAACCGGCCTCCGCTGCGGGCGCGTCCGTCGGACTTGGCCCCTCCGGCCATGGCCTCGCCTTCCGTCGCTGGCAACTTGTCCTCGCTCCCCGCGTCGGTACGCGGGTCGGAAGTAACCGGTATAGGCATCTCTCATCTCCTCTCTCCTCGGCCGGCGCCAGGGATGCCCGAGGTTGGAGGCTCCGCAGCGCCGCACCTCTTGTTCTCGATGATACAGCTAAGATGCAGCAAGTGTGCAGCTGTTGTGCCGCCAAATGGCGGACGAGAGGCGTTCGGGCGCCCCGCTCTTCCCGGCCTCTGCGCCCCCGCTGTGTGCCTGGCCAGCTTAAATGCAGCTAACAACCATATAAGTGATGGGTGAGGTGCAGCACATATCTGCGAGAGGTATGCTTACGGCAAGTGATGTGCCTGCTACGCGAACCCGATCTTGAGGGGAGAGCCATGGCCAGCTCCGAGTGGTCTTCGGAGGCCGTCGAGACCGACCTCACCCAGACGGAGGGATTGCCCTCCCAGCGCGGCCGTTCGGTGGACGACGGTGGCATAGCCGACGCACTCCGCGCGGCGACCGACGATGCCTCGTCGAGGGAAGTGAGCGAGGTCGAGGTCAGCAGCCTCTTCCAGACCCCTCTGTTCCGCTTCGAGGGCAAGTTCCGTACCAACGGCGAGGAGTCGTCGCCGGCCAACCGCTCGATCGCCGCGGCCCTGGTCGTCGTGCTCGCCATGGCGGGCGGGCTGGCCTTCGCCTGGATCTTCCTCGGGGCGGTCGACGCGGGTGTGGTGATGACCTGGACGCTGGTGATCATCGCGGCGGGCTTCGTCCTCGCCTGGCGCCTCGGTCACGAGCGGCCGGAGTCCAAGAGCCCGGGGGCGGGTGAGCCGCCCGCCGGTCCTCGGGGTGAAGGGCCTTCCGCCCGGTAGTCCGAAAGCCCCCGACCCCATCGGCACCCGGCCCCGCGAGGGGCCTTGTTCGTAGAGCGAGGAGCCTGGCGGTAGTCACCGAAGCGTCGTCACAACGTCGTCACAACAAAAACGGCCCCGTAAAGGGGCCGTCATGCTAGGTGTCCCTAGCGGGTATGGCTCCATCGTAGCCAAGGCGGGCAGCTATGTCGAGCTCTACATAGCTCGCGCCGGAGGATTCAACTGCGCTGCCAGCCACCGGCATTATGGGGCCCCGAGCTCACGCGAAGGAGCCTTGTGTCAGACCTGATCGTGTACGTCGACGGCTACAACCTCTTCCACGGCCTGAGGCACAAGTTCCTCGACGACCGCTACCAGTGGCTGGACCTGGTCTCCCTGGCCCAACGCCTCCGGCCCCGGGACAACTTGATCAAGGTGAACTACTACACCGCCCCCCTCCAGGGCGCCTCCAGCGCGGTCCGGCGGCAGCAGGACTACCTGGGCGCCCTGAGGGCCGTCGGCGGCAAGGTGCTCGCCGTGCACGAGGCGCGCTACCAACCCAAGACGATCACCTGCAAGTGCGGGCGGGCGTGGCGCAGTTACGAGGAGAAGGAGACCGACGTCCACCTCGCGGTCGACCTGGTGGCCGACATCGCGACCCGCTCCGCCGACTCCGCGCTGGTCGTCAGCGGCGACAGCGACCTGTGCCCCGCGGTGCGCCGGGCCCGCGAGTTCAACGCCGCGGCACACATCGCCATGGCGTTCCCGCCCAAGCGCGTCTCCACCGAGCTGCGCGCCCTGTGCCCGCGCTCCTTCGTCATCGGCCCCGGCCGCATCAAGGACGCGCAGCTGCCCGACCGCGTCGAGGACCCGGCGACCGGCCGGGTTTACGAACGTCCCGTCGGCTGGCGCCCGGCGACCGCCGGGCTCTCCTCCACCGTGCCCGCCAGCCGCAAGGAGGCACCGCAGCCGCACGGCCACCCGTGCTGATCCCGGTGGCCGGGCGGTACCGTCTGGGCAGCTGACGTCGCGCGAGCACGCGCCGGGTGGAGGGGGAGGTGGCGCCGTCATGGCGCGACTGCCGTACGTGCCGGGGTTCGCCCGGCCCGGGGCCGGGGAATCCGGGCACAAGGCCGTGAAGGCCGCCGGAAAGGCGCTGCGCGAGCGCGTGCCGCGCTCCGCCCACGCCGAGTGGAGGGCCGACGCGGGGCGGCCCGGGGCGGTGGAGACCGTCGAGGCGACCAACGCGGGGCGGCTGCCCGAGCTGACCCCCCTGCGGATAGGCCGGATGGTGGCCTCGCCCTTCGCCTTCCTGCGCGGCACCGCCGGGCTCATGGGCCACGACCTGGCCGGCACCGCCGTCACGGGCGTGGGCGCGCAGCTGTGCGGCGACGCGCACGCCGCGAACTTCGGCCTCTTCGGCGACGCCCGCGGCGAACTGATCATCGACCTCAACGACTTCGACGAGACCGTCCACGGACCGTGGGAGTGGGACGTCAAGCGCCTGGCCGCCTCACTGGTGCTGGCCGGGCGCGAGGCCGGGGCCGGCGAGGCGGAGTGCCGGGCGGCCGCGCGGGACGCCGCGGGCGCCTACCGGCACACGATGCGCCTGCTGGCCCGGATGCCGGTGGTCGAGGCGTGGAACGCGATCGCCGACGAGAAGCTGGTCTCGCACGCCGACGCCCACCAGCTGCTCGGCACGCTGGAGCGCGTCGCGGAGAAGGCCCGCCGCAACACCAGCGCGCGCTTCGCCGCGAAGGCCACCGAACGCGACGGCGAGGGCGGCCGCCGCTTCGCCGACGCGCCACCGGTGCTGCGCCGCGTCCCCGGTGCGGAGGCCGCCGCGGTCGCCTCGGCGCTGGGGCCCTACCTGGGCACGCTGCCGGAGGACCTGCTGCCGCTGCTGGGGCGGTACGAGGTGCAGGACGTGGCGTTCCGGGTGGTGGGGACCGGCAGCGTGGGGCTGCGCTCGTACGTGGTGCTGCTGCTCGACCACCGGGGCGAGCCGCTGGTCCTCCAGGTGAAGGAGGCGCGGCCCTCGGTGCTGCTGCCCTTCGTGGAGAAGGCCGGCTTCGAGGCGCCGGGTGCGGGGCACGAGGGGCGGCGCGTGGTGCTCGGACAGAAGTCGATGCAGGTCGTCAGCGACGTGCTGCTCGGCTGGACGACCGTCGAGGGGCGGCCCTACCAGGTGCGGCAGTTCCGCAACCGCAAGGGCAGCGTGGACCCGGCGGCGCTGGCCCCCGGCGAGCTGGACGACTACGGCCGGATGACGGGCGCCCTCCTGGCGCGGGCGCACGCGCACAGCGCGGACCCGCTGCTGATAGCCGGCTACTGCGGCAAGGGCGAGGAGCTGGACGAGGCGGTCGCGACGTTCGCCGTGACGTACGCGGACCGCATGGAGGCCGATCACACGGAGCTGCTGGCGGCGGTGCGCAGCGGGCGGCTGGCCGCGGAGACGGGCGTCTAAGGGGTGTCCGCCGCGGCAGCGGCGGCATTGCGGGACGGGGCGGGGCCGGCCGGCGGGCGGAAGCCGTGCCGGGCTCGGGAGGACACCTCGTACCCTGGGGCGCGTGACGAATCCGGAAGCCGATATTTCCGAGGAGCCCGGCACCGAACGGCTCGCGGCGGCGGTGCGCGCCGCCGAGCAGGCGCTGATCGAGTTCGAGATCGCTGTGGAGACCTTCCGGGTGGAGGTGGAGAACTTCTCCCGCCTCCACCACCAGCGGCTCGGTCCGATGTACGCCCGGCTCGACGAGCTGGAGGCGCGCATCGCCGAGGCGGTCGCCGCGCGGACCGGTGACGCCGAGGACCTGCGGCGGGCCCGCGAGGCCCGTGCGCTCGTACAGCCGCTGCCGGGGGTGGAGGAGCTGTTCGGCGGCTGGATGGACGACCAGGGGCTGTCCCCCGAGGCGTCCGCCATGCTGACCGAGCGGCCGGTGAGCCCGCCCAAGCGCGTACGGCCGAGCGAGGAGGCCCGGCGCGCCTACCGCGACCTGGTCCGCAAGGCGCATCCGGACCTGGCGCTGGACGAGGCGGACCGGCTGCGGCGTGAGGCGTTCATCGTGCGGGTCAACGCCGCCTACGGCGACGGGAACGCCGCCCTGCTGGCCGAGCTGGCCGGGGAGTGGGCGGCGGGCCCGGTGCCCGGCCAGCGACGGGCGAGCCGCAGCGAGGAGCTGTACGCGCGCCTGGAGTGGCTGGCCGAGCGCAAGGAGCTGCTCTCCGCCGTGGCCGCGGAGCTGGAGGCGTCCGCGATCGGCGCGATGATCAAGATGGCGCCGGAGGACCCGGACGGGCTGCTCGCCGAGATCTCCGACGGGCTGCTGGCGCAGATCGCGGAGCGGGAGGCACACCTGGCGGAGCTGCTCGGCGCCGGCGGCTGAGGGCTTCGGCGGCTGGGGTGTGTCCGCAAAAGCGGCGCCGGGTCCGTAGGCGTGGCCCGGGGCGTCTGGTGCTGGGCGCACCTCTCAGCGGTGGCCGGGGGAGTCCCGGGCCGGGTGGGGCTTCGCGGAGACCCTGGGGCCCGCGTGGTGGTGATCGCGACGGTGGGGGCGTGGGCGTCCGGTAGCGTCGGGGGTATGCATTTTGGTTCCGGTATCCCCACGGTCGGCGTCGACGCTCTCTCGTCCGACGATTTCCTGCTCGACGTGCGTGAACTCGACGAGTGGCAGGCGGGGCACGCCGAGGGCGCGCTGCACGTCCCGATGAGCGAGTTCGTCGCGCGCTTCGGCGAGGTGACGGAGAAGGCGTCCGAGGGCGGCCGGATCAACGTCATCTGCCGGTCCGGCGGCCGTTCCGCGCAGGTCACCGCCTATCTGGTGCAGCAGGGCATGGACGCGGTCAACGTCGAGGGCGGCATGCAGGTCTGGGAGGCCAGCGGCCGTCCGGTGGTGGCCGGCGACGGCGTGCCCGGCACGGTGATCTGACGCCGGGGGCCGTGCGGCCCCGGCCTCTCAGGTCCCGGCCGGCTCTCAGGTTTCAGCCGAGGGGTGGGCGGCCAGCAGGTCGCCCAGGGCCTCCTCGTGGGCGGCGGCGGGGCCCAGGGAGAGTTCCAGCTGTTTGGCCCAGGCGTGGTAGCGGTGCAGGGGATAGTCGGTGTCCGCGCCGAAGCCGCCGTGCAGGTGCTGCGCGGTCTGGACGACCCGGCGCACCCCTTCCGAGGCCCAGACCTTGGCGACGGCGATGTCGGCGGCGGGCGGCAGTGCGTCGCAGCCGGCCGCGCCGGACTCGACGCGCCAGGCGGCCTGCCAGAGCGTGGCCTCCATCACGCGCAGGTCGATGTAGCGGTCGGCGGCCTGGACCGCGACCGCCTGGAACGTGGCGAGCGGGAAGCCGAACTGCTCGCGCTTGCTCGTATAGGCGCCGGTCATCTGTGCCACGGCCTCGCCGAGTCCCAGCGCCAGGGCACAGGTGCCGCAGGTCAGCAGGGCGCGCAGGCGTTCCCAGGCCCCCTCCGCAGTGATCACTTCGGCGTCGTCGGCCGGTACGGAGTCCAGGGTCAGCCGGGCGTAGCGCTCGCCGTTGGTGGAGACCTGGTCGGCCAGGTCCACGCCGGGGCGGTCGCGGGGGACGAGGGCGAGGACGGTGCGGCCGTCGGCGGTGTGGGCGGGCAGCAATACCCGGTCCGCGCCGTGGGCCCAGGGCACGGCGGTCTGTGTGCCGTCGAGGAGCCAGCCCGCCTCGGCCGGGCGGGCGGTCACGGCCTGCTCGGCGGCGTCGTGGCCGGTGCGGCCGTGGGCGGCCGTGGTGACGACCAGCTCGCCCCGGCCGATGGCGGGCAGGAGGTGGCTCATGGCGACGCCGCCGTGTTCGCTGAGGGTGAGGGCCGCGGCGGTGTGCTCCAGGAGCGGCACCCTGGCCAGGACCTTGCCGGCCTCGCGCAGCACCAGGCACAGGGCGAGGGGTCCGAGCCCGGCGCCGCCGTGCTCCGGGGGGACCGGCAGGCTCAGCAGACCGGCGCGGGCGAGCCGGCTCCACAGGGGGCGGTCGAAGTCGTCGGCCACCGCGCCCGGTACGAGGGCGGGGCTGGGGACCCCGTCGGGCTTCACCCCGGCGAAGACGGCCCGGGCCGCCTCGGCGGCGGCCTGCTGCTCCTCGGTGAAGGTGAAGTCCACGGCCCGCCCCTTCCGGTGCTGCCCGATTAACTGACGGTCCGTCAAGTTAGAGCAGATCCCGGGAATTGGGAACGGGTGGGGCGGCAGCCCGCGTCACCCTTCACCTCACCGCGGTCCTCGTCTCGTCGCCCGCCTTCTTCTCTTCCCCTTGCCGCCGTCCTCAGCGGTCGAAGTCCAGCTCGACCTTCTCCGTGACCGGGTGGGACTGGCAGGCCAGCACATAGCCGGCGTCCAACTCCTCCTGCTCCAAGGCGAAGTTGCGGTCCATGCGCACCTCGCCCGTCACCAGGAAGGCCCGGCAGGTCCCGCACACGCCGCCCTTGCAGGCGTAGGGGGCGTCGGCGCGGTTGCGCAGCACCGTCTCCAGCAGCGGCTCGCCGTCCCGCACCGACCAGCTGCCGCTGCGGCCGTCCAACCTGGCGGTCAGCGTGCTGTGCTCGGGGGCGGGGGCGGCCGTGGGGCTCTGGGGGCCGCCGGCCGGTATCTCCTCGGCGTGGAAGATCTCCTCATGGATCCGGTCCCGGGCCACCCCGAGGTGGTCCAGGGCCCGCTTCGCGCTCCGCACCAGGCCGTGCGGGCCGCAGAGGAACCAGCCGTCGACGCTCTCCACGGGCAGCAGTGAGGGCAGCAGGGCGGTCAGCCGGCCCTCGTCGAGCCGTCCCGAGGCGGGTCCCGCCTCCTGCTCCTCGCGGGAGAGGGTCTGCACCAGCTGGAAGCGGTCGGGGTAGCGGTCCTTGAGGTCGGCGACCTCGTCCAGGAACATCGTGGAGGCGGTGGTGCGGTCGCTGCGGATGAGGCAGAACCGGGCTCGGGGCTCCCGGGCGAGCAGGGTCGTGACCATGGACAGCACCGGGGTGATGCCGCTGCCGCCGACGATCGCCGCGAAGTGGCCGGGGCGTGGCTCCAGGACGAAGCGTCCGGCCGGTGCCATGACCTCCACGGTGTCGCCGGCGGCCAGCTCCTTGAGGGCGTAGGTCGAGAACGCTCCGCCGTCCACCAGCCGCACGCCCACGCGCAGCGTGCCGGGCCCGCCGGGGCCGGCGGCCGGGCCGCAGATGGAGTACGTGCGGCGGATCTCGGCGCCGTCCAGGGTGCGGCGGAGGGCGAGGTGCTGACCGGGGAGGTGGCGGAAGGCGTCCCGCAGCTCCGGGGGCACGGCGAGCGTGAGGGCCACCGAGTCGTCGGTGAGCGGGTCGACGGCCGTCACCCGGAGCGGGTGGAAGGCACCATGGCGGGCCGCTGCCATCTACAACTCCTTGAAGTGGTCGAACGGTTCGCGGCACGCCTCGCAGCGGCGCAGGGCCTTGCAGGCGGTGGAGGAGAAGCGGCTCAGCAGCGTGGTGTCCGTGGATCCGCAGTGGGGACAGCGGATGGCCAGGTCGACCATGACGGGCCCGTCGGGGCCCGTGGGCCGCGGGGGCGCTATGCCGAACTCGGCGAGCTTGCGGCGGCCTTCGGCGGTGATGTCGTCGGTGGACCAGGCGGGGGAGAGCACCGTGCGGACCGTCACCTCGCGCTGGCCGTGCTCGCGCAGCACACGCTCGATGTCGGCCGACATCGCCTCGACGGCCGGGCAGCCGGTGTAGGTGGGCGTCAGCTCCACCTCCACCCGGCCGGGGCCGGTGAGGCGCAGTCCGCGCAGCACGCCCAGCTCGGCCAGGCTGAGGACGGGCAGCTCCGGGTCGGGCACCGCGCCGGCCAGCGCGCGGAGCTCCTCCTCCAGGGGGGTCGGGGCGCTCACCACGTCGCCCCCGGGTGGCTGCGGTGCAGGTGCTGCATCTCGGCGAGCATCCGCCCGAACGACTCGGTGTGGATGCCCTGCCGGCCGGCGCCCGCCGTCCACGCTCCGGACCGCGGGCCGTCGGGCAGGGTGAGCGTGGCCCGCCCGACGACGGCCGTCACCTCCGCGAGCCAGCCGTCGCGCAGGGCGTCGAAGTCCACGGGCAGCCCCTCGACCGGCTGGAACAGCTCGCCCGTGAACCGCCAGAGGGCGTCGAGGGCGGTCTGCGCCCGGGCGTGGCTCTCGGCCGTCCCGTCGCCGAGGCGCAGGATCCAGTGCTCGGCGTGGTCGCGGTGGTAGGTGACCTCCTTGACGGCCTTCGCGGCGAGGGGCACGAAGGGGCTGTCGCCGGCGGCCAGTTGGCCGTAGAGCGACTGCTGGTAGAGGGAGAAGTACAGCTGTCGCACGATCGTGTGTGCGAAGTCGCCGTTGGGCTGCTCGACGAGCTGGACGTTGCGGAACTGGCGCTCCTCGCGGAGGAAGGCCAGCTCGTCCTCGTCGCCCGCGAGGGACAGCAGGGTGCGGGCCTGGCCGAGGAGGTCGAGGGCGATGTTGGCGAGCGCGACCTCCTCCTCCAGGACGGGCGCGTGCCCGGCCCACTCCCCCAGCCGGTGGGAGAGCACCAGGGCGTCGTCACCGAGGGCCAGGGCCGCGGACGTGGCCGGCTCCTTCACAGGTGCCGCACCCCTTCCGGGATCTCGTAGAAGGTCGGGTGGCGGTAGGGCTTGTCGGCGGCGGGCTCGAAGAACGGGTCCTTCTCGTCCGGCGAGGAGGCGGTGACGGCGACGGACGGCACGACCCAGATGGAGACGCCTTCGGAGCGGCGGGTGTAGAGGTCGCGGGCGTTGCGCAGGGCCATCTCGGCGTCCGGGGCGTGGAGGCTGCCTGCGTGGGTGTGCGAGAGGCCTCGCCTGCTGCGCACGAACACCTCCCACAGCGGCCAGTCGGTGCTCGTCATGCCGTCGCCTTTCCGTGCTTGGCCGCGTACGCGGCGGCTGCCTCGCGCACCCAGGCGCCTTCTTCGTGGGCCCGGCGGCGCTGGCCGATCCGCTGGTCGTTGCAGGGGCCGTTGCCGCGCAGCACCTCGTGGAACTCGTCCCAGTCGATGGGGCCGAAGTCGAAGTGCCCCCGCTGCTCGTTCCACCGCAGGCCCGGATCAGGGAGGGTGAGCCCGAGGGACTCGGCCTGCGGGACGCAGATGTCGACGAAGCGCTGGCGCAGCTCGTCGTTGGAATGGCGCTTGATCTTCCAGGTCATGGACTGCGCGGAGTGCGCGGACTCGTCGTCGGGCGGGCCGAACATCATCAGGGAGGGCCACCACCAGCGGTCCACGGCGTCCTGGGCCATCGCGTGCTGGGCCTCGGTGCCCCGGCTCAGGGCGAGCAGGAGTTCGTACCCCTGGCGCTGGTGGAACGACTCCTCCTTGCAGACGCGGATCATGGCGCGCGCGTACGGCCCGTAGGAGCAGCGGCAGAGCGGGACCTGGTTGGTGATCGCGGCGCCGTCCACGAGCCAGCCGATGGCGCCCACGTCGGCCCAGGTCAGGGTGGGGTAGTTGAAGATGGAGGAATAGCGCTGGCGGCCGGAGTGCAGCTTGTCGAGCAGCTCGTCGCGGCCCGTGCCGAGGGTTTCGGCGGCGCTGTACAGATACAGGCCGTGGCCTGCCTCGTCCTGCACCTTGGCCATCAGGATCGCCTTGCGGCGCAGCGAGGGCGCCCTGGTGATCCAGTTGGCCTCGGGCTGCATGCCGATGATCTCGGAATGGGCGTGCTGGGCGATCTGCCGGACGAGGGTGGCGCGATAGGCGTCGGGCATCCAGTCACGTGGCTCGATGCGCTCGTCGGCGGCCACGGTGGCGTCGAAGGCCGCGCTCAGCGCCGCCTCCCGCTCCGTCTCCGGCGCCGCCGCATCCGGCGCGGTGGTCGTCATGCCATGCCCCCCTCGGGCTCGTCCATTGCTCCCTACCGACCGATCGTTCGGTTCAATGGTGGGCCGTGCCCCAGGAGGTGTCAACCCTGTGGATAACCCCGTGCGTGCTGGGCCTCGTGGGGTGGCGTCGGTACGGTTCGGGTGCACACCGGAGGACGGTGGTGCGCGCAATACCGGAAACACCAGGCGGAACGGGGCGGACATGGAGACGGACACCGGGCACGAGCGGACGGGCGGCGGCCTTGGGCTCTTCGAGCTGTCCCTTCCGGCCCGCGTCGTCGTCGCGGGCGGCGTCGCGGTGGTCACGCTCGCCACGGCCGTGCACCTGGCGATGATGTTCCTGCACGTGGCGCCGTCGAACACGGTCAGCAAGCGGCACGCGTCTGCCGTCAACGACTACGTGTACCCGGAGTTCGAGCAGAACTGGAAGTTCTTCGCCCCGAACCCCCTCCAGCAGAACGTCGCCGTCCAGGCGCGCGCCGAACTGCGCTCCCCCGACGGCGGCACCACCGTCACCCCCTGGGCCGACCTCTCGGCCCGGGACGGCGCCGACATCGCCCACAACCCGCTCCCCAGCCACACGCGGCAGAACGAACTCCGCCGCGCCTGGGACTTCTACACCGCCAACCACGACGCCCAGGAGCAGCCGAGCGGCCTGCGCGGCCGGCTCTCCGAGGAGTACATCCGCCGCATCGTCGCCTCCCGGCTGGGCGCCGGGCAGCAGGACCGCCCGCTCGGCCGCGTCCAGGTCCGCTCGGTGACCTCTCCCATCGCGCCGCCGCCCTGGAGCGACGAACAGGCCGAGACCAAGCCGGTGTACCGGGTCCTGGGCTGGTGGCCGGTCACCGGCGCCGACCTCGCGGAGGCGAGCAACCGATGATCAACGCCCTGTCGCGCGGCCTCGACCGCGTCACCGGAGCCTCCCTCGGCCCGTACCAGACGGCCGTCGTCCGGATCGGCCTCTCCTTCACCTGGCTCTGCTACCTGCTGCGCGAATGGCCCAACCGCCATGAGCTGTACGGGCCCGACGCCCCGTGGAGCTGGGGGATGGCCCGGGAGCTGACCGGCGACAACCACGCCTTCACGGCCCTGATGTGGTCCGGCTCCGCCACGTGGTTCGAGACCGTGTACGTGCTCGCCCTCGTCTCCGCGGCCCTGCTGACGCTCGGCTGGCGCACGCGGACGATGTCGGTGCTCTCCATGGTCACGGTGCTGTCGCTGCAGAACCGCAGCGTCTTCATAGGGGACGGCGGCGACAACGTCATCCACCTGATGGCGCTCTACCTCGTGCTCACCCGATGCGGACAGGTGTGGTCCCTCGACGCCCGGCGGGCGGCCCGCCGGGCGTCGGACCGCGGCAGCGGAAGCGGATCCGGCTCGGAAGCCGGGGCGGCCTCCGGCTCGGGGCCGCGTGGTGCCGGCTGGGACGTGACCGGCGTCGTCCTGTGGACGGCCTGCGGGCTCGCCCTCGCCACCGCGCAGCTGGTGTGCGACACCGGCATGTCGTGGACGGCCGACGGCCCGCTGCCCGGCATCGGCTGGGCGGCGGCCCTGTGGGGACTGTGGGCGGTCCAGGGGCTGTGGTGGGCGGTCGCACGCTTCGCCCCCGGAGAGCCCCGCACCGTCCTGGACGCGCTCGCCCACCTCGCGCACAACGCCACGCTGTTGGTGATCATGGCGGAGGTCTGCCTGATCTACGCGACCGCCGGCTGGTACAAGATCCAGGGCACGCGCTGGCAGGACGGCACCGCGCTCTACTACCCCCTGCACATCGACTACTTCTCGCCCTGGCCCGGGCTCTCCCACGCCCTCGCCGGCAACGGGCTCGTCGTACTCCTGCTCAGCTACGGCACGGTGGCCGTCCAGGTCGCCTTCCCCTTCACGCTGCTCAACCGGCGCGTGAAGAACGTCCTGCTGCCGGTGATGATGGCCGAACACGTCGGGATCGCCGTCCTGCTCGGACTGCCCTTCTTCTCCCTCGCGATGATCATGACGGACGCCGTCTTCCTGCCCACCTCCTTCCTGCGCCGCGTGGGCGACCTCGCCGGGCGCGCCCGCTCCCGGCTGCGCGCCAGCCGTACGGGCGGAGTGCCCCAGCAGCGCGACACGGAGCCGACACGGGCGGCCGTGGGCGGCTGACCTGCGCCGATCTCACCGCCCGGCGGCGGACGGGCCGTGATCGCGGGCCCGTAGGCTGAGGGCATGACCGAGGACGACGCCCAGGCCGCCGCCGCGCTGCGGCAGTGGCGCGAGAGGGCGCCCGACGCCGTGCTGCTCGACGGCTTCCACGCGCTCAAGCACGCCCTGCGCTTCGGCGCGGACGTGCGGCCCGCGCTGGCCGGGGACAAGGCCGCGGCGCTGGCGCTGGCGGCCGGACTGGCCCCCGACCTGAGCGAGGGCCTCGACCGGTTGCTGGTCGAGGTGCCCGCGCGGGAACTGCGCGAGCTGGTGCCGCGGATCCACGCCACGGGCGTGGCCGCGCTGGCCGCGCGCCGCGACCGCCGGGCGAACCTCGACGCGTTGTCGCGGCGGCCCCGGCAAGCGCCCGTCGTCGTCCTGGACAACCCCCGCAACCTCGGCAACGTGGGCGCGGTCGTCCGGCTCGCCGCCGGCTTCGGGGCCACGGGCGTGGTGACCACCGGTGACGTCGATCCCTGGCACCCGAACGCGGTGCGCTCCGGCGCCGGGCTGCACTACGCCACGGCCGTCGAGCGGCTGGACCTCGGGGAGCTGCCGGACGGGCCGCTGTACGCCCTGGATCCGGAGGGGGAGGACATCCGCTCCCTGACCCTTCCCGACGACGCGCTGATCGCCTTCGGTTCGGAGCGCCACGGGATCTCGGCGGAGCTGAGGGGGAGGGCGGACCGGTTGGTGTCCCTGCCGATGCGGCCGCAGGTGTCGAGCTACAACCTCGCCACGAGTGTGGCCATGGCGCTCTTCCACTGGGGTGGGCCCCGGGAGTGACGGTGGCCGTCGGCCTGGGCGGTCGTGCCGGCCGGCCGCTGGGGGTGACGGGGCGGGTGGCCGTGGTGGGGTTCTTCCCCCACCCGCCCCTTCCATAACCCGGGCTTGGCCCCGGGCCCCGGCCCTCGAACTCCCCGGGCCACCGCTGGGAGGTGCCCCCAGACGGGCTGGGGGCACCGGCTCCCCCCTACGCCTGGCGCCTCACCTCCACCACGCGGAAGCGGGGGGCGACGAAGGCGCTGTCGCACAGGGCGGCGTTGGCGGCGGGGTTGCCGCCGGAGCCGTGGAAGTCGGAGAACGCGGCGGTCTGGTTGACGTAGACACCGCCGGTGAGGTTCAGGGAGAGCTGGGCGCACTCCTCCAGGCAGGCGGTCTCGATCAGGCGCTCGGCGTCCGCCGAGGTCGTGTACGCGCCGACCGTCATCGCGCCCTTCTCCCGGACCGTGCGGCGCAGCAGCTCGACCGCGTCCGCCGTGGAGTCCACGGCCACCGCGAAGGACACCGGGCCGAAGCACTCGGAGAAGTACGCCGCTTCGGCGTCCGGCTTGGCGCCGTCCAGCTTGACGATCACGGGGGTGCGGACCGTGGCGCCGGGGAAGTCGGGGTTGGCCACCGTCCGGGACGCCAGGGCGACCTCGCCGAGCTGGGCCGCGGCGTCGATCCGGGCCTTGACCTGGTCGTTGACGATGGCGCCCAGCAGGGCGTTGGCCCGGGCGTCGTCGCCCAGCAGCTTGTCCACCGCGGTGGCGAGGTCGGCCACCACCTCGTCGTACGACTTGTGGCCGGCGTCGGTGGCGATGCCCTCCCGGGGGATCAGGAGGTTCTGCGGGGTGGTGCACATCTGGCCGCTGTAGAGGGACAGGGAGAAGGCCAGGTTGGAGAGCATGCCCTTGTAGTCGTCCGTGGAGTCGACGACGACCGTGTTCACGCCGGCCTTCTCGGTGAAGACCTGGGCCTGGCGGGCGTTGGCCTCCAGCCAGTCACCGAAGGCGGTCGAGCCGGTGTAGTCGATGACGCGGACCTCCGGCCGGACCGCCAGCGTCTTGGCGACGCCCTCGCCGTCCCGCTCGGCGGCCAGGGTCACCAGGTCGGGGGAGAACCCGGCCTCGGCCAGCACCTCACGGGCGATGCGCACCGTCAGCGCGAGCGGCAGGACCGCCCGCGGGTGGGGCTTGACCAGCACCGGATTGCCGGTGGCGAGGGAGGCGAACAGGCCGGGGTAGCCGTTCCACGTGGGGAAGGTGTTGCAGCCGATGAGGAGCGAGACGCCGCGCGGCACGGGCGTGAACTCCTTGTCGAGCTTCAGGGGATCGCGCTTGCCCTGCGGCTTGACCCACTCCGCCGACTCCGGGGCGGCGCCGCTCTGCTCGGCGTAGGCGTACGCGACGGCTTCGAGGCCCCGGTCCTGGGCGTGCGGCCCACCGGCCTGGAGCGCCATCATGAACGCCTGGCCGCTGGTGTGCATGACGGCGTGCGCGAACTCGTGCGTACGGGCGTTGATCCGGGCCAGGACCTCCGCGCACACGGCGGCCCGCACCAGGGCGCCGGCGTCCCGCCACGCGGGCATGGCGGCACGCATGGCCGGCAACAGGACGTCGATGTCGGCGTGGGGATACTCCACGCCCAGCTCCAGGCCGTACGGCGAGACCTCCGAGCCCGTCCAGCCGTCCGTCCCCGGCTGGTCGAGCTCGAAGCGCCGGCCGCGCAGCGCGTCGAAGGCGGCCTGGCCCGCGGCCGCGTCCAGGCTGCCGGGCACGCCGTCGGCGCCGTAGGCCTTGGGGTGCTCGGGATACGGCGACCAGTACGCGCGCGTGCGGATGGCCTCCAGCGCCTGGTCAAGGGTGGGGCGGTGCTTCTCGATCAGCTGGGCGGTGGTGAGTCCGGCGGTCACGTCTGACCAACTCCTCGTCGAGCGGGGCTCCGATACGGGGGACCAGATGCACCCCCGGTGGATACAGTAACCGAACGATCGGTCGGGACAAGGGGGCCCGGCGAACCTGTGGACAACGCATCGGGGAGGATCACTGCCATGACCGCAATCGACCCGGGCCGCACCGTCGCCGTGGTGGGCACCGGGACCATGGGCCAGGGCATCGCCCAGGTCGCCCTGGCCGCGGGCCATCTCGTGCGGCTGTACGACGCCGTGCCCGGCCGCGCGGAGGAGGCGGCGCGGGCGATCGCCGCCCGGCTCGGCCGCCTGGTGGACAAGGGCAGGCTCGACGCGGCCGGCCGGGACGCGGCTCTCGCCCGTCTGCGGCCCGCCGCGCGGCTCGCCGAACTCGCCGACTCCGCGCTCGTCATCGAGGCGATTCTGGAGCAACTGGACGTCAAGCAGAAGCTGTTCGGTGAGCTGGAACCGGTCGTTTCGGAAGACTGCCTGCTGGCCACCAACACCTCCTCGCTGCCGGTGACCGCGGTCGCCGGGGCCCTGCGCCGGCCCGGTCGCTTCGTCGGCCTGCACTTCTTCAACCCCGCACCGCTGCTGCCGCTCGTGGAGGTCGTCCGCGGCTTCGCCACGGACGAGGCGGACCTCGAGCGGGCGCGCGCCACCGTGGCCGCCTGGGGCAAGACGCCGGTGACCTGCGCCGACACCCCCGGCTTCATCGTCAACCGGATCGCCCGGCCGTTCTACGCCGAGGCCTTCCGCGTCTACGAGGAGCGCGGCGCCGACCCGGCGACCATCGACGCCGTGCTGCGGGAGTGCGGCGGCTTCGCGATGGGCCCGTTCGAGCTGACCGACCTCATCGGCCAGGATGTGAACAACTCCGTCACCCGTTCGGTGTACGAGGCCTTCTTCCACGACCCCAAGTTCACGCCGTCCTTCGCCCAGGGGCAGCTGGTGCAGGCCGGGCTGCTCGGGCGCAAGACCGGCCGGGGCTGGTTCGACCACGGCGAGGGCGCGGTGCGGCCGGAGCCGAGCACGGCCGAGCCCTGCGACCCGCCGGCGGAGATCTCCTGGCACGCCAAGGCGCCGGGCGTCTGCGCCCCGCTCCACGAGATGATCGAGGAAGCGGGCGTCAAGGTCGTCCGCGACCGCACGCCCCAGTCCGAGTGGTACATCGGCCTTCCCGACGGCGCCATGCTCACGCTCACGGGCGGCGAGGCCGCCACGCCCCAGTGCGGCGGCACGTACATCTACTTCGACCTGGCCCTCGACTACCGCTCCTGCACGCGCGTCGCGCTGGCGCCCTCCGAGAAGGCGTCGGCGGCGGACGTGCGGGCCGCCGTCGGCCTGTTCCAGGCGCTCGGCAAGAAGGTCAGCGTCGTCGGGGACGTCCCCGGTCTGATCGTCGCCCGTACGGTCGCGATGCTCGTGGACTTCGCCGAGGACGCCGCCGGCCGGGGCGTGGCGGACCGGGAGGACGTCGACACCGCCATGCGGCTCGGCGTGAACTACCCGCGCGGGCCGCTCGAATGGGGCGAGGAGATCGGCCTGAGCCGGGTGCGGAACATCCTGTGGGGACTGTCCCAGGACTACCCCGGCGGCCGCTACGAGCCGTCCCTGTCCCTCCGCCGCCGTGCGGCCGTCCGAGAGAGCCTGCTGTAATCATGACCATGGCCAAGCGCGACACCTACACGCCCGAATCGCTGCTGGCGGTCGCCGTCAAGGTGTTCAACGAGCGGGGCTACGACGGCACCTCCATGGAGCACCTCTCCAAGGCGGCCGGAATCTCCAAGTCCTCGATCTACCACCACGTCAAGAGCAAGGAAGAACTGCTCAGGCTCGCCATAAGCCGGGCCCTGGACGAGCTGTTCGCCGTGCTGGGCGAGCCGGGGGCCGTCGAGGGGCGGGCGATCGGGCGGCTGGAGTACGTCACCCGGCGCACGGTGGAGGTGCTCCTGGCCGAGTTGCCGTACGTGACGCTGCTGCTGCGCGTGCGCGGCAACACGGACACCGAGCGCTGGGCGATGGACCGGCGCCGCGAGTTCGACCACCAGGTCGCCGAGCTGCTGAAGCAGGCCGCCGCCGACGGTGACCTGCGGGAGGACGTGGACGTCCGGCTGGCGACCCGGCTGCTCTTCGGGATGATCAATTCCATCGTGGAGTGGTACCGGCCCGAGCGTGGCGGGGCCGCCACGAGCGACGAGGTCGCCGCCGCAGTGATCCACACGGCCTTCAGCGGCCTGCGCACGCACCGCTAGGCCCGGCCGGGCCCCGGCGGGGTCTAGGGCCCGCCCGGGGCCTCCGGCGGCTTGAGGTCCTGGAGGTCCGTCTCCTCGAAGACCAGTAACGTCCGGGTGCTCAGGACCTCCTCCATGGCCTGTATCCGGGTGAGGACCAGCTCCCGCAAGGCCCGGTTGTCCTTGGTGTGGACCAGCAGCAGCACGTCGAAGTCCCCGCTGACCAGGGCGATGTGGGCGGCACCGGGCAGTTCGCGGAGCTTTTCGCGGACCGAGCGCCAGGAATTCTGGACGATCTTCATCGTGATGTAGGCCGACGCCCCGTGGCCGGCGCGCTCCTGGTCCACCCGGGCGCCGAAGCCCCTGATCACGCCGTCGTCGATCAGGCGGTTGATGCGGGCGTAGGCGTTGGCCCGCGAGACGTGCACACGCTCGGCGACGGACCGTATCGAGGCGCGGCCGTCGACCTGGAGCATGCGCAGGATCGAGCGGTCGATCTCGTCGAGCGGGCGGGCGGGCGGTCTGCCGCCCGACGTGGCCATCTGTTCGTCCGCCATACCGCCCTGCCTCCCCTTCATGGACGCCCTGCCCATATCTCAGGTTGTGGAGAACCGTTTGTCCACAGGCTTGGGCCGCCTGTAGCCAAAAAGTGCTGTCGACCGAACAATCGGTAGGGGGAGCGCGCGACGCTTTCCGGTCAAGCTCGTCCCAAGAGGAGGTGCTCGTCATGACGGTTCTGGAGCAGCCCGGCTCGTACCGGCCGACCCCGCCGCCGGCCTGGCAGCCGCGGACCGATCCCGTGCCGCTGCTGCCCGACGCGGAGCCGTTCCGCCTCCTCGGCACCGAGGCGGCCGCGGAGCTCGACCCGCAGCTGCTCCTGCGGCTGTACGGGCAGCTCGTGCGCGGCCGCCGGTACAACACCCAGGCCACCGCCCTGACCCGGCAGGGCCGTCTCGCCGTCTACCCCTCCTCCACCGGCCAGGAGGCCTGCGAGGTCGCCGCCGCGCTGGCCCTGGAGGAGCGGGACTGGCTCTTCCCCAGCTACCGCGACACCCTCGCCGCCATCGTGCGGGGCCTCGACCCCGTCCAGGCCCTGACGCTGCTGCGCGGCGACTGGCACACCGGCTACGACCCCCACGAGCACCGCGTCGCCCCGCTGTGCACCCCCCTGGCCACCCAGCTCCCCCACGCGGTCGGGCTCGCCCACGCCGCGCGGCTCAAGGGGGACGACGTCGTCGCGCTCGCCATGGTCGGCGACGGCGGCACCAGCGAGGGCGACTTCCACGAGGCGCTCAACTTCGCCGCCGTCTGGCGCGCCCCCGTCGTCTTCCTCGTGCAGAACAACGGCTTCGCCATCTCCGTCCCCCTGGCCAAGCAGACCGCCGCGCCCTCCCTGGCCCACAAGGCCGTCGGCTACGGCATGCCCGGCCGGCTCGTCGACGGCAACGACGTGGCCGCCGTCCACCAGGTGCTCTCCGAGGCCGTGGCCCGGGCCCGGGCCGGCGGCGGCCCCACGCTGGTGGAGGCCGTCACCTACCGCATCGACGCCCACACCAACGCGGACGACGCCACGCGCTACCGCACCGACGCCGAGGTGGAGACCTGGCGCGCCCACGACCCCGTCGACCTGCTGCGGCGCGAACTGACCGGCAGGAAGCTGCTGGACGAGGCGACCATACGGGCCGAGCAGGACGCCGCCGAGCGGATGGCCGCGGACCTGCGCGAGCGGATGAACCAGGACCCGGAGCTCGACCCGATGGAACTGTTCTCGCATGTTTACACGCAACAGACTGCCCAACTACGCGAACAGGCAGCACAATTGCGTGCTGAGCTGACCGCCGCAGGGGAGCTCCCGGCAGCCCAGGAGGGCCGCCCCCAGGAAGGAAGGCAGCGATGACCACCGCGGCTGTCGGAACCGACCGCAAGCCCGCCACCATGGCTCAGGCCCTGTGCCGGGCCATGCGCGACGCCATGGCCGAGGACCCCGCCGTCCACGTCCTCGGTGAGGACGTCGGCACGGCCGGCGGCGTCTTCCGGGTCACCGACGGACTGGCCAAGGAGTTCGGCGAGGACCGCTGCACGGACACGCCGCTCGCCGAGGCGGGCATCCTGGGCACGGCCGTGGGCATGGCCATGTACGGACTGCGTCCCGTCGTCGAGATGCAGTTCGACGCCTTCGCCTACCCCGCCTTCGAGCAACTGGTCAGCCACGTCTCCCGCATGCGCAACCGCACGCGCGGTGCCATGCCGATGCCGATCACCATCCGCGTGCCCTACGGCGGCGGCATCGGCGGCGTCGAGCACCACAGCGACTCCTCCGAGGCCTACTACCTGGCCACGCCCGGCATCCACGTCGTCACGCCGGCCACGGTCGCCGACGCCTACGGCCTGCTGCGCGCCGCCATCGCCTCCGACGACCCCGTCGTCTTCCTGGAGCCCAAGCGGCTGTACTGGTCCAAGGCCGACTGGGACCCCGAACGGCCCGAGCCCGTCCCCGGCATCGGCCGTGCGGTCGTCCGCCGCCGGGGCGGCTCGGCGACGCTCATCACCTACGGTCCGTCCCTGCCGGTCTGCCTGGAGGCGGCCGAGGCGGCGGTCGCCGAGGGCTGGGACCTCGAAGTGATCGACCTGCGCTCCCTGATGCCGTTCGACGACGAGACGGTCTGCGCCTCCGTGCGGCGCACCGGTCGGGCCGTGGTGGTCCACGAGGCCACGAGCTTCGGCGGACCCGGCGGGGAGATCGCCTCCCGGATCACCGAGCGCTGCTTCCACCACCTGGAGGCCCCCGTGCTGAGGGTGGCCGGCTTCGACATCCCGTATCCGCCCCCGATGCTCGA
This sequence comes from Streptomyces cinnamoneus, assembly GCF_002939475.1. Lineage (NCBI taxonomy): Bacteria > Bacillati > Actinomycetota > Actinomycetes > Kitasatosporales > Streptomycetaceae > Streptomyces > Streptomyces cinnamoneus. Next base: position 3,469,950 of record NZ_PKFQ01000001.1, on the reverse strand, counting down.
GAAGCACCATCTGCCCGGTGTCGACCGGGTGCTGGACGCGGTGGCCCGGCTCCAGTGGGAAGCGGACTGGACCGCCACCGACCACCCGACTCCTACCGCATACGAGAGTGGTGCGCGCTGATGGCCGTGGTGCGCGAGTTCACGCTGCCGGACCTGGGCGAAGGGCTCACCGAGGCCCTGGTCGTCCGTTGGCTGGTCGGCGTCGGCGACGTCGTCGTCGTCGACCAGCCCGTCGTCGAGGTCGAGACGGCCAAGGCGATGGTGGAGGTGCCCTGCCCCTACGGGGGCGTGGTCACGGCCCGCTTCGGCGAGGAGGGCACCGAACTGCCCGTCGGCTCCCCCCTGCTGACGGTGGCGGTGGGGGAGACGGAGGCGGCCGCGGCCGTTCCGTCCGGCGGGGACGAGGGCTCGGGCAACGTGCTCGTCGGCTACGGCACCCAGGCGCCCATGGCCCGCCGCCGCCGGGTGAACCCCCAGGCCCGCGAGGCGGACCGGCCCGCGGCGCCCGCCGCGGCGCCCACGTCCGTCGCGGTCATCTCCCCGCTCGTGCGGCGGCTCGCCCGGGAGCGGGGCGTGGACCTGAGCGGGGTGCGCGGCAGCGGACCCGACGGGCTGATCCTCAGGGCGGACGTCGAGGACGCCGCGCGGACGGCACCCGCGGCCCACGCGGCGCAGGTGCCCCAGGCAGCCCGTCCCGCCCACCGCACCGAGGCGCCCCGGTCCGGCCGCCGCCCGGCCGCCGCCCGGCGCGCGGCGGCGGGCCTGCGCGTCCCGCTGCGCGGGGCCCGGGGCGTGGCGGCGGAGAAGCTCAGCCGCAGCCGCCGTGAGATCCCCGACGCCACCTGCTGGGTGGACGCGGACGCCACCGAGCTGCTGGCGGCGCGCCGCGCCATGAACGCCCCGGGCGGCGCCAAGGTCTCGCTGCTCGCCCTGCTCGCGCGGATCTGCACGGCCGCGCTCGCGAAACACCCCGAGCTGAACGCCACGGTGGACACCGACGCCCAGGAGATCGTCACCCTCCCCGACGTCCACCTGGGCTTCGCGGCCCAGACCGACCGCGGTCTGGTCGTCCCCGTGGTCCGCGACGCCGGCGCGCGCAACGCGGTGGAGCTGTCCGTGGAGATGGCCCGGCTCACCGAGGCCGCCCGCGCGGGCAAGCTCAGCCCGGCGGAGCTGACCGGTGGCACGTTCACGCTCAACAACTACGGGGTGTTCGGCGTCGACGGCTCGACACCGATCATCAACCACCCCGAGGCGGCGATGCTGGGCGTCGGCCGCATCACCCCCAAGCCCTGGGTGCACCAGGGCGAGCTGGCGGTGCGGCAGGTGGTGCAGCTGTCGTTCACGTTCGACCACCGGGTCTGCGACGGCGGCGCGGCGGGCGGCTTCCTGCGATACGTCGCGGACTGCGTGGAGCAGCCGGCGGTGCTGCTGCGCACGGTCTGAACGGGGGCGCTCCGGGGCACGCGGTCCCGGGCGCCCGCCGGCCGCCGCCATACTCGACGGGTGACGGGATACGACGCCGTAGTACTCGCCGGTGGCGCCGCTCGGCGGCTGGGCGGAGCCGACAAGCCCGGGCTCACGGTCGGCGGGCGGCCGCTGATCGACCGGGTGCTCGGCGCCTGCGCCGACGCCGGGCGCACCGTGGTGGTCGGGCCGCGCCGGCCCACCGCCCGCCCGGTCGACTGGGCCCGTGAGGAGCCCCCCGGCGGGGGCCCCGTCGCGGCGCTGGAGGCGGGACTGCGCCGCGTGACGGCCGACCGCGTCCTGGTCCTCTCCGCCGACCTGCCCTTCCTCGGCCCCGGCATCGTGCGGTCGCTGCTGGACACGCTCGGCGGGCCGGACGGGCCCGAGGGCGCCCTGGTCACCGACCCCGGGGGCGAGGACCATCCGCTGGTCGCCGCCTACCGCACCGAGCCGCTGCGCCGCGGACTCGGGCTGCTCGTCGCCGAGCACGGCACGTTCGCCGGCCTGCCCCTGCGCCTGCTCACCGCCGAGCTGACCCTCACCCGGCTGCCCCACCCCCTCGCCTCCTTCGACTGCGACACCTGGGAGGACGTCGGCGCCGCCCGCGCGCGCATCAGGGACGATGGGAGCGTGCTGGATGAATGGATCTCCGCGGTCAAGGCCGAGCTGGGCATCGAGCTCGACGTCGACAGGGCCGGCCTCCTCGACCTCGCGCGCGACGCCGCCCACGGTGTGGCCCGCCCCGCCGCGCCCCTGACGACCTTCCTCGTGGGATACGCCGCGGCCCAGCGGGGCGGCGGCCCGGAGGCGGTCGCCGAGGCCTCCCGCCTGGCGGCCGCGCTGGCCGGACGCTGGGCGGCCGAAGGCCGCGACACGAAGCCCGACGGGTCGTCATGACGGACCACGAGGCTGACGCCGCGCTCGAACGCGCCACCGACGAGGCCCTCGCCCTCTTCGCCGACGACCGCGTGCCGGGCGCGGCCGCCCGGCGCGGCCGCGCCCGGGGACGGCGCCCGGCCGAGGGCTACAACCCCTTCGCCGAGGATCCCTTCGCCGACGCCGCCACGCCGCCCGCGCCCGCCCGTGCCGCCGCGTCGCCCGCCGGCGACACGCCCGGGTCCGAGGACCACCCCGCGACCGGTCCCGTGGAGCCCCCGGGCTCCGGCACCGGGCACGGGGCGGAGCACGCACCGGGACGGCGGGCGGAGGAGGCGGAGCACGCCGCGCCGCGGGCCGTCCCCGCCGGCCGCCACCGCCACACCGGCAGCGCCTGGCCCGCCGCCCGGACCGTCGCCGCCCGCGCCGCCGACCCCCTCGACCCCCGGGTGCGGCCCCTCGACGACTGCCTCGGCCACACCCTCGCCGCGCCCCTGAAGGCGCTCACCGACCTGCCGCCCTTCGACACCTCCGCCATGGACGGCTGGGCCGTGTCGGGCCCCGGCCCCTGGCGGCTGCCCGGCGCGGGCCCCGCGGCCGCCCGCGCCGAGGACGAGGCCGGCGAACCCGCCGACGCCGGCGGCACGGACGTCCCCGACGCGCCCGGCATCCTCGCCGGCCACGCCCCCTCCGCCGCCCTCCACGACGGCGAGGCCATCCGCATCGCCACCGGCGCCCGCATCCCCTCCGGCGCCACCGCGGTCCTGCGCAGCGAACACGGCACCGTCCGCCCCCAGGGCGAGCTCCACGCCGGCCGGCACCTCGTCCAGGGCCAGGACATCCGGCCCCGGGGACAGGAGTGCCGCAGCGGCGACGAACTGCTGAGCGCCGGCACCCCCGTCACCCCCGCCGTGCTCGGCCTGGCCGCGGCCACCGGCTACGACGAACTGCGCGTCGTGCCCCGCCCCCGCGTGGAGGTGCTGGTCCTCGGCGACGAACTGCTCCGCGAGGGCCTGCCCCACGACGGCCGCATCCGCGACGCGCTCGGCCCCATGCTCGGCCCCTGGCTGACCGCCCTCGGCGCCGAGGTGACCGCCACCCGCCGCCTCGGCGACGACGCGCCCGCGCTGCGCGCCGCACTGGAGGCGTCGGACGCCGACGTCGTCCTCACCACCGGCGGCACCGCCGCCGGCCCGGTCGACCACGTCCACCCCACCCTGCTGCGCCTCGGCGCCGAACTGCTCGTCGACGGCGTCGCCGTGCGCCCGGGCCACCCCATGCTGCTGGCCCGCCTCGCCCCCGACCGTTACCTGGTCGGCCTCCCCGGCAACCCCCTCGCCGCCGTCGCCGGACTGCTGACGCTCGCCGCGCCCCTGCTGCGCGCCCTGGCGGCGGGGCCCGTCGCGGAGCCGCCCCGGGCCGCGCTCACGGAGGCCGTCCCCGGGCATCCCGACGACACCCGCCTGGTGCCCGTGGTGCGCGAGGACAGCGGCTGGGTCCGGCCGCTGCGCTTCCACGGCCCCGCCATGCTGCGCGGTCTCGCCGCCGCCGACGCGCTGGCCGTCGTCCCGCCGGGCGGCGCGGACCGGGGCACGCGCGCCGAGCTGCTGCTCCTGCCCCGGCGGTCCGGGGCGGCGGGAGGCATGGTGTGAAGCTCCCGCCGCAGGACGCCGTCGCCCACGGCGGCCGGCACGAGCCCGAACACCAGATCCTGCTGCCGCGCTACGCCGTGGCCCCGATACGCCAGGTGGGCCGGCGCATCCTCGTCGCGCTGCTGGTCATGGTCGCCACGGTCCTCATCGTCTACGCCGACCGCGGCGGCTACCACGACAACGCCGACGGCGGCGTCGACTTCCTCGACGCCGTCTACTACTCCACCGTCACCCTGTCCACCACCGGATACGGCGACATCGTCCCGTACAGCGACAGCGCCCGCCTGACGAACGTGCTGCTCGTGACGCCCCTCCGTGTCCTCTTCCTGATCATCCTGGTCGGCACCACCCTCGAGGTCCTCACCGAGCGCACCCGCGAGCAGTGGCGGCTGGCCAGATGGAGGTCCGCCGTGCGCGAGCACACCGTCGTCGTCGGCTTCGGCACCAAGGGCCGGTCGGCCGCCTCGACCATCTGCGGTCCCCACGCGAGCCCCCGGGAGCGGGAGAGGATCGTCGTGGTCGACCCCAACCCCAAGGCCGCCGAGGCGGCCACGGCGGAGGGCTACGTGGCCGTCGTCGGCGACGCCACGCGCAGCGACGTCCTGCTGCGCGCCGAGGTGCAGAAGGCCCGTCAGGTCATCATCGCCACGCAGCGCGACGACACGGCCGTCCTCGTCACGCTCACCGCGCGTCAGCTCAACCGCGGCGCGAAGATCGTCGCGGCCGTGCGGGAGGAGGAGAACGCCCCGCTGCTGCGGCAGTCCGGCGCCGACTCGGTGATCACCAGCGCCAGCGCGGCGGGCCGGCTGCTGGGCCTGTCGGTGCTCAGCACCGGCGCCGGGACGGTGATGGAGGACCTGATCCAGCAGGGCAGCGGACTCGATCTCGTCGAGCGCCCGGTGGTCAAGTCCGAGGTGGGGCGGGGGGTGCGCGAGACGGAGGACCTGGTGGTGTCCGTGCTGCGCGGCCACCGGCTGCTGGCGTACGACGACCCCGAGGCGAGCCCCCTGAAGGCCACGGACCGTGTGATCACCATCGTCCGCGCCCGGCCGCCCGGGGAGGACTGAGCCGCCACCACCGGACGGCGGCGACCCGCCCGTCGCGGAACCGCCGGGTCCGGCCCGGTGCCGAGGAGCACGCGCGCGTGGCCGGGAATTCCGGCGGCCCCGGGGGTAGTTTCGCTGGCATGTATGCGATCACCATTCCCGTACCCGGCGGCCCGGAGGCCCTGGTGTGGGCCGAGGTCCCCGACCCCGTGCCCGGCGAGGGCGAGGTCCTGGTCGAGGTCGTCGCCAGTGGCGTCAACCGCGCCGACATCGTCCAGCGGCAGGGCTTCTACGACCCGCCGCCCGGTGCCTCCCCCTACCCGGGCCTGGAGGTCTCCGGCCGGATCGCGGCGCTGGGGCCGGGCGTGGGCGGCTGGGCCGTCGGCGACGAGGTGTGCGCACTGCTGTCCGGCGGCGGCTACGCGGAGAAGGTCTGCGTCCCGGCGGGCCAGTTGCTGCCCGTACCCGACGGCATGGACCTCGTCTCGGCGGCGGCGCTGCCCGAAGTGACCGCCACCGTCTGGTCGAACGTGTTCATGGTGGCCCACCTGCGCCCCGGCGAGACCCTCCTGGTGCACGGCGGAGGCAGCGGCATCGGCACGATGGCGGTGCAGCTGGCGAAGGCGGTCGGCGCCCGCGTCGCCGTCACGGCCGGCGGGCAGGACAAGCTGGAGCGCTGCCGCGAGCTGGGCGCGGACATCCTCATCGACTACCGCGAACAGGACTTCGTCGAGGAGCTGCGCAAGGTGACGGGCGGCGTCGGCGCGGACGTCATCCTCGACATCATCGGGGCGAAGTACCTCGACCGGAACCTCGACGCCCTGGCCGTCAACGGCAGGCTCACCATCATCGGCCTCCAGGGCGGCCGCACGGCCGAGCTGGACCTGGCCAAGCTCCTCACCAAGCGGGCCGCGGTCGCGGGCACCACGCTGCGGGCGCGCCCGCTGACGGAGAAGGCCGCGATCGTGGCGGCGGTGCGGGAACACGTGTGGCCGCTGATCGCCGGAGGCCGGGTGCGGCCGGTGGTCGACCGCACGCTGCCGCTGCGGGACGCCGCCCTGGCGCACGCGGTGCTGGAGGAGAGCGCGCACGTCGGCAAGGTGCTGCTGACCACGGGCGCCGCCTGACCGCCCGCCGCACGGCGCGCGCGTCACCCGACCGGCCGCTCAGCGCGCCCCGCGGCAGGGGCCGTGTGAGGGTGGGGGTGTCCGTAGGGGGCGTCTCGTGCGGAGGGTGGCGACATGCGCGGCAGTGGTCCCCTGGCCGGTCCGGCGCTGGCGGCGGTGGTGTCCGTACTCATAGCCCCCTGGCCGGCGCGGGCCGGCCAGCCCGGACCGGCGGCCCCCGAGCCGCCGCCGTCCGTGGCGGCCACCACGGCGACGACGGTGTTCCCGTCGGCGCCCCCCTCGCCGGGCGCCGACGCCCTCGCCGGCACCGTCGCCGGCGAGGGCCGCATCCATCCGGGCCGGTCGAGCGGCCCGCCGGAGGCGGGCGCGGCGGCGAGCCCGTCACCCGTGCCGACGGGGCGGGGGACCCCCGACAGGCGGCACGGCGCCCACCAGCCGCCCGGCGAGGCGGTGCCGGGCGAGGAGGAGGACGGCGCGGTGGACGAGCCGGACGACCTGCCGCCGGCGTCGTACGGGGCCGTGCCGCTGCCCGCGCCGGAGCACGCGCCCCCGCGTGAGACCCAAGGGTCCACGGACCGGGTGATGCGCGTGCTGCCCCTGGGGACGGGGATGGCTCTCACCGGGCTGGGTCTGGGCTTCATCGCCCTGCGGCTGCGCCGGCGCTGACACCGCCGGAGCCGACGCCGGCCGGTCGCCTGCCTCCGGCGCGTCGCCGACCGCCGGAGAAGTCGTGCGCCCCCGCACGCATCGTGCGCCCCCCGCGGTGGATCAGACGTGTACAGGGGCATCAAGAGGGGGAAATCATCTGTGCGAGAGAATGGCGGCATGGATATGCCGAGGAATGAACGGTCGCAGGAGAGTCCGCACGTCCTGGTCGTCGGGCCGGACGGCATGGCTCTCGGCAGCGCCAGCCCCGGCGGCGGGGAGGGCGACGACGAGTCGCGCGAGGTCCCGGTGACGGAGATGGTGGAACAGCCCGCGAAGGTCATGCGCATCGGCAGCATGATCAAGCAGCTGCTGGAGGAGGTCCGGGCCGCACCTCTGGACGAGGCGAGCCGCGTCCGGCTGAAGGAGATCCACCACAGCTCGGTGAAGGAGCTGGAGGACGGCCTCGCGCCCGAGCTGGTGGAGGAACTGGAGCGCCTGTCGCTGCCCTTCACCGACGAGACGATCCCCACCGAGGCCGAACTGCGCATCGCGCAGGCCCAGTTGGTCGGCTGGCTGGAGGGTCTCTTCCACGGCATCCAGACCACGCTGTTCGCCCAGCAGATGGCCGCCCGCGCCCAGTTGGAGCAGATGCGCCGCGCGTTGCCGCCCGGGATGGCGGGCGACGACGACATCGAGGGCCCGCAGCACGGCGGCGCCCGCTCGGGTCCCTACCTGTAGGCCGCCAGAGCGTCGCCGGCGGGCCCGAGTCCGCTCGTGAGGAAGGCCGGTCGCCCCGCACGGGACGACCGGCCTTCTCGTGTGACCGTGGGAACGCGGCCTTACGCGCGGGGCCGTGCGGAGTGCCGGCCCGCCCGGCGCGTTACGAAGCCGGGTCGCCCGTCGACACCGTCAGGACGAACAACTGGCTCGGCGACTTCGGGTCGAACGGGTCGCCCGCCTCCGGGGTCTGGCTCATCACCGTGCCCTGGCCCCACGTGTTCTCGTTCTGCTGGTCGACCCGGTACTTCCAGCCCGCGGCCTGGAGGCATTCCTTCACGGAGTCGATGTAGACGTAACGGAAGTCGGGGGCGCTCTTCTTCGTCTTGTCGTTGTAGACGTCGTAGGCCTTGGTGCACTTCTCCTTGTCGATGGTCTTCGACTTGTCGCCGTCCTTGTGCTTGGCCTGCGTGCCGCCGCCCGTCGTGCCGCCCGAGGCGGTGCCCGCGCCGCCGCCCGAGGTGCCCGCACCGCCGCCGGGGGCCACCGAGGCGGCCGGCGAGGCCTTGCCGCCGCCCGCCTCGTCGTCCGAGCCGCTCTTGCCGTTCAGCGCGATGGCGGCGATGACGCCGAGGACCGCGAGCACCGCGACGGCCGCCGAGCCGATGAGGACGGACTTGCTGTTCCTGCCGCCGGACGACCCGGAACCGCCCGGCACGCCCGGCATGGGCGAGGTGGCCGCCGGGGTGGCGTACGCCGGGGTGCTCGGACCGGTCTGGTAGGCCGGGGCGGGCGTCGGGTAGGCGGGAGGGGGCGTGGAAGGGCCGTAGCCGCCGTTGTACGGGCCCTGGGGGGCCTGCTGGGGCTGGTACGGCGTCTGGACGCTGTGCGGCCCGGGAACGGACGCCTGGCTGCTGTCCACGGGCGGGAAGACAGCCGAGCCCACTCCGGCACCGCTGCGGGCCGGCGGACCGCCCGCGATGATGATCGGCGACGGGGCCCCCTGGGCCGTACCGGCCACCCGGGCGCACTCGTCGCGCATCGCCTCGGCGCTCGGGAAGCGCTCGTTCGGGTTCTTCTTCAGCGCGCGGGCGACCAGCGCGTCGATGGCCGGCGGGATCGAGCGGTTGATCGAGGAGGGCACGGGCGGCTCCTCCTGGACGTGCGCGTAGGCGATGGCCAGCGGCGAGTCCGCGTCGAAGGGCAGCCGGCCGGTCAGCAGCTCGAAGAGCATGATGCCGACCGAGTACAGGTCGGAACGGGCGTCGACGCCGCGCCCCAGCGCCTGCTCGGGGGAGAGGTACTGCGGGGTGCCGACGACCATGCCGGTCTGCGTCATGGAGGTGACGCCGGACTGCATGGCGCGGGCGATGCCGAAGTCCATGACCTTGACCACGCCGCGCTTGGTCATCATCACGTTGCCGGGCTTGATGTCGCGGTGGACCAGGCCCATCTCGTGGCTGACCTCGAGCGCGGCGAGCACGTCGGCTGTGATCTTCAACGCCTTGTCGGCGGGCATCGCGCCGTACTGGGCGACGTCGGCGTCCAGCACCGAGCGCAGCGGCTGGCCCTCGACGTACTCCATGACGATGTACGGCATCGTCGAGCCGTCGAGGTCGTCCTCGCCGGTGTCGAAGACCGACACGATGTTGGTGTGCGTGAGCTTGGCCACGGACTGGGCCTCGCGGCGGAAGCGCTCGCGGAAGGACGACTCGCGGCCGAGCTCGGTGTGCAGGGTCTTGATGGCGACGTTGCGGTCGAGGACCGTGTCGTGGGCCAGGTGTACGGAGGCCATGCCGCCTTCGCCGAGCAGGTCGCGCAGTTGGTAGCGACCGCCGCCGACCGAGCGTCCCGCATAGCGGCCCTGTGCGCCGTCCTGGCTCATGGTGTTGCTTCCCCCTCGGCGCACTGCCTGGCGTACTGATCCAGTTCGACCGGGTTGTCGCTCCGGCGCTCTGATCCAGCTGTTCTTCGACGTATCCCGGCCAAGTCTGCCCGAGGTCCGGGGCACGTCAAGCCGCGTGCCCGTTCCGTGACCGGATGCGCGACAAGCCGTCACGGGATTTGCCTTGCTCGTACCGGTACGGGTTTGATAGCCGGTCCATCCCGGACCGGCGCACGGCCGGAAGGCTGTAGCGTGCCCTAGCGGAAGACCGTTTTCCCCGCGATTCGCCTCCCACAGCGAAGCGGACCAGACACGACGGCGAGGACTGATGGCACAGACGCAGAGCGCCCAGGGTCCCGACCCTGACGCCAACGGGGGCGGAATGCCCGATGTGCCTGAAATGTGGGGCAACGGCGGACTGGTCGGCGACGGCCGCTACCGCCTCACCCACCGGCTCGGCCGCGGCGGCATGGCCGAGGTCTTCGCCGCCGAGGACGTGCGCCTCGGCCGTACGGTCGCAGTGAAGCTCCTCCGCGCCGACCTCGCCGAGGACCCGGTCTCCAAGGCGCGCTTCACGCGCGAGGCGCAGTCGGTGGCCGGCCTGAACCACCACGCGGTGGTCGCCGTCTACGACTCCGGCGAGGACACCGTCGGCCGCAACGTCGTGCCGTACATCGTCATGGAGCTGGTCGAGGGCCGCACCATTCGCGACCTGCTCCTCAACGCCGAGGCGCCGCCGCCCGAGCAGGCCCTGATCATCGTGTCGGGGGTGCTGGAGGCGCTGGCCTACAGCCACCAGCACGGCATCGTGCACCGCGACATCAAGCCCGCGAACGTGATCATCACGAACACGGGCGCGGTCAAGGTCATGGACTTCGGCATCGCCCGCGCCCTGCACGGCGCGGCGTCCACCATGACCCAGACCGGCATGGTCATGGGCACGCCCCAGTACCTCTCGCCCGAGCAGGCCCTCGGCAAGACCGTCGACGCCCGCTCGGACCTCTACGCCACCGGCTGCCTGCTGTACGAACTGCTGGCGCTGCGTCCGCCGTTCACCGGCGAGACCCCGCTGTCGGTGGTCTACCAGCACGTCCAGGACATCCCCGTGCCGCCGTCGCAGGTGCAGGGCTCGGTGCCGCCGGAGCTGGACGGGCTCGTCATGCGCTCCCTCGCCAAGGACCCGGACGACCGGTTCCAGAGCGCCGAGGAGATGCGCGGGCTGGTCCAGTACGCCCTCCAGATGCTGCACGAGGCGGGCAGCCACACGGGCGCCTGGGACACCGGCCCGATCGAGCACGCCGCGGCGGCCACCCAGGTCATGGGCGCCATGGGCGCGGGGGCCACCACGGCCATGCCGCACCCGCACGGCAACACCTCGCAGCAGCCGCTCCTGCCGCCCCGCCGGGGCGACGACGGCGGCTTCGACGGCTACAACGGCGGCGGCCGCGGTGCGGGCGGCGCCGGAAAGAACAAGCTGTGGCTCGTGGCCGTGCTCGCGGTGGTCGCGGTCGCGGTCGGCGCGTTCTTCCTCCTCAAGCCGGACAACACCAGCAGCAAGGGCACGAACCCCAAGCCGGACAAGCAGAGCAGCAGCCCCAGCAGCCCCACGCCGAGCACCAGCAAGTCGCCCTCCAGCAAGCACAACGGGTCCGCCACGGCCCGCCCCGGCGCCGGGGACGACGACACCAGCGATCGGGACGACACGGGCTGGCAGACGCGCGAGCCGAGCGACGAGTCGACCAGGCGGCACACGAAGCAGCCGTCCCAGGGCCCGTCGGGCGAGGCGTCCGGACCGCCCAAGCCCAGCACGGATCCGACGAGCAAGCCCTCGGACGACCCGAAGCCGCAGTCCCCGCCGCCCGCCAGCCCCGGCGCTGCCGCGGGGGGCAACACCGTCATGGGTTCCACCGGCTGACCACCGACGACGGACGAAGGCCCGCCCCGTGCGGGCCTTCGGCGTTCTCCGGCGCGGGGCAGCCGCCGCACCTCAGCCGGTGAAGGCGTCGCGCACGGCCTCGTAGGCGCCCGTCCACCACACCGACAGCGCCGCCGACGCCGGGAAGCCGGGGTCGGCGCGGTGGTCGCCCAGCTGGTAGCGCCAGCGCAGCATCCAGAAGTCGTTGAGCCGCTCCCACCACACCCGGTGGCAGGCCGCCGCGAGCTCCGCCGCGTCCGCGCCGGTCGCCCGGCGGTAGGCGCGGGCGTACGGCCGTATCTTCGCCAGGTCCAGGGTGCCGTCGGGGCGCAGGAAGAAGATCACCGCGGCTCGTACGGCCTCCTCCGCGCGGGGCTGCACGCCCAGCCGGTCCCAGTCGACGATCGCGGCGGGCTCGGCGCCCCGGTAGAGCAGGTTGAGCGGGTGGAAGTCGCCGTGCACCCAGCCCCGCGCCGGGATGGCGGCGGCGGGCGGGCGGCGGTGGGCGTGCCGCTCCAGCAGCGCGCGGCGCTCGACGAGGCGGTGCTCGGCCAGCTCGTCGAAGGAGTCCCGGGGCCGGTCGCGCACGAGGCTCAGCAGCTCCTCGATCAGGGCGAAGGTGTCCTCGGGGTCGGCGGCCGCGTCCGGGGCCTGTCCGGGGCCCGGCACAGCCCCCTCGGGGCCCTCCATGACCTGTTCCAGGCAGGTGTGCACATGGCCCAGTAGCGCGCCGAGGCGACGGGACTGGGCCGCGGTCAGCTCGCCGCCGTCCCGGTGCCGGCCGTCGATCCACGGGTGGAGCGCGTAGCAGCGGCCGCCCAGGACGGTGACGGTGTTGCCGTCCGCGTCCGCGACGGGCGGGGCGACGGGCAGGCCCAGGGCGCCCAGCCGGCGGGTGACCTCGTGCTGGCGGGCGATGGCGTCGCGGTCGCCGTCGAGGTGGTGCTTGAGGAAGAAGCGGCCACGGGTGGTGGAGAGGCGGTAGCCGCGGTTGAGGAGCCCCTCGGTCAGCGTTTCGCAGGCCACGGGCTCGCCGGCGCGGTCATAGCGGCCGAGGAGCGTGCGCAGGGTGCCGCTGTCCGGTGGGGCGTGGGTGACAAGTGAGCGCGGCACGCCCCAAATGTTAGATCACGCAGCGTGTGCGGCCCGTCGTGCGGGTACGCCTTCGAGGTGGTGCAGAGTGATGAACTGAGGTTCTATGCACAGGTATTCGGGAACGAAGGGCGCGGCGTCCGCCGAGCGCGGGGCGCGTCCGAAGAGTTCCAGCTGTGCGGCGTCCGGGCGGAAGACGCGCGCCGTGCCGACGAACTGCACGGTCCACACGGACTCGTCGCCCTCCTCGCGCTCCGCGAGGTTGTCCGCGCCGTACGCCACCACGCTGCCGTCGCAGGCCCGGGCGTAGCCGAAGCCGCCGTGCAGCCGCAGCAGCACCTTCCCGTCGGCCACGACGTGCCGGGCGACGGTGACGAAGGGGAGCGCGCGCATGCTCACGGATATCCGGCCGTAGGGCGTGCCGGAGAGGAGCTCGAGCGCTCGGCGTTCGTCGCGCGCCGCGGCGGGCGACGCGGAGGGTGGGGACACCGCGGGTTGCATGCGCACCACAATGCACTGCCGTCGCGTGAACACCTAGGGGCACCCGCCCCCGATGAGAGGGGACGTTCGCCCCTGGCGGTGCCCGGCTTTCAGTGCCGCTCCCCGGCCCCCTGGCGCTTCTCGGCCTGCCGGCGGGCCACATAGGCGGCGGCCTGCGAGCGCCGCTCCATGCCGAGTTTGGAGAGCAGGCTGGAGACGTAGTTCTTGATGGTCTTCTCGGCGAGGTGCAGCCGCTCGCCGATGGCGCGGTTGGTCAGGCCCTCGCCGATCAGGTCGAGGATGCGGCGTTCCTGCTCGGTCAGCGACGCCATCCGGTCGTCGCCCCGGGCACCTTTTCCGTCGCGCAGCCGCTCCAGCACCCGCGCGGTCGCCACCGGGTCGAGCAGCGATTTCCCGGCCGCGACGTCCCGCACGGCGGAGAGCAGCTCGTTGCCGCGAATGGCCTTCAGGACATAGCCCGAGGCGCCCGCCATGATGGCGTCGAAGAGGGCTTCGTCATCGGCGTACGAGGTGAGCATCAGGCATTTGATGTTTTCGTCCTGCGAACGGATCTCACGGCATACTTCGACCCCGCTGCCATCCGGAAGGCGAACGTCCAGTACGGCGACATCCGGCCGTGTGGCGGGAATGCGCACCAACGCGTCGGCGGTGGTTCCGGCCTCTCCCACGACCTCGATGTCCTCCTCGCCGGAGAGCAACTCGTGGACGCCGCGGCGCACCACCTCGTGGTCGTCAAGCAGAAATACCGTGATTTTTCCTTGTACGCGCACGACGCCAGTCTCACACATCGACTCTTCCCCTGCTCTTGTCCTCCGAGATAACGTGCCCCCGTTCCGGCGGGCCACAAGGCCCTGACCAGTGGATTGGCTCCCGCATTGGCCCGGCTTTCGCGATTTACTTGGAAATCCAAGCAAAATCGCAGGTCAGGCGGGGTTTCGCAGGAATGCCAGGTACTGGGTAACGTGCTTATTGCAGGCCATTCGCCGGGGCACCTGTCACGCCCGGTTCCGGCCTCGGCACACCCACCCCGTGTGCCGTCGGGGATCGGGCGAGCCTCTCTTCGCCTCACGGCGGAGGGACCCCCTCTGGCCGCCGGCGACCCCGGGGGCCGGACAGACGGAGGAGCACACGTGACCGTGGACAGCACTGCCGCGCGCAAGCCGCGACGCAGCAGCAAGCGCGCCGGCGCCAAGAAGGCCGCCGGCGAGCCCGAACTCGTCCAGCTGCTGACGCCGGAAGGCGAACGGGTCGAGCACCCGGACTACTCCATCGACCTGTCGCCCGAGGAACTGCGGGGCCTGTACCGGGACATGGTCCTGACCCGCCGCTTCGACGGCGAGGCGACGACGCTCCAGCGCCAGGGCGAACTGGGTCTGTGGGCCTCCCTGCTGGGCCAGGAGGCCGCCCAGATCGGCTCGGGCCGGGCCACCCGCGACGACGACTACGTCTTCCCGACCTACCGCGAGCACGGCGTCGCCTGGTGTCGCGGGGTCGACCCCACGAACCTGCTGGGGATGTTCCGCGGCGTGAACAACGGTGGCTGGGACCCCAACGAGAACAACTTCCACCTCTACACGATCGTCATCGGCTCGCAGGCGCTGCACGCCACCGGCTACGCGATGGGCGTGGCCAAGGACGGCGCGGACTCCGCCGTCATCGCCTACTTCGGCGACGGCGCCTCCAGCCAGGGCGACGTGGCGGAGGCCTTCACCTTCGCGGCCGTCTACAACGCCCCGGTCGTGTTCTTCTGCCAGAACAACCAGTGGGCGATCTCCGAGCCCACCGAGCGCCAGACCCGCGTCCCGCTCTACCAGCGCGCCCAGGGCTACGGCTTCCCCGGCGTGCGGGTCGACGGCAACGACGTCCTGGCCGTGCTGGCCGTGACCAAGGCCTCGCTGGACCGCGCCCGCACCGGCGAGGGCCCCACGCTGGTCGAGGCGTTCACGTACCGCATGGGCGCCCACACCACCTCCGACGACCCGACGCGCTACCGCGGCGACGAGGAGCGGGAGCTGTGGGAGGCCAAGGACCCGATCCTGCGCCTGCGCGCCCTGCTGGAGAAGGAGGGCCTCGCGGACGAGGCGTTCTTCGCGTCCCTGGAGGCGGAGAGCGACGCCCTGGCCAAGCGGGTGCGGGACACCGTGCGCAGCATGCCGGACCCCGAGGACCTGGCGATGTTCGAGCACGCCTACGCCGACGGCCACGCGCTGGTCGACGAGGAGCGCGCCCAGTTCCTGGCCTATCAGGCGTCGTTCGCGGACGAGGAGAACAACTGACATGAGCATCGAGAAGCTCACGATCGCCAAGGCGATCAACGCCTCCCTGCGCACCGCCCTGGAGACCGACCCCAAGGTCCTGGTCATGGGTGAGGACGTCGGCAAGCTCGGCGGCGTCTTCCGCGTCACCGACGGCCTCCAGAAGGACTTCGGCGAGGAGCGGGTCATCGACACCCCGCTGGCCGAGTCCGGCATCGTCGGCACCGCCATCGGCATGGCCCTGCGCGGCTACCGCCCGGTCGTGGAGATCCAGTTCGACGGTTTTGTCTTCCCGGCGTACGACCAGATCGTCACCCAGCTGGCCAAGATGCACGCCCGCGCGCTCGGCAAGATCAAGCTGCCGGTCGTCATCCGCATCCCCTACGGCGGTGCGATCGGTGCGGTCGAGCACCACAGCGAGTCGCCCGAGGCCCTGTTCGCGCACGTGGCGGGCCTGAAGGTGGTCTCCCCGGCGAACGCCTCGGACGCCTACTGGATGCTCCAGCAGGCCATCCAGAGCGACGACCCGGTGATCTACTTCGAGCCCAAGCGGCGCTACCACGACCGCGCCGAGGTCGACACCGCCGCGATCCCCGGGCCGCTGCACACCGCCCGCACCGTCCGCGAGGGCACCGACCTGACGCTGGTCGCCTACGGCCCGATGGTCAAGACCTGCCTGGAGGCCGCCGCGGCCGCCGAGGAGGAGGGCAAGTCGCTGGAGGTCCTGGACCTCCGCTCGATCTCGCCCATCGACTTCGACGCGATCCAGCGGTCCGTCGAGAAGACCGGCCGCCTGGTCGTCGTCCACGAGGCACCCGTCTTCTTCGGCTCCGGCGCCGAGATCGCCGCCCGGATCACCGAGCGCTGCTTCTACCACCTGGAGGCCCCCGTCCTGCGGGTCGGCGGCTACCACGCGCCCTACCCGCCGTCCCGGCTGGAGGACGAGTACCTGCCCGGCCTGGACCGGGTGCTCGACTCCGTCGACCGCGCGCTGGCGTACTAGGGCTCAAGGGAGAGTCGTGACGATGACAAGCACCGCCAACCCCGGCCAGCGGTTCCGCGAGTTCAAGATGCCCGACGTGGGCGAGGGGCTCACCGAGGCCGAGATCCTCAAGTGGTACGTGAACGTCGGCGACACCGTCTCCGACGGGCAGGTGGTCTGCGAGGTCGAGACCGCCAAGGCGGCCGTCGAGCTGCCGATCCCCTTCGACGGCGTTGTGCACGAGCTGCGCTTCCCCGAGGGCACGACCGTGGACGTCGGCCAGGTGATCATCTCGGTGGACACCCAGCCCGGCGCGGGGCCCGCGGAGGAGGCCCCGGCCTCGACCGCGGCCCACGCGGAGAAGAGCGCCGCGTCCGCCCTCGCGGCGGAGGCCGAGCCGGAGCAGCAGGGCCGCCAGGCCGTGCTCGTCGGCTACGGCGCCGCGCCGTCCTCGACGAAGCGCCGGCCGCGCAAGGCCCGCCCGGACGCCGACCGGTCGTCGGTGGCGGCCGCCGTGCAGGCCGAGCTGAACGGGCACGTGGCGCAGGTCCCGGCGCCGGCCGCCCCCGCGGTCCCGCCGCCCGCGGCGGCCCCGGCCGGCGCCGCCCGGCCGCTGGCCAAGCCGCCCGTGCGCAAGCTCGCCAGGGACCTCGGCGTGGACCTGGCGGTGATCACCCCCACCGGAGACGGTGGCGTGATCACCCGTGAGGACGTGCACGCGGCCGCCGCGCCCGCGCCGGTGGCGCAGCCCGCGCCGCAGGAGCAGCCCGTGGCCGTGCCGGCCGCCCCGGCCGCCGCCCGCGAGACCCGCATCCCCATCAAGGGCGTCCGCAAGGCCACCGCCCAGGCCATGGTGGCCAGCGCCTTCACCGCGCCGCACGTCACGGAGTTCGTCACCGTCGACGTGACGCGCACGATGAAGCTCGTGCAGAAGCTCAAGGACGACCCCGACATGGCGGGTCTGCGCGTCAACCCGCTGCTGCTGGTCGCCAAGGCCCTGCTCGTGGCGATCAGGCGGAACCCGGACGTCAACGCCTCCTGGGACGAGGAGAACCAGGAGATCGTCCGCAAGGACTACGTGAACCTGGGCATCGCCGCCGCCACCCCGCGCGGACTGATCGTGCCGAACATCAAGGAGGCCCAGGCCAAGACGCTCCCCGAGCTGTCGCGGGCGCTGGGCGACCTGGTCGCGACCGCGCGCGAGGGGAAGACCAGCCCCGCCGACATGTCCGGCGGCACGGTCACGATCACCAACGTCGGCGTCTTCGGCGTCGACACCGGTACGCCCATCCTCAACCCCGGTGAGTCCGCGATCCTCGCCTTCGGCGCGGTCAAGCTCCAGCCGTGGGTCCACAAGGGCAAGGTCAAGCCGCGCCACGTCACCACCCTGGCGCTGTCCTTCGACCACCGCCTCGTCGACGGCGAGCTGGGCTCCAGGGTCCTGGCCGACATCGCCGCCGTGCTGGAGAACCCCCAGCGGCTGATCACCTGGGGCTGATCGCCCGGGTCCGGTCGCCGACGGCCCGGGGGCCTCGCACCCCGGGCCGGTGGGGCACCGGTGGGACACCGGCAGGACAGAGGGCCCGGACGACTCCCTCCTCACCCCCCTCCAGCGAGGAGAGAGCGGCTGTCCGGGCCCTCTGGCCGTGATGAGAGCGGCCTACGGGCCCTCCACCCGGGTCAGGGTGTGGAATGGCCCGTGCTGCGCAATTTACTTAAGATTGACCGACACTTGCAGTGTCGGAATTGGAGGCCGCGTGGACCGCGTGGACCGCCTCGACGGCGAATCCATCAGCCGCCTGCTCCGCGCCTGGCGGGCGCGTGTCGACGCCAAGAACCTCCCCGAGCTGCGGGGGGTCTTCCCCCGGCCCGGCAGGCGTCTCTCCCAGGCGCATGTCGCCCGGATGACGGGCGTCAGCGAAGGCTGGTACCGGGCCCTGGAGGCGGGCCGGCGCCAGGACTTCTCAGAAAGCTTTCTGCTGAGGGTCGCGGGCGCCCTGCGGCTGAGCGACGCCGAGACGCTCACCCTCTTCCTGGCCGTCTGCGGCCGAAGACCCCCGGAACCGGGCCGCGAGCAGCGCGACTTGCCGCAGGGCGTCAAGGCCCTGCTCGAACAGCAGGTCACCTACCCCGCCTACCTCTCGGACACGGCCTGGAACGTCATCGCGGCCAACCCGCTGATGGGCGAGTGGTTCCCCTGGGTCCTGCGCCCGAAGCCCAACCTCATGCGCTGGGCCCTGCTGCACCCCGAGGCCCGCGAGCAGATGCTCGACTGGGAGGACAGCTGCGCCCGCGTCTACCTGGCCATGCTCCGCGTCGCCACCAACAGCGACCCGGCCAACGACGAACTGCGCGCCCTGCTCCAGGAGATCCTCGAAGCGGACGCGGACTGCCGCCGCATATGGGCCGAGGAACACGACGTGGTCGAGCACCGCGACGGGCACGTGTTCCGGCTGCGCCTGCCGTACCACGGGAACGTGGAGACCCGGGTGACCAGCCACGTCCTGCTGCCCATACAGCGCCAGGACCTGCGGTTCGTCTTCATCACCCCCATGGACGGGTGGGCGGGTGTCCCTGGGTAACCTCGCCCGGTCAGCGGCCTCGGCGAGGCGCACCACGAGGGAAGAGGAACCATGGGGGAAAAGGACGCTCACGGGCAGCACGAACTGCCCAAACCGGTGTTTTTGCCGGCGGGGCCGGGCCAGGAGGGATTCGCCCCGGCACCCGGGAGCACGCTCAGCAAGTTCATACCGAACCTCTACGACCCGACGAGCCGGTCGCCGCTGATCACTCCCTATCCGGGGCTCAACGGGCCGGTCAAACCGGACCTGAAGATCGAACCCAAGGTGCTCACCGGGGCGGCCGGAAAGGCCGGCGAGATACGCACGGCCTTCGCCCAGCCGGCCGCCTCCCTCGACGAGCCGACCAGGGCCGCGGCCAAGGGCCTCGACGGAATGGCCTCGAAGACGGCGCTGGAGACCATGCACCACTACTGGGAAGAGCAGGCGGGCACCGTGGCGGCCTGGCTCGACAACATCGCGCAGAGCCTGCGGCTCGCCGCCAACGACTACCACCGGACCAACCTCGGTGTGAAGGACTACTTCAAGAGCTCCGGGCAGGACCACTGATGCCGTCTTTCTACGAAGAGCTGATGAAGGCCGACTTCTCCGGTCTGGAGACGCTGGGCGGCAAGTGGGAAGAGGTCCACGGGAAGATCAACGGTCTCCCGGGCCGCATCCTCGACGAGGTGCTGAAGCCGCTGCGCGACAAGGGCTACTGGGAGGGGGCGGCAGCCCCGTACGCCTGGACCCAGATCGACGACATGCAGCGCCAGGTGGAGTCGGCCGCCAAGGTCGCGGAATCCGTGGCGAAGGTGGTCAAGGACGGTGCGGGCGAGCTCAAGGCGGTGCAGCGCGAGCTCAAGGACGCGGTGGACCGCATCAAGCAGAAGACGGGCTTCTCCGTGAGCCACGAGGGCAAGGTCTCCTACACCGGGACGATCCACGCCGACACCCAGAAGGACGTCGACCACGCGCAGGACGAGATCATCGAGATCCTCCGCCGCGCCGTCGTGACGGACCAGAACCTGTCGATGAGCCTGATGGCCGACGTGGGCGTCGACACCTGGTTCAACGCCAAACCGCAGCTGACCGACATCAACCACACGGGCACGCTGGGCATCGAGCGGTACAACCAGCTCGGGCTGGCGCTCGCCGGCGAGGACCCCACCCCCCAGCGGCACGGCGAGAGCCCGTACAGCCTCGGCTGGGACTGGGCGACGGGCCAGGGCGATAAGAACCGGACCTTCACCACCGGCGACAAGCTGACGGAACTCATCAGCACCAGCGCGAACATGAACCACGTTCGTGAAGAGACCCTGAAGAACTGGCGGGAGAAGGGCGAGGGTACCGGCAGCATCCCCTTCAAGCTCGCCGACAAGGGCTTCTGGGGATCCAAGTGGCGGCTCGTCTCGGAGGACCTCCCGGCCATCGTCACCGGTGACGAGGCCAAGCTGGGCGAGGCGTTCATGGGGTCGTACAACCTCGATTACGAGGTCAAGGGCACCGACAGCGACGGGTCGGTCATCGTGCAGTACTCGATCAGCAACACGACGAGCAAGGCGTCGCTGATGCACTACGTCGGGTATGGGGACTGGCTCGAAGCGTTCAACTCCGACTCGGGCCCCGGCGGAAACGTGAGCCAGAACGTCGTCTGGACCGAGAAGATCCCCCCTCATGGCAAATAAGAGCAAGAATTCCCGGACCCCGGCCCAACGGCTGTTCGGCACGGTGCCCCGAGCCCTGTCCTCCGGTTGCCTCATGGTCGTGCTGGCCATCCTGGTGACCGGTGTCTGTGTATGGGCGACGGCTGATCCGCACGGCTGCCCCCGGCCGGCCGACGAGGTCTCCGCGTCAGAGCTCGCGCAGGTCTACGAGGGGCCGCACGGGATGCGGATGCGGCTGCGGCACGGGCCGGACGGGCGGCACGACGGGGCGTTCTCCGTAACGGACTGGCCCTATGAAGGCTCCTCACCACTGAAGCGCAGGGCGCGTTTCGACGGCTCGGGCGAGTGGCGGCTGACGACGCCCATCCCGGGCAAGAAGGGCATGGTGGTGAAGCTGGACTTCGTGGAAGGGCCGGAAGGGACGCCGTTCCCGGCTCGCCGGCACGAACTCGTCGTCGGCCGTGACGGCGACTCCCTGGTCCTCTACCCGGAGACCGACCCGGACAACTGCCCGGAGCTCGTCCTGGCGCCCGTCAAGTCCTGACCATCCCTCACGAGGAGTCCCGGATCGTGGACCGGGGCTCCTCGCGCGCCGCTGTTGTATCTATCCTGTGCGCATGCCATCCGCGCCCGCCGTCCGCACCGCCAGACCCCCCGCCGCCGAGCGCGTGTACGCGCACGTCAAGGACGCCGTACTACACCGGCGTTACGAAGGCGGCACGCTCCTCACCGAAGGCGACCTGGCCGAGGCCGTCGGGGTGTCCCGGACGCCGGTCCGCGAGGCGCTGCTGCGGCTGGAGGGGGAGGGGCTGCTCAGGCTGTACCCCAAGAAGGGGGCGCTCGTCCTCGCCGTGTCCGCGCAGGAGATCGCCGACGTGGTGGAGACCCGGCTGCTCGTGGAGAAGCACGCGGCCGCCAAGGCCGTGCCCGCGCCGCCCGGGCTGCTCGCCCGGCTCGGGGAGCTCGTCGAGGACATGCGGCGCCAGGCGGAGGCAGGCGACCTCGCCGCCGTCTCGCGCAGCGACCGCGCCTTCCACGCCGAGATCGTGCGCAGCGCCGGCAACCAGATCCTGGCGAACCTCTACGAGCAGCTGCGCGACCGCCAGCTGCGCATGGGCGTGGCCGTCATGCACGCCCACCCCGACCGGATCGCCAAGAACATCGCCGAGCACACCGACATCCTCCAGGCGCTGCGCGCGGGGGACGCCGAGGCGGCCGTCGAGGTCGTCGACCGGCACGTCAGTTGGGTACGCAACCTGGCCCGGGGGGACATCCGATGAATCCGTGCTCAGCGGCCCTGCCCGGCGACCCTCCCGGCGGACGCCGGGCCGTGGCCGTCTGGGGGACCGGCGTCGCCGTCTACTTCGTCGCGGTCATCTTCCGCACGAGCCTGGGAGTCGCCGGCATCGACGCCGCCGAACGCTTCCACATAGGGGCCTCCGCGCTGTCCACCTTCTCCATACTCCAGCTGCTGGTCTACGCCGGCATGCAGATACCCGTCGGCCTCATGGTCGACCGGCTGGGCACCAGGAAGGTGCTGGTCCTCGGCACCGTCCTGTTCACCGCCGGGCAGCTCGGCTTCGCCCTCGCCCGCTCCTACGACGTCGCCCTCGCCTGCCGCGCGCTGCTCGGCTGCGGTGACGCCATGACGTTCATCAGCGTGCTGCGCCTGGGCGCGCGCTGGTTCCCCGCCCGCACGGGGCCGATGATCGCGCAGGTCGCGGCGCTGTGCGGGATGGCGGGCAACCTGGTCTCGACGGTCGTCCTTTCCCGCCTGCTGCACGGCGCCGGCTGGACGGCCACGTTCGCGGGCAGCGCGGGCGCCGGAGCGCTGGTCCTCGTCCTGCTGCTGCTCTTCCTCAAGGACCACCCCGAGGGCATGGAACCGGCCCCGGGCCCCCGCCCCGGAAAGGGGTCCGTGCGGCAGCAGATCGCCCGGTCCTGGCGCGAGCCCGGCACCCGGCTGGGACTGTGGGCGCACTTCACCACCCAGTTCCCGGCCATGGTGTTCCTGCTGCTGTGGGGCATGCCGTTCCTGGTGGAGGCCCAGGGCCTCGCGCGCGGCACGGCGGGTTCCCTGCTGACACTCGTCGTGCTGGTCAACATGGCCGTCGGCCTGGTCTACGGGCAGATCGTCGGCCGCCACCACGCGGCACGGCTGCCGCTCGTGCTCGGCACGCTCGGGGCGACGGCTCTGCTGTGGGCGGCGGCCGTCGGCTGGCCCGGCGACCACGCCCCCATGGCCCTGCTGGTCGCGCTGTGCGTGGTGCTCGGGGCCTGCGGCCCGGCGTCGATGATCGGATTCGACTTCGCCCGCCCCGCCAACCCGCCCGAGCGGCAGGGCACCGCCTCCGGCATCGTCAACATGGGCGGCTTCGTGGCCTCCATGACCACGCTGCTCGCCGTTGGCGTCCTGCTGGACTCCACCGGCGGGAACTTCCGCGCCGCCTTCGCCTTCGTGTTCGTCGTCCAGGCGCTCGGGCTGTCGCAGATCCTGCGACTGCGGGGCCGGGCCGAGCAGCGGGAGCGGGAACGCGTCGTGGCGTCACGGGTGGAGACCGTGCACGTGCCGGTGCGCTCGACCTGACGACACGACAACACCCGGGCCCTCAAGGGGTGACGGCGAACTCGCGCAGCACCGCGCCCGCCAGCTCCCGGTCCCCGTCGATCTTGACCCGGTCCGCCACGGCCTCCGGCCGCACCCGGCCGCAGGCCAGCCGCGCGTAGGTCTCCCAGTCCAGGGCGAACGTCACCGACGGCCCCAGCGAGACGCTGCCGTCGATCGTGGCCTTGCCCTGCGGCCCGACCCGTACGGTCCGCAGGAACTCCAGCGGCCCGTGCACGTCGAAGACCACCGTCGACCCCGGCCGCGCCCCGGCGTCCTCGGCGACCAGCTTCGGCAGCGCCCGCAGCAGGAAGTCCCGGCTGATCACGGCGGCGGGCGAGTCGAGGTTGCCCGGCACGCCCAGGGCCCGGCGCAGGTCCTGCTCGTGGGTCCACACGTCGAAGGCCCGCAGGGCGAGCGTCCGTTCGAGCGTCTGTTCGTTGGCGGTGCCCAGCGGCCAGCGGACCGTCGCCTGGGGCGGACGCGTCTCGTTGCGCAGCTGACGGCACCGCCGGATGATCGTGTACTCCAGCTCGGAGGTCATCTCCGGGGCCGTGTGGCAGCGCCGCACGTCGACCTGCACCTCGATGTAGCGCGAGAACTCGTCGGTGACGTGGCGTAGATCGCGCGGCAGCGTGTGGATCGGCCGTGGCTCGCCCAGCATTTCGCACTCGACGCCGATGATGTGCGACACCACGTCGCGCACCGACCACCCCGGGCACTCGGTGGCCCGGTTCCAGTCGCTCTCGGCGAGGGGTCTCACCAAGTCGCTGACGGCTTCGACGGAATGGGTCCAGGCGTCGATGGCGGGCTGAAGGCTGGGGTGGACGGTCACGGCGAATCCCTAAGGCGGTGCTGAGCGACGGGTGCGTGCGTGGCAAGGCTGTCTGGGCTCTCCCCCGTTAAGTTACGCTGCGGACGGTCGCCGTGACAGAGGTTTCGTGTGGCAGGTGCGGAGAGTGGTGGTAATGTGCGCGCTTCTTTGATCCAGTTCGAAGTACGCCCGGACGACCCGGTCGCCGCCCGCCGCGAACGCGCCGCCGAACTCGTGCGGCGGCAGCGGGGCAGTGACCTCGTGGTGCTCCCCGAGCTGTGGCCGGTGGGAGCGTTCGCCTACGAGTCCTTCGCCGCCGAGGCGGAGTCCTTGGACGGCCCGACGGCCGCGGCGATGGCGGCTGCCGCGCGCGACGCGGGCGTCTGGCTGCACGCCGGCTCGGTGGTCGAGCGGGCGGCGGACGGCACGCTCTACAACACCTCCCTCGTCTTCTCGCCCTCCGGCGAACTCGCCGCCGCCTACCGGAAGATCCACCGCTTCGGCTTCGACAAGGGCGAGGCCGTGCTGATGGGCGCGGGCGCCGAGCCGGTCACGGTGCGGCTGCCGGACACCACGCTCGGCCTGGCGACCTGCTACGACCTGCGCTTCCCCGAGCTGTTCCGCGCCCTGGTCGACGCCGGCGCCCAGGTGTTCGTCGTACCGGCCGGCTGGCCCGAGCGGCGCCGCGACCACTGGACGCTCCTCGCCCGGGCACGGGCCGTGGAGAACCAGGCGTACGTCCTCGCGTGCGGCACGGCGGGCACCCACGCCGGCGTCGGGCAGGCGGGCCACAGCGTCGTGGTCGACCCGTGGGGCGAGGTCGTCGCGCAGGCGGGGGCGGGGGAGGAGGTCCTGGTGGCCGACCTCGACCCGGCCCGGGTGGGGAAGGTGCGCGAGGACTTCCCGGCCCTGAAGGACCGGGTCCTGCGGTAGGGGAAGGGGAAAAGAACCCCGCGGGAATAGCCACCCGCGCCCACCCTGTTGGATGGGGGCATGGCTCCCCACGCACGCGTCCGCGCCCCCGAGCTGATCGGTAAGGGCGGCTGGCTGAACACCGGTGACAACGACCTCTCCCTCGCCGCCTTGCGCGGAAAGATCGTAATTGTCGATTTTTGGACGTTTTGCTGCGTGAACTGCCTGCACGTCCTCGACGAGCTGCGCGAGCTGGAGGAGAAGCACCGCGACACCGTCGTGATCATCGGCGTGCACTCGCCGAAGTTCGTGCACGAGGCCGACCACCAGGCCGTCGTCGACGCCGTCGAGCGGTACGGCGTCCACCACCCCGTCCTGGACGACCCCGAGCTCGCGACCTGGAAGCAGTACGCCGTCCGCGCCTGGCCCACCCTGGTCGTCGTCGACCCCGAGGGCTACGTCGTCGCCCAGCACGCGGGCGAGGGCCACGCGCACGCCATCGCGCGACTCGTGGCGGAGCTGGAGGCCGCCCACGAGGCCAAGGGCACCCTCCGGCGCGGCGACGGCCCCTACGTGCCGCCGGAGCCGGAGGCCACCGACCTGCGCTTCCCCGGCAAGGCGCTGCTGCTGCCCGGCGGCAACCTCCTGGTCTCGGACACCACCCGGCACCAGCTGGTCGAGCTCGCGGCGGACGGCGAGAGCGTCGTGCGCCGCGTCGGTACCGGCGAGCGCGGCCTCAGCGACACTCCCGCGACGTTCAACGAGCCCCAGGGCCTCGCGCTGCTCCCCGACGGCAAGGTGATCGTCGCCGACACCGTCAACCACGCCCTGCGGACGTACGACCCCGCCACCGGGGCCGTGGAGACCGTCGCCGGCACCGGTCGCCAGTGGTGGCAGGGCTCGGCGACCAGCGGCCCGGCCCGGGACGTGGACCTGTCCTCGCCGTGGGACGTGGCCTGGTTCGCGGACCGGGTGTGGATCGCCATGGCGGGCGTCCACCAGCTGTGGACGTACGACCCGGCGGCGGGGACGGTCGAGGTCGCGGCCGGCACGACCAACGAGGGCCTGGTGGACGGGCCCGCGGCCGAGGCGTGGTTCGCCCAGCCGTCCGGGCTCGCCGCGGGCGCGGACCGGCTGTGGCTCGCCGACTCGGAGACCTCCGCCCTGCGCTACGTCGAGCGGGACGGCGAGGGCTTCGCCGTGCGTACGGCCGTCGGCGCCGGGCTCTTCGACTTCGGCCACCGGGACGGGGCCGCGGACCAGGCGCTGCTCCAGCACCCCCTGGGCGTCACCGTCCTGCCCGACGGCTCCGTGGCCGTCTCGGACACCTACAACCACGCCCTGCGCCGCTACGACCCGGCGACCGGCCAGGTGACGACCCTGGCGACGGACCTGCGGGAGCCCTCGGACGCGGTGCTGGTGGACGACGACATCGTGGTCGTCGAGTCGGCCCGGCACCGGCTGACGCGGCTGCGGCTGCCCGAGGAGGCCGTCCGGGTCGAGTCGGTGGCGCACCGCACGCAGCGCGCGGCGACGGAGATCGCCCCCGGCACGCTGCGGCTGGACGTGGTCTTCCAGGCGCCCCGGGGGCAGAAACTGGACACGCGCTACGGGCCGTCCACGCGGCTGCTGGTCAGCTCCACCCCGCCGGAGCTCCTGGCGGAGGGCGCGGGCCAGGGCACCGACCTGGGCCGTGACCTGGTGCTGGCGGACGGGGTGGGCGAAGGCGTGCTGCACGTGTCCGCGATGGCGGCGTCGTGCGACGACGACCCGGCGAACGAGTACCCCGCCTGTCACGTCCACCAGCAGGACTGGGGTGTGCCGGTGCGGGTCGTCGAGGGCGGCGCGGGCCGGCTGCCCCTGGTGCTGGCGGGCCTCGACGGCTGAGCCGGCGCCGCGGAGGGGATCACCGGACGTACCGGTGGTCCTCTTCGACGACGGTGGCCGCCGGGGGCGGCGGCTGTGTCCTGCGGCGCCTGAAGATGCTCACGTAGGCGCACAGGCCCAGGAAGCCCGCCGCCATGAGGATCAGGCCCACCAGCGGGACGTTGACCCCGTCGATCTGCCAGTCGACGGCGAAGGTGAGGATCGCGCCCGCCGCGATCAGACCGATGCACCACGTGATGCCCATGGCAAACGCCTCCGAACATGATCGGTCGTTCCGGGTTGGCGACCGTGCGGCTACCCCGGCCCGGAACGGCCAATCACGACCTCGGGGCTACCACTTCAGTGCGGCCGCCTCGGTGTCCTGCCAGTAGGTCGTGCGGGCGGAGTCGTCGACGTGCAGCGCGCCGCCGGGGAGTGCGGGCTGTGCCGCCTTGCCCGGCAGCGGGTCCCCGCCCGGGGTCTGGAGGGTGACGGAGAGCTGTCCTGCCTCGCGGCCCGCGCCGGCGGAGCCGTCGGCGGCGGAGGCGATGACCGCGGCGTGGGCGGCCTTGCCGGGGGCCAGCTTCACGCCGCCGGCCTTCGGCTTGCTCTCCTCGACGACTCCGGCGGTGGCCTGGTCCTGGTCGAAGCGCAGGAACGGGAAGCCGTAGGCCGTGCACGGGCTCTTGCCCGTGTTCGTCGCCGTCAGCAGGACGTGGTTCACGGGGGACTTCACGGCCTTGGCCTCGACCTTGACGGTGCCGGGGAGGCAGGCGTCGCCCGTGTCCTGCGGCTTGTCGTCCGCGCCGCCGTCGGTGGTGTCGGTGGCGTCGGTGGAGTCCCCGGCCGTGTCGGCCTGTTCCTGGGCGGTCGCCGTGTCGGCCTTGTCCTTGGCCTTGCCGTCCGAGCCGCCGTCGCCGCCGCAGGCGGTGAGGGTGAGGGCGGCCGCGGCGGTGAGCGCGGCGGCGGCGGTCCGCAGGGTGCGGTTGTGCACGGTGCTCAGCCCTCCAGGAAGGCGGTGAGCGCGGCGGCCAGCAGGTGCGGGTCGTCCGCGCCGCACAGCTCGCGCGCCGAGTGCATGGACAGGCAGGCCACGCCGATGTCGACGGTGGCGATGCCGTGGCGGGCGGCGGTGATGGGGCCGATGGTGGTGCCGCAGGGCATGGAGTTGTTGGAGACGAAGTGCTGCCAGGGCACGCCGGCCCGCTCGCAGGCGGCGGCGAAGACGGCCCGGCCGCTGCCGTCCGTGGCGTAGCGCTGGTTGACGTTGACCTTCAGGATCGGGCCGCCGTTGGGCACGGGGTGGTGGCCCGGCTCGTGGCGCTCGCCGTAGTTGGGGTGCACGGCGTGGCCGGTGTCGGAGGAGAGGCAGATCGTGCCGGCGAAGGCGCGGGCCCGGTCCTCGTAGGTACCGCCGCGGGCGTAGACGGATCGTTCCAGCACGGTGCCCAGGAGCGGGCCCTCGGCGCCGGTGTCGGACTGGCTGCCGTTCTCCTCGTGGTCGAAGGCGGCCAGCACGGGGATGCTGGGGAGCCCTTCGGAGCCGATGGCGGCGAGCAGCGCGGCCGTACCGGCGTGCACGGACAGGAGGTTGTCCATGCGGGGGCCGGCCAGCAGCTCGCGGTCGCGGCCGAGGTAGGCGGGCGGTTCGACGCTGTGCGTCATCAGGTCCCAGCCGGCGATCTCGCCCGCGTCGACGCCGGTCTCCTCGCCGACGAAGCGGATGAGGTCGCCCTCGCGCGGTTCGCCCAGGCCCCAGACGGGCGTCATGTGGCGCTGCTTGTCGAGCTTGAGGCCGTCGTTGTTGACGCCGCGGTCGAGGTGGATGGCGAGCTGCGGCACGCGCAGCAGCGGGCGGTCCACGTTGACCAGGCGGTGGGTGCCGTCGCGCAGGGTGACCCGGCCGGAGAGGCCGAGGTCGCGGTCCAGCCAGGTGTTGAGCAGCGTGCCGCCGTAGATCTCGACGGCGACCTGGCGCCAGCCGAGGGCGCCGGTGTCGGGCAGCGGCTTGACGCGCAGGTTGGGGGAGTCGGTGTGCGCTCCGACGATCCGGAAGGGGGTGGCGGGGGTCGCGCCCTCGGGGACGTACCAGGCGATGACGGCACCGCCGCGCGTCACGTACTTGCCGCCGGTCGACGCGTCCCACGCGTCGGTCTCCTCGATGCGGCGGAAGCCCGCCTTCTCCAGCCGCTCGGCGGTGTTCGCCACCGCGTGGTACGGGGAGGGGCTGGCCGCGAGGTAGGACATCAGGTCGTCGGTGTGGCCGCGGTCGAAGCGGTGCGCAGAGCTCATTTCCTCAGGATAAGGATCAGGGCAAGAGCCGGGCGGTCCTTTCGGTGCCCGTCTCCTGCCCTTTTCCCCGTGTGTGACGGCCTGTTAGAAGGCGGCCTCGTCCAGCTCCATCAGCGACTGGTCGACGCTTTCGGCCAGCGCGCGCTCGACGGCCAGGTTCGGCAGGACCGTGTGGGCGAAGAACTTCGCCGCGGCGATCTTGCCCTCGTAGAACGCCTTGTCCTTGGTGGAGGCGGTGGGCAGCTTCTCGGCGGCGACCGCCGCGCCCTTGAGGAGGAGGTAGGCGACGACGACGTCGCCGGAGGCCATCAGCAGGCGGGTGGTGTTCAGGCCCACCTTGTAGATGGACTTGACGTCCTTCTCGGTGGCGGCGAGGTCGGTCAGCATCGCGCCGACGATCCCCTCCAGGTCCACCGCGGCCCGCGCGAGCTTCTCGCGGGCGTCGGCGAGGTCCTCGCCGCCGGCGGCCTCGGCGAGGAACTTCTTGATCTCCTCGGAGAGGGTGGTCAGGGCCTGGCCCTGGTCGCGGACGATCTTCCGGAAGAAGAAGTCCTGGCCCTGGATGGCGGTCGTGCCCTCGTAGAGCGTGTCGATCTTCGAGTCGCGGATGTACTGCTCGATCGGGTACTCCTGGAGGTACCCGGAGCCGCCGAAGGTCTGCAGCGACTGCGCCAGCTGCTCGTAGGACTTCTCCGAGCCGTAGCCCTTGACGATCGGCAGGAGCAGGTCGTTGAGGCCGTGCAGGGCCTTGGCGTCCTCGCCCGCGGCCTCCTTGACCAGGATCTCGTCCTGGACCGAGGCGGTGTAGAGCACCAGGGCGCGCATGCCCTCCGCGTACGCCTTCTGCGTCATCAGCGAGCGGCGCACGTCGGGGTGGTGGGTGATGGTGACCTTGGGCGCGGACTTGTCCATGAAGTTGGCCAGGTCCGGGCCCTGCACGCGCTCCTTGGCGTACTCCAGCGCGTTGAGGTAGCCGGTGGAGAGGGTGGCGATGGCC
The DNA here is from genome assembly GCF_002939475.1 of Streptomyces cinnamoneus. Classification (NCBI taxonomy): domain Bacteria; kingdom Bacillati; phylum Actinomycetota; class Actinomycetes; order Kitasatosporales; family Streptomycetaceae; genus Streptomyces; species Streptomyces cinnamoneus. Next base: position 3,440,076 of record NZ_PKFQ01000001.1, on the reverse strand, counting down.
TTCGTGCCCACCATCATCCGGGCGAACTCGATGATCATGAACATCTGGCGGATGCCGTCGTGCTTCTCGCCGATGAGCCAGCCCTTGGCGGGGTGCTTGTCGCCGAAGGTCATCTCGCACGTGTTGGAGGCCTTCAGGCCCATCTTGTGCTCGACGTTGGTGGCGTAGACGCCGTTGCGCGCGCCCAGCTCGCCGGTCTCGAAGTCGAACTCGTACTTCGGGACGAGGAAGAGGGACAGGCCCTTGGTGCCGGGGCCGGCGCCCTCGGGGCGGGCGAGGACGTAGTGGAGGATGTTCTCCGCCATGTCGTGCTCACCGGAGGTGATGAAGCGCTTGACGCCCTCGATGTGCCAGGAGCCGTCCTCCTGCTTGACGGCCTTGGTGCGGCCGGCGCCCACGTCCGAGCCGGCGTCCGGCTCGGTGAGCACCATGGTGGAGCCCCACTGCTTGTCCACCGCGAGCTTGGCGATGTGCTTCTGCTGCTCGGTGCCCTCGTCGTAGAGGACGCCGGCGAAGGCCGGGCCGGAGGAGTACATCCAGACCGCCGGGTTGGAGCCCAGGATGGTCTCGGCGAAGCCCCACAGCAGCGAGCGCGGCGTGGTGGTGCCGCCGATGCCCTCCGGGATGCCCAGGCGCCACCACTCGGCGTCCATGTACGCCTGGTAGCTCTTCTTGAACGCCTCGGGGACCGGAGCCGTGTTGGTCTCCGGGTCGAAGACCGGCGGGTTGCGGTCGGTGTCGACGAACGACGCGGCCAGCTCGTTCTCCGAGAGGCGGGCGATCTCGGACAGCACGCTCTTCGCCGTCTCGACGTCCATTTCACCGAACGGGCCGGTGCCGTACAGCTTGTCGCGACCGAGGACCTCGAAGAGGTTGAACTCGATGTCGCGGAGATTCGACTTGTAGTGGCCCATGACAGACGGCTCCGTAGGTGACGGGAGGGCGATCCTCTGTGCGTACCGGTCAGTAAGCAGCATGATGCTACCCACCGGTAATAAGACGCAAGACCTGATCGGCCAACTGTGACCCTTTACGCTTTGGGCCATGTACGGCTACGACCAGAACGCGGCACAGCAGGGCTACGCGCCCCCGCAGCAGCCCGGAGGCTACGGCGAACAGCCGCTGTACCCCGAGCCGTCGCCCCCGTCGCTCGCCGACGCGGTCCGGGCCTTCACCACCGGCCAGATGTCCGCCGAGGACTTCCAGTCGGTCCTCTCCGGCTCCAAGGTCTACTGCCCGCGTGGTGAGACCCCGGGTTTCCTCGCCCTGCACAACACCCAGCAGCCCGTGATCCCGATGTTCACCTCCCTGAAGGAGCTGCGCCGGTACGCGGGCAAGGAGTCGAAGTACTTCGTGATCACGGGGGCGGAGGTGCTCGACCTCCTGCCGACGGGATACGGCTTCGTGCTGGACATGGAGGGGGACCACCGCATCGTCTTCGACGCGAAGTCGGTGGAGCAGATGGTGGACTTCGCCATGCGGCGGATGTACGGCTAGGAGCCACCGCTCCGCGGCCCGCCGGCTCAGCCCGCCGCCCTGCGGTACAGCTTCCGCACGGGCTCCCCGAAGTAGGTGCTGTACGAGGTCGTCTCGTCGCCGCCCTCGTCCTTGCCGCCCAGCACCCCGGCGACGGTGCCCAGGCCCGTCGCGGGGTCCACGTCCGTGAGGAACGGGCTGCCGCTCGTGCCGTTCGGCAGGCCCTCGCAGTCGAAGCGCACCTGGGTCCCGCTCTCGGCCTCGGTGGCGTTCTGGCAGGCCAGCGGCCGCTCGCTGTCGCTGGGGTAGCCCAGGACGCGGGTGGGGGCGCCGCGCGGCGGGTCGAAGGCGATCGCCTGCGCGCCGGTCACGCGCTCGATCGGGGTGCCGCCGTTCTTCTCCGCAGGGCGCACCCGGACGAAGGCCACGTCGTGGTCGGGGTCCCGGCGCAGCACCCACGCGGGGTCGACGTCGATGGCGGTGGGCACCCAGACCCCGTACGGCGCCACGCCGTCCTTGTAGCCCGGGGCGAAGGCCAGGTCCGTGCGGAAGCCGCCCACGTGCACGCAGTGGGCGGCGGTCACCAGCAGGTCGCCCCGCCGGCTGTGCACCACGCTCGCCGTGCAGCCGTGCCCCGGCTCGCCCTGGCCGGTGTAGAACAGCGGGCCCACGGCGGGCGACGCCGGCGCCTCCTGCGCGGTCAGGGGGTCGGAGGGCGGCAGCTTGTCCGTGCGGGTGCCCCGTGCCACGGGGGCGGTCAGCGGCCCCGGGGCGACGGTGCGTATCGCCGAGCGCATCGCGGCCGCGGACTTCTCGGCCAGGTCCTCGGGCTGGCGGTAGTGCCCCGAGGAGTCGCCGTCGGCCAGCGGCGCGTCCGTGGCCAGCCCGCTGTTCGCCACCAGCAGCCCGACGGCGGTCAGGGCGAGGACGACGGCGACGAGGGCGGCGTAGCCGGCCGGGCCTGGGCCGCCGCCGGTTCTCTCGCTCTTCGGGGGCTTCGGGCGCTCGCGCATTGATCAAGTGTCCACCCTCGGCCCGGAGCGACGCCCTCCGAGTACGGGAATGCGTACGGCGTTGCAGGTTGTTCACTGTTCAACTAAATTGGGAGCACACCCCGAGGAGGCCGAGATGCCCGCAGTGACCGTCGAGAACCCGCTGACCCTGCCGCGCGTGACCGCACCCGCCGACGGCGCCCGGCGGCCGGTGCTGCACGTCGCCACCGCCCCGAGCGGTTTCGAGGGCGAGGGCTTCCCCGTGCGCCGCGCCTTCGCGGGCATCGGGTACGAGCACCTCGACCCGTTCATCATGATGGACCAGATGGGTGAGGTGGAGTACGCGCCGGGCGAGCCCAAGGGCACCCCGTGGCACCCCCACCGGGGCTTCGAGACCGTCACCTATCTGATCGACGGCACGTTCGTGCACCAGGACTCCCACGGGGGCGGCGGCACGATCACCGACGGCGACACCCAGTGGATGACCGCCGGCTCCGGACTGCTGCACATCGAGGCGCCGCCGGAGGCCCTCGTCGTCGCCGGCGGGCTCTTCCACGGCCTCCAGCTGTGGGTGAACCTGCCGAAGAAGGACAAGATGATGCCGCCCCGCTACCAGGACATCGGCCGCGGCAAGGTCAAGCTCCTCACCTCCGGCGACGGCGGTGCGCTGCTGCGCCTGATCGCCGGCGAGCTCGACGGCCACCGGGGGCCGGGCATCACCCACACGCCCGTCACCATGGCGCACGTCTCGCTGCGCCCCGGCGCCGAGGTGACGCTGCCCTGGCGGTCCGACTTCAACGGCCTGGCCTACGCCCTCGCCGGGCGCGGCGCGGCGGGCGCCGAGCGCCGGCCCTTCCGGGCCGGTCAGACCGTGGTCTTCGGCGCCGGCGACTCGCTGACCGTCCGGGCGGACGCCACGCAGGAGTCCCGGAGCCCGGACTTCGAGGTCGTCCTGCTGGGCGGCGCGCCGATACGGGAGCCCATGCGGCACTACGGGCCGTTCGTGATGAACACCCACGCGGAGCTGGCCCAGGCCTTCGAGGACTTCCAGGCGGGCCGGCTGGGGGTCGTCCCGGCGGACCCCGCGCTCAGGTGATGCCCTCGAACCGCGTCTCCCCGTCGCCGGCCGTCTCGTAGAGCTCGAACCAGATGTTCTTGCCTTCGCCCTGCGGGTCCACGCCCCAGGCACCGGCGAGCAGTTCCATCAGCACCAGGCCGCGCCCCGAGGAGGCCATCTCCCCGGGGTGGCGGCGGTGCGGCAGTTCGTCGCTGCTGTCGGCGACGTCGACGCGCACCGAGCGCACACCGGGCTCGCCGGATATCTCGGCGATCAGGATCGCGTCCCCGTCGGTGTGGACGAGCACGTTGGTGACCATCTCGGACACCATCAGCACGGCCGAGTCGGTCTGGTCCTGGTCGGGCCAGTCGTACATCAGCTCCCGTATCTGCTGCCGCGCCTCGGCGATGCGCTCGGGCTCGGCCTGGGCGATGGTCAGGACCGTGCGGCGCGGCGGGCGGGGCGCGGGCGGCGCCTGGCCGGGGGCGGCCGCCGCCGGCAGGTCGCGGCGCAGGAGCAGCAGCGCGATGTCGTCCTCGCGGCGGTCGATCAGCGGGCCCGTGGTGTAGTGCGAGGGCGGCCCGTGGACGGCCTGGACCAGGGAGTCCGCGAGCTTCTCCAGACTGCCGTCGCCGGCGTCGGCGGAGTGCCCCTCGACGACCTCGCGCAGCCGCGCCCAGCCGGTCTCCAGGTCGTGCCCGCCGGTCTCGATGAGGCCGTCGGTGCAGACCATCATCGTCTCGCCGGGCTCCAGGACCATCCGGGTGGTCGGGTAGTCGGTGTCCGGCACGATCCCCAGCGGCAGCCCGCCCGCCGTGGGGCGTACGAGCATGGTGCCGTCGCTGAGCCGGATCGCGGGGTCGGGGTGGCCCGCGCGGGCGATCACCAGCATGCCGGTGGCGGGCGTCGCCTCGATGTAGAGGCAGGTGGCGAAGCGCTGGTCGGCCACGGCGTCCTCGTCGCCGGCGTCCCCGCCGTTGATGCCGGCCAGGAAGCGGGAGGCGCGGGAGAGGACCGCGTCGGGGTGGTGGCCCTCGGAGGCGTAGGCGCGCAGGGCGATCCGCAGCTGGCCCATGAGCCCCGCCGCCCGCACGTCATGGCCCTGGACGTCACCGATGACCAGGGCGATCTTCCCTTCCCCGGGCAGGGGGATCATGTCGTACCAGTCGCCGCCGACCTCCAGTCCGCCGCCCGTCGGCACATAGCGGGCGGCCACGCTCATGCCGGGGATGTCGGGCTCGACGGTGGGCATCATCGAGCGCTGGAGGCCCATGGTCAGCTCGCGCTCCGACTCGTGGGCGCTGGCCCGGCCCAGCGCCTGGGCGAGCATCCGGGCGACCGTGGTGAGCACCGAGCGCTCGTCGGGGGTGAAGGTGACCGGCATGCTGAAGCCGGCCATCCAGGCGCCGATCGTGCGGCCCGCGTTGATCAGCGGGAGGAAGGCCCACGACCGCCGGCCGAACTTGGCGACCTTCGGGTACAGGCCGGGGAAGCGCCGGGCGTAGTCCTCGGGCGAGGGCAGGTACACCGCGCGCCCGGTGCGGATGACCTCGGCGGCCGGGTAGCCCGTGTCCATGGGCTCGTCCCGGAAGTCCTCCATGGCGCCGGGTTCGTAGCCGTGGTGCCCGATGAGCTTGACGCGGTTGCCCTCGCTGGCGAAGACCGCGAGCCCCGAGGGCTCGAAGCCCGGCATCGACAAGGTGGCCGCCACCCGCAGCACCTCGGACGTCGAGCGCGCCTCGGCCAGGGCCCGCCCGGCGTCCAGGAGGAAGGCCTCGCGGTTGCGCCGCCAGTCGCCGGTGACGGCCGCGGGGGCCGGGGAGGTGCCCTGCTGCGGTTCGGGGACCTCCTCGATGGTGCCGGTCAGCCGGTGTCTGGCCTCGGTGCCGGGCCGGGTGCGGCTGCGCACGGTCCGCAGCACCCGTCCCGCGTCGTCCACGACCCGCATCCGGGCCTCGGCGAGGGTGCCCTCGGCCGCCGCGAGGCGGATGACGCCCTGGACCTGCACCCAGTCCACCGCGTGGAAGCGGGCCCGGGCGGCCGGCTCGGACAGCTCGACGCGCTCGGCGGGCAGCCCCAGCAGCCGCGCGGCCTCGGCGTCGAAGGTGACGGTGCGCGAGGCGTTGTCCCAGTGCCACAGGCCCGTGGAGACGGCGGCCAGTACGTCCTCGGTGCGCATTGCCCCACTTTAGGCCGGTATACAGCACCGAGACCACCGATGCCGGGTGGGGCAGTACCCTTGCTTGGTGCTGTATGCAGCTCCCCGCACAGCGACCCGGTGTGTGGCGTGCGGCGCCTGCAGCGCTCCTTCTCGACCAACGCCCTCGACCACGACTTGGATGAACGATGCATCGGTACCGGTCCCACACCTGCGGCGAGCTCCGTGCGGCTGACGTCGACACCGACGTGCGACTGAGTGGCTGGCTGCACAATCGGCGCGACCTGGGCGGCATCCTCTTCATCGACCTGCGCGACCACCACGGCCTGGTCCAGCTGGTGGCCCGTCCGGGCACCCCGGCGAACGAGGCGCTGAGCCACCTCACCAAGGAGACCGTCGTCCGCGTGGACGGCAAGGTCATGAGCCGTGGCGCCGAGAACGTCAACCCGGACCTGCCCACCGGCGAGATCGAGATCGAGGTCTCGGAGGTCGAGGTGCTGGGCGCCGCCGACCAGATCCCCTTCACGATCAACACCGAGGACGGGGTGAACGAGGAGCGCCGTCTGGAGTACCGCTTCCTCGACCTGCGCCGCGAGCGCATGCACCGCAACATCCTGCTGCGCTCCGCCGTCATCTCGGCGATGCGGCAGAAGATGACCGCCCTGGGCTTCAACGAGCTGGCCACCCCGATCCTGTCCGCCACCTCCCCCGAGGGCGCGCGCGACTTCCTGGTGCCCTCGCGCCTGCACGCCGGCAAGTTCTACGCCCTGCCGCAGGCCCCGCAGCAGTTCAAGCAGCTGCTGATGATCGCCGGCTTCGACCGCTACTTCCAGATCGCGCCCTGCTTCCGCGACGAGGACGCCCGCGCCGACCGCTCGCCGGGCGAGTTCTACCAGCTCGACATGGAGATGTCCTTCGTCGAGCAGGAGGACGTCTTCCAGGTCATCGAGAAGGTCATGACCGAGCTCTTCCAGGAGTTCGGCGGCGGCCGTGAGGTCACCTCCCCCTTCCCGCGGATCCCCTTCCGCGAGGCGATGCTGAAGTACGGCTCCGACAAGCCGGACCTGCGCGCCAAGCTGGAGCTCGTGGACGTCTCCGACGTCTTCGCGGGCTCGGAGTTCAAGGCGTTCGCGGGCAAGCACGTCCGTGCGCTCCCGGTGCCGGCCGTCCAGGACCAGCCGCGCAAGTTCTTCGACGGCCTCGGCGAGTTCGCCGTCGAGCAGGGCGCCAAGGGTCTGGCCTGGGTCCGCGTCGGCGAGGGGAACGCCCTGACCGGCCCGATCGCCAAGTTCCTCACCGAGGACGACGTCAAGGCCCTCACCGAGCGCCTGGGCCTGGAGCCCGGCCACGCGATCTTCTTCGGCGCGGGCGAGTTCGACGAGGTCTCCAAGATCATGGGCGCCGTGCGCGTCGAGGCCGCCAAGCGCGCCGGCCAGTTCGAGGAGAACGTCTTCCGGTTCTGCTGGATCGTCGACTTCCCGATGTTCGAGAAGGACGAGGAGACCGGCAAGATCGAGTTCTCCCACAACCCCTTCTCCATGCCCCAGGGCGGCCTTGAGGCCCTGGAGACGATGGACCCGCTGGACATCCTCGCCTGGCAGTACGACATCGTCTGCAACGGCACCGAGCTGTCCTCCGGCGCCATCCGCAACCACGAGCCCGAGGTCATGTACAAGGCCTTCGAGATCGCCGGTTACTCGAACGAGGAGGTCGAGAAGGAGTTCGGCGGCATGCTGCGCGCCTTCAAGTTCGGCGCCCCGCCGCACGGCGGCATCGCCCCGGGCGTCGACCGCATCGTGATGCTGCTGGCCGACGAGCCGAACATCCGCGAGACCATCGCCTTCCCGCTCAACGGCAACGCCCAGGACCTGCTCATGGGCGCGCCCAGCGAGGTCGAGGACGCCCGCCTGAAGGAGCTGCACCTCAGCATCTACAAGGGCGCGGCGAAGCCGACGCCGTACAAGCCGACGAAGTGACGCGCCGCGCGGGAACGCGCAGCGCGTAGGAAGGGCCGGGACCGCCGAGGTCCCGGCCCTTTCGCGTCGTCAGTACCCGGCGGAGCCGTCGACGCGCTCGCGCAGCAGGTCCGCGTGTCCGTTGTGCCGCGCGTACTCCTCGATCATGTGGACGTAGATCCAGCGCAGGGAGACCTTCTTGCCGAGGGCTTCGCCCGTGGCGTCGAGCGGCAGCGGTGCCGCGTTCGCGTCGGCGGTCGCGGTCTCGGCCCGCCAGGCGGCCAGCGCGCCGGCGAGGGTCGCGTCGTCGTCGACCTCGAAGCCGCCGCTCGTCTCGTCCATGTCCTCAAGGCGCTTCGGCGTCCGGTCCGGGCCGTGCACGAGGGGGACCGCCTCCTTGAGGAGGACGCGGCGGAACCAGACCCGCTCGACCTCGGTCATGTGCTGTACGAGCCCGAGGAGGCTGAGCCGGGAAGGCGGGGCGGCGGCGGTGCGGGCCTGATCGTCGGTCAGGCCGGTGCACTTGTGGGCGAGGGTGGCCCGGTGGAAGGCCAGCCAACTCTCCAGCGTGGTGCGCTCGTCGGCGGTCAGGGCGGGGATGGTCCGCCCGTCCGGCAGCGGCTCGAACAGCTCGGCGGCTTCGGCGGCGGGTGCTTCGGCGTCGGACATGGCGCCCAGTCTCACACGAGGGCCGTGACCATGGGCAGCTTCGGGCAGCACCCGGCGGCCTCGTGCACGGCCCTCGACAGCCGCCCCGGCGTCAGCCGGTGCCCCCACAGCACGGCCCGTACGCCGTACTCCGCGACGGCCATCAGCTCGCTCTCGCCCAGGTCGTCGGCCACCACGACCAGCGGCGCCCGGCCGCCGCGCGCGAGCTCGCGCAGGGTGCCCGGGGCGTCCGCGTCGTGGCGCCCCATGAGCAGGAGGTCGACGGAGGGGACTTCGTCGCCCCGCACGACGTGCACCCCGGGCAGGGAGCGGAGCTGTCTGACGAGGCGGCGCCCGCCGAGCTCGTCGTCGGCGTGGATGCTGACGGTGATGCGTTTGCCGGTGTCGCCGGTAAGGCCGGTGCGTTTATCGAACACTGCTCTTCCTCGTCTCCCCCATGAGTCAACATGCTCATGCTGGCCGGACGGGCTGAACGAACGATTGCTGATCGATCAACGCAAAGCGCCGGGGCCCGGGACCCAGCAGGTCCCGGGCCCCGGCGCGGCGGGCCGGAGGGAGTGCCTACGCCTGCGCGCCGGCCTCCTCGCCCCCGCCGAAGCGCTCGCGGTACGCCGCCAGGTCGTCCTCGGTGATCTTCGCGAAGAGCACTGGCGGCACGGTGAACGGCGTGCCGGCCGGGACGAAGGTCAGGGACTTGGCCTCGTCGGAGGTCACCCACGTCGCCGTGTCGTCGGCCAGCTGGAAGGCCGAGCGCATGGCCGCCGCCGAGGCCGGGATGAACGGCTCGGAGACGATCGCGTAGAGGTGGATGAGGTTCATGGCCGTGCGCAGGGTGAGCGCGGCGCCCTCGGGGTTGGTCTTGATCTCCAGCCAGGGGGCCTTGGCCTCCAGGTAGGAGTTGCCCGCGCTCCACAGGGCGCGCAGCGCCTGCGCGGCCTTGCGGAACTGCATCTCCTCCATGTACCGCTCGTACTCGGCGAGCAGCTCCGCGACCTGACGGCCGAGGTCCGTCTCCGCGGCACCGGACTCGAGGCCCGCCGGGACCTCGTCACCGAAGCGCTTGCGCGAGAAGGACAGGACGCGGTTGACGAAGTTGCCGAGGACGTCGGCGAGGTCCTTGTTGACCGTGGCGGAGAACAGCTCCCACGTGAAGGACGTGTCGTCCGACTCGGGGGCGTTGGCCATCATGAAGTAGCGCCAGTAGTCGGCGGGCAGGATCTCCAGCGCGTCGTGCGTGAAGACGCCGCGCTTCTGGGAGGTGGAGAACTTGCCGCCGTAGTAGTTGAGCCAGTTGAAGGCCTTGACGTAGTCGACCTTCTTCCACGGCTCGCGGGTGCCGAGCTGCGTGGCCGGGAACATCACCGTGTGGAACGGGACGTTGTCCTTGCCCATGAACTGGGTGTAGCGGACGTCGTCGGCCTCGAACCACCACGACTTCCAGTCGCGGTTCTCCGGGTCCTGACCGGCCCACTCCTTCGTCGCACCGATGTACTCGACCGGCGCGTCGAACCAGACGTAGAAGACCTTGCCCTCGGCCGCCAGCTCCGGCCAGGTGTCGGCCGGGACGGGCACGCCCCACTCCAGGTCGCGCGTGATGGCGCGGTCGTTGAGCCCCTCGGTCAGCCACTTGCGGGCGATGGAGGAGGCCAGGACCGGCCAGTCCTTGCCGTGCTCGTCGATCCACGCCTCGACCTCGCCCTGGAGCTTCGACTGGAGGAGGAAGAGGTGCTTGGTCTCGCGCACCTCCAGGTCGCTGCTGCCGCTGATCGCCGAACGGGCGTCGATCAGGTCGGTCGGGTCCAGCACGCGCGTGCAGTTCTCGCACTGGTCGCCGCGTGCCTTGTCGTAGCCGCAGTGGGGGCAGGTGCCGACGATGTAGCGGTCGGGCAGGAAGCGGCCGTCGGCCAGCGAGTACACCTGGCGGATCGACCGCTCCTCGATGAACCCGTTCTTCTGCAGCTGCCGGGCGAAGTGCTGGGTGATCTCCCGGTTCTCCGGCGAGGAGCTGCGGCCGAAGTAGTCGAAGGACAGGCCGAAGCCCTGGTAGATCGCCTTCTGCGCGTCGTGCTGCTGGGCGCAGAAGGTGTCGACCGGCAGGCCGAGCTCCTTGGCGCCGAGCTCGGCGGGCGTGCCGTGCTCGTCGGTGGCGCAGATGTAGAGCGTCTCGCGGCCGGTCTGGCGCAGGAAGCGGGCGTACACGTCCGCCGGGAGCATGGACCCCACCATGTTGCCCAGGTGCTTGATCCCGTTGATATAGGGAAGGGCGCTGGTGATGAGGTGTCGAGCCATTGCGGCTGCTCCCTGGTCGGTGTGTATGGGTTTTGGGTGCACCTTTAGCGTATCCGAGCGCCAGGGGGGTACCGCGCGGCGATTATTGCGCCTGTGTCAAGGCTGACCGGCTCCCGCCGGCCGGGCTCAGGCACGCATCCAGGCCCGCCACGGCCTGATGATCAGCTCCCGGTAGGTGTGGTGGGAGGGGTTCCGCCCGGCGTGCTGGAACGTCCAGTTCTGCGCCTGCCCGGCGTCCTCGTCCGCGGCCGAGGTCTCCCCGCAGACCGCGCACTGCATGGCGTAGGTGATGGGCTCCGCGTCGGGCTCCTTGTCCGGTGCGAGCGTCCACGCCCCGAACAGGAAAACCGTTCGTGCAGTCACGGCCGCGGCCTCCCGCTCTCGGCCCCGCTGCCGGCGCCGGCCTCCTCCGGGGCGGTGGGGTCCGCCGCGGGGCGGGCGTGCTCCGGAGGGCAGTTCCACTCCAGCCCGCCGCGGGGCGGTCGTAGCTGTACGTAGCCGGCGTGGTGGTCCATGACCTGGCCGAGTCGTCCGGTGCGCATGTCGACGGCGTAGGTGCTGAGGGGGATTTCATCGCTCACGCCCCTATCCATGCCCACTCCTGCGTAGCCTGATCGGTTACTGAATGGACACGGAGAGTGGTTGCGCGGAACGGTGGTGAGGGAGTACGCCCCGCACGCCCCGGGGCGGCGGGGCGAACCCGTGTCCGAAGCGGGGCGCCGACCCACGGTCCACCGCCGGCCCGTGGAACGCCCGTTCCCCGCGCGGCCCCGCGGAGGTCACTCCGGCGCCCTGCCGATCTCCGGCATGACGCCCAGCTGCTGGAGGAACGACAGCAGGTCTTTGTCCGACCACTTCTCCACCAACTTGCCGTTCTCGATGCGATGGATGACCGTGGCCGTCATCGTGAGCGGGTGTCCCGTCGCCGGGATGCCCGGCAGGTCGCCCTCGTGGACGCCGCGGCAGAGCAGCCTCGTGGCGACCTTGTCGCCCTCGGCCACCTGGTCCTCGATCTCGTGTGTGCCCGGAGTCGCCTCCCAGAACAGCCGGAAGATCTGCTTCAGACCCGTCAGGCCCGGCGGGAAGCCCGGGAACGGCGGTGGCGAGTGGTCCAGGTAGTCCTCGGCGACGAGTTCGTCGAGGACGTCGACGTTGCCCTTGTCGATCTCCGCGTAGAAGCGGCGGACGAGCTTCTTGTTCTCCTCGATAGTCGACATATGTCGCAGTATGGGGGTCCGTCGCCCCGAGGGCCGGGGACGCGCCGGGGCCCCGGGGGACCGGACGCGGACGCGCACGTCAGTTCTCGAACTCGTAGCGCACGATGCGGGCGACGTTCCGCCAGCCCGGCGTCCGTGTCATCACCCAGAGCCCCAGCTTCCCCGCCGGCGGCAGCTTGTCGACCTCCGGCATGTCGACGCTGCGCAGCACGTCCACGCATCGCAGGCCCTCGTGCCAGCCCTCCAGCTCGTCCGGATCGTCGACGGCCCAGTGCAGGGTCGCCCCGGCGCGCCGCACCGGGGTCACGAGCTTCTGCAGCCGGATCCCCAGACCGCTGAAGCAGTCGAACAGCAGCTGACCGCTCGGGAACCGCCCGGTGACGCCCTGGACGAGCCGCTTGCCGTCCTCCTTGCGGAGGTACATGGACAGGCCCTCGAAGACGGTGACGGTGGGGCGGTCGGCGGGGACCTCGCCGAGCCACCGGCCGTCCGTGACGGAGGCGCCGATCACGCGGTAGTCGCCGGGGGGACGCGGCAGCAGCCGGTCGCGCAGCGCCACGACCTCGGGGTAGTCGACGTCCACCCACCGGACCGTCGGCGGCGGGGCCAGCCGGTGGGGGCGGGTGTCCAGGCCGCAGGCCAGGTGCAGCACGGTGGCGGTGGGGTGGTCGGCCAGGAACTCCGCGGTCCAGTCGTCGAGCAGCTTGGCGCGCAGGGCGATGCCGGCGGCGTTGATGCGGGTGATCCCCGTCCTGCGGAAGTCGTAGTCGATGCGGGCCACGGCCCGGGCGGCCTCCTCGTCGCCGAGGACGGGACAGGGGGCACGGCTGTCCAGGGCTCTGCCGTAGAGCGTGGCGAGCATCGTCTCCGGGGCACCGTGCAGGGTGACCTTCTCCCGGCCCACGAATCCACGTTACCGCTCCCTCCCCGGCTCAACGCGGCGTCTGAATACCGCCAGCGCGGCCGCTTCCACCTGCGGATGCTGGGATGCATGACCACGACGACACCCGCTTACGAGGCCCGGGCCATCGACCCGGCCGTCCTGCGGCGGCTGCGCGAGCAGGACGACGCCGGCTTCACCCGCGAGCCCTTCACCGACACGGAGGGCGGCGCGCCGTTGCGCTGCTGCCTGCGGCACAGCGCGGCGGGCGAGCACATCGCTCTCGTCTCGTACGCCCCGCTGCGCCGCTGGGCGGCGGAGACGGGCGCGGCGCCCGGCGCGTACGACGAGTGCGGCCCGGTGTTCGTCCACGCCGACGCGTGCGGGGGACAGACCTCGGGCCCCGGCTACCCGGCCGCCATGCACGGGGCGCGGCGGATGCTGCGCGCGTACGACGCACGGGGGCACATCCTCGGCGGCACGCTGGTCGAGATCCCGGTGGAGCGCGTCGCCGAGGTGGACGACGCGCTCCGCGGGGTCTTCGCGGACCCGGAGGTGGCGCTGGTGCACGTCCGGGCCGTGGAGTTCGGGTGCTTCCTGATGGAGGTGCGGCGTGCTGCGGACTTGAACCTCACCTGACGTGAGGATGCAAGGTGGCCGTATGACCGCCTCCGAACCGGCTTCGGCCACCACCTGGAAGGTCGGCCCGCTCGCTGCGGCGAGCGGTCTGACCGTCCGCACCCTGCACCACTGGGACACCATCGGCCTGCTCAGCCCCTCACGTCGCACGGCGGGCGGGCACCGGGAGTACGACGGGGACGACGTGGCCCGTCTGTACCAGGTGCTGGCCCTGCGCAGCCTGGGCCTGGGCCTTGAGACCATCACGGTCTGCCTCGACAGGGGCATCGACCCCGTCCGGCTCGTCCACGACCACCTCGGACGCGTGGAGGCGTCGATCGCGGCACTCGACGACGTGCGCCGCCGCCTTGTGCGCCTGGGGGAGGAGCTGGCGGGCGACGAGACGCCGAGCACCACGTCGCTGCTGGACGCGCTGCGGGCCCTCGGCCGCACGGGACCCGAGAGCGAAGGCGCCCTCGGCCGGCATCTGGACGCCGACCAGGTAGAGGTCCTGCGCACGCGCGGTGCGGCGCTCGGCCCCGCCGCGCACTACCTGCTGGAGGTCGAATGGCCCGAGCTCTACCGCCGGGCCGAGGCGCTGCGCACGGCCGGCGTCGCGCCCACGGACGCGCGGGTGCGGCGGCTGGTGGCGCGCATGGACGAGCTGAGCACGCTGTTCACGGGCGGCGACGCGGGCATCGCCGCGGGCGTGCGGCGGGCGTGGCACGAGGACCCGGCGGCGATGTCGGGCGACGCGGCGGCCCCGGCCGACGAGTGGCGCGAGGTGGCCGCGTATCTGGGCGAGGCACGCCGATGAGCCGCGGGATCCACGTCCGCTCGGCGCTCGCCACGACGGTGCCGACGCTCCTCACGCTCCCGGTGTGCTGCGCGCTGGCGGCGGTGGGACAGGTGCCGTGGGCGGTGGTCCCCGCCGTGCTCGTGGCGCTGGCGGTCCTGGCGGTGGTGAGGGTGTGGCGTGCGGCCGCCGTCGCCGCGCTGATCGACTCCCTCCCCGAGGGGGCGGCCATGGACGCCAAGACCCTCGCCAAACTCAGCCCCGACTATGGCCAGGCAGCTTGTCGTACCGCCCTCAACCGCCTCCACGGAGCGGGCCACTTGCGGCGGTTCCGCGAGCACCGCCCCGCGGAGGGCGGCGGCATGCGGTGGGTGACCACGACGTACTTCTCCCGCGCGGCGCGGGACGACGCGTGGTGGGGGCGGATGACGCGCGGCGAGGAGCCGCGGCCCGACGCGGAGCCCGCCCCCGCGCCCACCCCGGCCGGCCGCCCCGCCCGCTCCCGCGCGTACGCCGCGCTCGCCACCTTGACCGCGGCCGACGACCGGTTGCCGCTCTCGGCGGCCGACTGCGCCGCGCTCGAACCGCTCGCCGCGGAGTGGTTCGCGCGCGGCGCGGGCGAAGCGCGGCTGCTAGCGGCCCTCACGGCGGGCCTGCCGCCCCAAGTCCACTCGCCCGCGGCGCTGATGCGCACCCGCCTGGTCGAGAAGCTCCCGCCGGAACCCGAACGGGCAGCCCAGGCCGGTCCCTCACCCCTGCGCGTCATGGAGTGCGCGGTCTGCGCCGTCCCCGGCCGCCCCGAGGCCCTTCCCGGTGGCCTCTGCCGCGACTGCCGCGGCGAACCCCGCCCCCCGCAGCCACACGCCTGGACCGCGGCGGAGATCCGCGCCCGCGTGGACGAGCTGCGGGCTGCCGCCCGGACGAACGAAAGGCTGCACACATGACCGCCGTACACGATGCGCCTCCCGACATCGGGGCACCATGGAGGGAAGGAGGCGCCACCATGACCCACAGCACGGCTGACCGACCCCTGATCCGCGTCGAAGAGTTCGAAGAGCTCGCACGCCAGGCCCCCGAGACCGTACGGCTCGAATTCATCAACGGAAGGATCGAGGTCAAGCCCGTGCCGGACGGGGATCACGAGGAGATCGTCAGGTGGCTCCAGAGGCTGTGCATGCAGCACCGTCCGGACCTCTGGCTCTATGGCGCCCGGCACATGAAGGTCGAGGCGTACCGCAAGGGGCGGGCGATTCCTGACGCCGCCCTCGCGCCGGACGGTCACTTCAAGGGGCACGGCAGCTGGTCCGACCCCGACGGCGTACTCATGCTGGTCGAAGTGACCTCGCGCGACGCCGACACCAACCAGCGTGACCGCGTCGACAAGCGCGACGGCTACGCCGCCGCCGGCATCCCGGTCTACCTCCTCGTCGACCGCGATCACCACACCGTGACCGTGCACTGGCAGCCGGAGGCCGGGGAGTACCGCTGCCTGCTCACTCATCCCTTCGGCAAGCCCGTCGACCTCCCCGAGCCGGTCGGTTTCACGCTGGAGACGGCCGAGCTGGGGAAGTTCACGGGTCCCGCCGAGAACGATTCCTGACCCCCAGGCCCCCGCGCCCCGCCCCCCCCCATCACTCCCGCCCAACCGAGACGTTTGCGAAACATCTCGTCCGGTACACCCGCATCCTGGAAGGAAAGGGGGCGTGCCGGACGAGAGGAACGCGGACATCATGCGGGTGCTTGTGGCCGAGGACGAAGAGGTGCTGGCCGAACTCGTGGCCACCGGACTGCGGCGGGCCGGTTTCGCCGTGGACACCGTCTACAGCGGCGACGCGGCCCTCGCCTACCTGGGCCTGCACGACTACGACGTGGTCGTGCTGGACCGTGACCTGCCGCGCGTCCACGGCGACGACGTCACCCGGCGTCTCGTGGCCTCCGGGTCCCGGACCCGCATCCTCATGCTCACCGCCGCCGGCTCCATGGAGGACCGCGTCGCCGGGCTGGACCTCGGGGCGGACGACTACCTGCCCAAACCGTTCGAGTTCCCCGAGCTGGTCTCCCGCGTACGGGCCCTGCGGCGGCGCAGCGCCCGGCCCGCGCCGCCGCTGCTGGAGCGGTCCGGGCTGCGGCTCGACACGGTGCGGCGCACCGCCGAGCGGGACGGGCGGGAGCTGGACCTCTCGCCCAAGGAGTTCGCCGTGCTGCAGATCCTGCTGGAGGCGGACGGCGCCGTCGTCAGCGCCGAGGAACTGCTGGAGAGGGCCTGGGACGCCCACGCCGGCCCCTTCACCGGCGCCGTGCGCGTCGCCCTGGGCACGCTGCGCGGCAAGCTCGGCGAACCCCCGCTGATCCGCACCGTGCAGGGCGTCGGGTACGCCCTGTGAGGCGGCCCGTCCTCGCCGCCCGCACGCGCATCGCCGTCGCCCACGGGGCGGTCTTCCTGGTCCTCGGCACGGGCCTGCCGGCCACCGTCACCGTGCTCTCGCGGGCCGGCACGCAGGAGTGGCGGGACGGCGAAGGCCGCCCCCCGGGCGGGAAGCGGCCTTCACGTGGTGGTGGAACTGGCGCGGGCACGGCCTGCGGCGGCGCCGGCTAGCGGATGATGCCCGCCGCGCGGGCCTCCTCCAGCCACTCCGGGAACTCCACCATCAGTTCCTTGTACAGCTCGCCGTCCGAGAGCAGCTTCGGCTCGCGGCCGGCGTGGAAGAAGCCGGCGTTGTCGACGACGCGCTTCTCCGGCACGGCGAGGTCGTCCAGCTTCCGCAGGAAGTCGAAGCCCTTGCCCTCCGGGTCGCCGAAGCCCACGAACTGCCAGAAGATCGGCAGCTTCGCCGCCTCGCACAGCGCCTTCTCCGCGGCCGCCTTGCTGTAGGGGGCGCCGTCGGTCTGGAAGATGACGAACGCGGGGTCGGTCGCGCCGGACTTCTTGTAGTGGTCGACGACGGCCTCGATGGCCCAGTGGTAGTTCGTGCGGCCCATGTGGCCGTAGGACGCGTGCAGTTCCTGGATGCGGCCCTCGTAGTCGGTCAGGTCCAGCTCCGCCGTCCCGTCGACGTCCGTGGAGAAGAAGACGACGGGTACGACGCCGTCGTCGTCGAGGTGGGCCGCCAGGCCCAGCGCCTGCTCGGCGAGGTGCTGGACGGTGCCGTCCTTGTAGTAGTTGCGCATGGAGCCCGAGCGGTCGAGGACGAGGTAGACCGCGGCCCGGCGCCCGGCGAGGCCCTGCTTCTTCAGCGAGACGCCGGCCGTCTTGTAGAGGCTGACCAGGGCGGGCGCGGTGGCCCGCACCTTCTCCAGGCTGATGGCGGGGGCGCCTTCGGGCTCCGGTTCGGGGTCCGGCACGGGTGTCGGGACGGGGTCGGGCTCCGGGAGGGGCTCGGTGCCGGGAGGCGCCGTGGGGGCGGTCTCCACGGGGGCCGTCTCCATCGCGGGGGCCGGCTCCGGGTCCGGGCCGGGCGGCGGCTCGGGCACCGGGTTCGGGTCGGGCCGGGGCGTGGGCTCCGGCTGGGGGACCGGCTTCGGCTGCGGCATCGGGGTCGGCTCGGGCTCGGGCTCCGGAACCGGTTCGGGGCGCGGCGGGCCGGGAATGGGGATGGGGCCGAGCGGGCCCGGGTCGGGGACCGTCGCGCCGGCCGGCCCGGGAACGTCCTCGGCGACGCGCTCCGCGGCGGCCGCGGCCACCTGCTCCGGAACGGTCTCGACGACCTGCTCCGAGGCCGCTTCCGGCGCGCTCTGACCGACGCGGTCGGCGGTCTCAGCGGTCGGCTGTGCCGGGACGGACACGGTGGCGGCGGGGGTGCTGTCGGGTCCCGCACTCTGCTGGGGCAGGCTCGGTTCGTCGCGCCCGGTTGTCCTGGACCGGCCGAAAGCGTTCCGCAGCAGACTCCGAATGCCCATGGGGAATTCTTCCTTCATGTGTCTCGGGTGCGATTGAAATGTCCGTACTGCGGGGAAATGTCCCCGAGCTTGACGCCTACGTAAGGCTAGCCGTCAAGTCAGGTCCCGTACGTTCACACCCGACACGCCGAACAGCGTGTGTCACAAATGGCGCAATGGCTACGCCCTTACCCGCCCTCACCGGTCATATCGCACCGCCGCCACCCGTCACCACCGCCTCTCACCGGTCGTAGGAGTCCCGCCCGGGCTCGTGGTCCGGGATCCAGCTGCCGTGGAATCCGACGGGCACCCGCACCGGGAGGTGCACCCGCGCGACCGGGCCGGCCGCGAAGTCCTGGGCGGCCAGCACCACCAGGTCCGTCGCCTCGCGCAGCGGGTCGTACGCGAAGGCCAGCACCCAGCCCTCGTCCTCCGCCGCCCCGGGCGACGCCGGCACGAACACCCCCTCGCCCACGTCCCCGCCCGGCGGCATCCGGAACTCCTCGCTGCCGCCGCGCGCCAGGTCGTACTTGACCAGCCCCGCCCCGAAACCTCCCGCACCGCCGGACCCGCCCGCCCGGGCCCGCACGGCGTAGCCGAAGCGGTGCCGCCGGGCCAGCCGGCGCGGGTCCGCGCGCGGGAACTCGACGGGGCGGTCGTCCAGCCGCACGCGCCGCACGCTCCCGGCGGCCAGGTCGACGGTCCAGCGCTCGAGGTGGGCCGGGCACAGCTCGGGCACCGGGCGTTCCCCGTCGAAGAGGCGCTCGTAGCCGACGAGGTGGACGGTGATGAAACGGCCGTCGTGCTCGTAGGCGTTCATGGGGTGGAAGACGAAGCACGGTTCGACCTCCAGCCAGCGCACGTCGCCCGCCCCGCCCTCGCGCGGCAGCACTCCCAGCCGGGCCGGCCGCCCTCGGTCCCAGTGCCAGGGGAAGGCCCCCGGCGCGCGGCGCCCGTCGAAGACGACCGGCAGGTCGTACAGCAGGACGTACCGCACGGTGAGCGAGAAGTCGTGCATCATCGGGTGCCCGTCGACCGGAACGTCGACACGGCGACGGACCCGGCCGTCCGTCCCCACCACGAGGTACTGCACGTACGGCCAGGTCAGGCAGTACGCGACGGCGTGCATCTCCCCGCTGTGCGGGTCCACGGCCGGGTGCGCGGTGAAACCGCCGGGCAGCGTGCCGTGGAAGGTGAACGGGCCGATCGTGTACAGCTCCGGATCCAGCTCGTACGGCAGCGAGCCGCCCTCCACCAGCGCGAGGCAGTGCCCGGCGAAGGACTGCACGTGGGTGTTGGGCGCGAAGTCCATGCCCAGGTGGCGCGGCCCGTGCAGCAGCTTCTCGCCCAGCCGCCCGGCCACCGCGTCGGAGCGGACCCAGCGGTTGCGGTACCACTCGGCGCGGCCGTCCCGCAGCCGGACGCCGTGGACCATGCCCTCGCCGCCGAACCAGTGGTAGGACGCGGGGTCGACCGGGGGCAGGGGATTGGGGCCGTTGCGCAGGTAGCGGCCGCGCAGGGTCTCGGGGAGACGGCCGGTGACGGGCAGGTCGAAGGCGGTGACCTCGTCGTGGACGGGGGCGAAGAGGCCGCGCAGGTACGGGTTCGCCGTGGCGCCCGCGAGGTCCCGCGCCGTGCTCGCGGGGCCGTTCGTCGCGTCGTTCATGCCGCTCACCTCCCCCGGCCCTCCCCCGGCTGCCGCCGGGCGGTGCCCCCACCGCGGAGCCGCTCCTCCACCATCCATCGGAAGGAAGGGTTCGGCCAGTCTCCACCTGGGCTCAAGCGGGGCGTCACCGGATGCGGGAAGCCGGTACGGGCGCGGATCCGCCCGGCGTTCGCGCGCCGGGCAGGCCGGCGCGCACTTCCTTCCGCTTCCGTTTCCGGCTCGGGAACGCAGGGGGAAGCGAAGGGCACGGGCAGGCCAAGAGCAGGGCAATAAAGAGGTCCAGAGCAACCCTCTCCGCCCGTTCCCGCCTCTTTATCGGTAAGTATTGCCGGACGCGAACACGGGTACCCACCACGGGGGCAGGGAGTTGAGAGGCACATGGGCCTGACCAGCCGGTCACTCTTGTACACGGTGGTTTTCGCCGCCGTGTTGTGTGTGGGACTCACGGTGTGGGTCTGGCCACGTCTGGCCGGGCGCGGGGTGCTGCCCGTACTGGGACGACTGGGCTCGATCCTCATGACCCAGCTGGCGATCGTGGCGGCGCTGATGCTCGCGGTGAATTCCTGGGGAGAGTTCTACGGCACCTGGAATCAGCTCCTCGGGCGGGTCGACAAGGCCCCCGTCAACGTGAATGAGATGGGCAAGGGCGGACCGTACGCCACGGTCGGCTCGTCAAAGGACGGCCTGGTGCAGCCGGCCGGACCACAGGGCCTCGACAAGGTGGGCGGAATTCCGCGCGGCGCGGCCGACAAGGAGGGCAAGGTCCAGTCGGTCCGCATCGTCGGCCAGCGGTCCCGCGCCGTCAACCCGGCTTTCGTCTATCTGCCGCCGCAGTACTTCCAGAAGCAGTACGAGCGGCACCGCTTCCCCGTCATGGTCGTGATCAGCGGTTATCCGGGCGGCATCATGAATCTCGCGCAGCACCTCCAGGTGCCCCAGACCGCCGGCAAGCTGCTGTCGGAGAACAAGATGCAGCCGACGGTCATCGTGATGGTCCGCCCGACCATCGCCCCGCCGCGCGACACCGAGTGCGTCGACGTGCCGGACGGGCCGCAGGCCGAGACCTTCTTCACCAAGGACCTGCCCGACGCCCTCAAGAGCACCTACCGGGTCGGTGCGGACCCGAGCGCCTGGGGCGTCCTCGGCTACTCCTCCGGCGGCACCTGCGCCCTCCAGCTCGCCATGCGCCAGCCGGACGTCTACCCGGCCGCGGCCGCGCTCTCCGGCGACTACAAGGTCGGCAACGACCTCACCACCGGCAACCTCTTCGGCAGCGGCGAGGCGGCGAAGCAGAAGCAGCGCGAGCACGACCTGGTCTGGCGGCTCCAGCACATGCCCGTACCGAGGGTGTCGGTGCTGGTGACCAGCAGCAAGAAGGGCGAGAAGAACTACGGCGAGACCGAGAAGTTCCTCAAGGCCGTCAAGGAGCCCATGACCGCGTCGTCGATCATCCTCCCCGAGGGCAGCCACCACTTCACCACCTGGCGCCGGGAGATCGGGCCGGTGCTGGAGTGGATGAGCCAGCAGCTCACCTTCCCGCAGGACACCGCCGACAAGCCCAAGCCGCCGGAGAAGAAGCCGCAGGAGGGCAAGAAGCCCGAGCCGGGGACCTCCGAGGAGCCCAGGCCCGAATCCGCCGGAGGCGGCGAGGAGAAGGCGGGCGGGTCCGCCGGCGACGAGCCGGGCGAGCCGTCCGCGCGGCCGGAGGGCAAGGGGACGGGGGACCGGCCCGACGAGGAGGCGCAGGAGTAGGAGGGCGCGGCAGCGGCAGGCCGGCCGGTCAGCGGCCGGGGCCGCCCGCCAGCTGTTCCCCCAGCCATCCGAAGGCCGCCGGGTACAGGGTGATCCACGTGCCGTAGTTGTGGCCGCCGGAGGCGAGCAGCATCGTCTTCAGCCGGACGCGGCTGCCCGCCGCCTCCCGCTGGAACTCCTCGATGTAGCGCGGCGGACTGCCCCGGTCCTGCCGGGAGGTCGCCAGGAACAGCCCGACGTCGGCCCTGCTGTGCCGCACCAGCCGCGTCGGGCTGTTGCGTTCGCGCACGGCCGGGTCGGCCAGCGCGCCCCCGTCACCGCTGAGCGGGTCGGGGTCGAGCGCGGCGCCGGCACCGAAGACCTTCGGGTACTGCAACGGCAGCTTCGCCGCGCAGAAGCCCCCGGTCGAGATCCCCAGCACGCCCCAGGCCCTGGGCTCGGGGCCGGTGCGGAAGTGCTCGTGGACCAGCTCGGGCACGTCCGAGGCGAGCCACGTGGCGACCTTGCGGTCGTGGACGTCCGAGCAGTCGGTGTCCACGCCGCCGGGGTTGATGATCGGCACGGCGAGGATGAAGGGCCGGGTCGCGCCGCCGCGCAGCAGCCGCTCGTAGGCACCCGGCATCCTGCCCTGCTCCAGCCAGGACTGCGGCGAGCCGGGGACGCCGTGCAGCAGCATCACCACGGGGAAGGCGGTGTGGCGGTAGCGGGGGTCGCGGTACTCCGGCGGGGTCCACACCATGACCTGGCCGGAGAGCTTGGAGCGGGAGCCGTGGAAGTACGTCTCCTGCATGCCGTTGTCACCGCGGGTGAACTTGGCCCGGTGGGCGGGCGGCCCGGGCATCGCCACGGGCCCGGCGTCGTCGGTCCGGCCGAGCAGGTCGCTCCAGGAGGCGTAGAGCCCGTACGTGGAGTTGATCCACACCGCGACGACGCAGATGGCGGTGGCCTGGCAGAGCGCGATGAGGGCGATGCGCCCCAGCCAGCGCACCGGGCGCGGCCCCCGGAGCCGGGCCCACAGCAGCAGCGTGGCCAGGACGGCCAGCACGCACAGCCCGATGAGCAGCGCGAAGAAGGCCGTTCCGGTCAGACTCAGCACGCGAAGCGCTCCCTCGGCTCGGCGGCCCGGGTCAACGCGGCGGTCCGGGCCAGTGGACGCGCAAGACCCTAACGAGGAAACGGCGGCGCGTTGCCGGTATGGGATCACTGGCACACGGACGGGTCGGCCGGCGGTGTGGTGGTGATCGTGCAGGAGAACACCGGCTCGCCGTCCTGGTGTCCGCTGACGCGGCTGACGAACGCCCCCGCGGCGTCGGGCTCGTCGCGCTCGGCCTCTATCCAGCAGGGCAGGTCCAGCTCGGCGTAGCGGTGGAAGCTGCTGGTGAAGGAGGCGGGGGTGACGGCGGAGGCGGCGGGGGCGAGGGCGGCCGACGCCTGACGGGCGGCCTCCAGCAGCACCATGCCGGGGATGTGGTCGACGGGATGGTCGAAGAGGACCGGATGGTCGCCCTCGGCCCGCAGCAGCCAGCGGCCCGCCCGGCCGGCGGCGGAGGCGTCCGCGGGACCGCCGGCGGGGGACGCGGCGGGGGCGAGGACCACGTCGAAGGACGAGTGCCGGCCCACCAGTTCCGGCGGGACGGCGGGTGCCGTCCGGGTGGGCAGGCCCGGCTCGCGGTTGCCGCGCAGCCGGCGGTAGACCTCGGGGGACGCGCAGGTGTACGAGGCGTTCCCGGTCGCGGCTATCGCGCCGTCGCGGCGGAGGACGACGTCGTAGCGCAGCCCGGCCAGGGTGCCGGCCCGGCGGCGGACGTCGGAGCAGCGGACCTCCAGCACCAGCTCCGCGGGGACCGGCCCGACGGCCAGCCGCTCCGGGTGGGTGGTGACGGACAGGTCCCACATGAGGAACTGGTAGCCGAGCGGGACGTCGAACTCGGCGTGGGCGATGAGGGAGCCGACCTGTCTGATGGTCTCGGTGACCAGCATGGGGTCGTGCCGCCGGCCCCCGGCGCCCGCGACCGGGGTGAAGAAGCTGTGCCCGCGCGGCCACTGGGCGGTGACCAGGAAGCGGTCCTCGCCTTCCCGCCGCCAGCCCGTCAGCAGGACCTCGGCCACCGCCGCCCGGTGGACGAACTCCCGGGGCACGGTGGTGGTGAGCCGGGGCAGGGCCGCGGCGTGGGCCGCTGGCGCGCAGATGGTCCGGGACATGTTTCTCCCTCAGATGGCCAGGAAGCAGGGCGGGTTGTCCGCCGACTGTCAAGGTGCGTGCTGTCCGGTTTTCTTTTAGAGTGTCAACGTTCCCTAGGTCAACGCCCCTCGGGGGTAAAGATACGTCTCGGCCGATGACCTACCAGTCCGAATGTGACTCAACTCTCTCGCCTCTTTTGCTGTGGCGAAGGGGTGCTTGACGGTTTAATTTCCGAGCACTTCGCCTGACATTGGAGGTCATTTGTGGCCGCGCCGCTGAGCCGGATACGCCTGGCCGCCGTCAATATCGACGGCGTCCTTCTCAATGACACGTTCAGTCCGGTGATCCACGACTTCGTCACCAGCCGGGGCGGCCGGTACACGGCCGACGTGGAGCGTGCCGTCTTCTCCCAGACACAGCTGGTCGCGGCCGCCGCGCTGGCCGATGCGGCGGGCGTGGACTGGACCCCGGAGCGGGTGCTGGAGGTCTATTTCCAAGAACGCGCCGCGTATCTGGAGAAGGACCCGATCCGCATCCTCGACGGCGCGGTGGACCTGCTGCACCGCCTGCGCGCCCTGGGCCTGCGCACGGTCTGCTACGGCGGGCTCACCGCCGAGCATTTCGACCGGTATCTGGGGGAGCACGCCGACCTCTTCGACGGTCCCGGGTACGTGTGCACCAATGACTTCCGCCCGGGCATCGCCGAGATCACCGGTGACGTCTTCGGCCTCCGTCCGGACGAGGCGCTTTTCATCGACGACGTGGCGCGCGTGGCGGAGACGGCGCGCTCGCTGGGCGTGGCATTCATCGGACACCCGTCCGGTTTTGCCCATGGTTTCCAAGGGGAGCTGATGCGTGCGGCCGGTGTGCGGCACGTCGTGGAGACGCTTTCCGCCATCGACGAAGAGCTTCTGCGTACCGTGGACGCCGAGGCACGGGCGGGAACGCTCTGGTGAATTCGCCGGCTCCGGCGATCGCCAGGGACGATCGCGCCGGGCCGGCAGGGTGCTTCCGGCGGTGCCGTCCGCCGGTGCTCCCACCTGTTTTCCATTGCCGACGACGAGGGGGAATCCCGCACATGACCGCCGAGAACGGCATTCTGCAGGGCAAGATAGCGCTGATCACGGGCGCCAGCAGCGGCATCGGTGCCGCGGCCGCCCGGGTTTTCAGTCGCGAAGGGGCCACGGTCGTGCTGGCGGCCCGGCGCGAGGACCGGCTGCGCGAGCTGGTCGCCGAGTTGACCGGCCGGGGCGGCGAGGCGGCGTACGTGGTGGCGGACGTGGCCCGGCGCGAGGACACCAAGCGGGCGGTGGACTTCGCGGTGGCGCGCTACGGGCGCCTGGACTGCGCCTTCAACAACGCCGGCTGGGGCGAGGGCCGCACGCCGCTGCACCTGATGGACGACGACGTCTACGACCGCATCATGGACACCAACGCGCGGGGCGTGTGGAACTGCCTGCGCGACGAGATCGCGGCCATGCTCGACTCGGGCAAGGGCGGCTCGATCGTCAACAACAGCAGCGTGGGCGGGCTGTTGGCGACGCCCGTCGCCGCGCCCTACGTGGCCTCCAAGCACGCCGTCATCGGCCTGACGAAGGCCGCGGCCGCCGAGTACGCGGCCAGTGGCATCCGGGTCAACTCCGTGGCGCCCGGCACCACGCGCAGCGAGGTCGTCGCGGACTGGTTCGCGCAGAACCCCGGCATCGAGGCCGCCCTGCACGCGGCGACGCCGCAGCCGAGGACGGCCGAGCCGGAGGAGATCGCCGAGGCCGCCGCCTGGCTGCTGAGCGATCGTGCCTCTTTTGTCACCGGTCTGACGATGCCGGTGGACGGAGGATTCACTATCGTCTGACGTTCGATTCCCCGTGCGAACGGTGAACGCCAGTTCACATGGTGTGAATTGCGCCAGATTGCTCGGTCGTACTTGATAGAATACGGACTCGCCGGTTTGATTTCGGGGGGCGATGTGGCGCTTGCAGCGAAGCGTCGCCCCTCGCCGCCAGGGGGGCGGCGCAGTGATCAGTTGAACCGGAGGCTAACCGTGGCAAAGCAGGACCGTGCGATCAGGACTCGCCAGTCCATTCTCGAAGCGGCCGCGGTGGTGTTCGACGAGCGAGGTTACGACGCCGCCACCATTACGGAGATCCTCGCGCGTGCCGAGGTGACCAAGGGGGCGCTGTATTTCCACTTCGCCTCCAAGGAAGAGCTGGCGCTGGCCGTCATCGATGCGCAGCTTCCGGCCATTCCCGAGCCGGGCGAGCGGCCGGTGCTCTCCAAGATGCAGGAACTCGTCGACATGGGCCTGATCTTCGCCCACCGGCTCCTCCAGGACCCCCTCCTGCGCGGCAGCGTGCGCCTCACGCTGGAGCACGGCGGGACGAGCCTCCACCGCAGCACGCCCTTCATCGGCTGGACCGACCTGAGCACCCAGGTGCTCGTCGAGGGCAAGGAGCGCGGGGAGGTCCTGCCGCACGTGGTGCCGTCCGACACCGCCGAGCTGATCGTCGGCGCCTACGCGGGCATCAACACCATGTCGCAGGTGGTCAACCAACGTGCCGACCTCGAACGCCGGGCCATCGTGCTCTACGAGCACCTGATGCCGAGCGTGGCCGTGCCCTCCGTGCTGGCGCGGCTCGACATCTCGCCCGGCCGGGGCGCCAGGGCGCTGGCCGAAATCGAGAAGGCCCGCGTCGACTCCGCCGAGGCCGACGCGACGCGGCTCGTCACCCCGGCCGGGGTCTGAGCCTCCCGCGCGAAGCCGCCGATTCCCGGCGGACTACCGTCGGATGATCCTCCATCAAACCGACCTGGCGGTTTGGAAGGATGGCAACTGCAACCAAATACCGCCGCCCGCGCCACGCGTTCCGCGCCGAGCACGCGCAGTCCCGGCCTCCCCGCCCGGGTCCCGGCGCACCCGCGGAGTGCGCCCTCATGGCTGACATCGGATGAGCCGCCTATTTGACCGGCTCCTCCCCACGGGCGTCGTCGGTGGAGTCGAGGATCTCCAGCGCGACCCGCAGCAGCGCCTCACGCTTCTCCTCGGCCTCCCCGGCCAGCCCGTTCAGGGTGAACGCGCCGAAGTGCACGGTCAGCATCGCGCTTGAGAAGCGCACCTGCGCGTCCGGCGACCGGTCCGTGCCGGCCTGGAGCAGCGCGGTGACCGCCACCAGCCGCTCCTGCAGGGCCTCGCCGATGCTCAGCTCGCGCAGCGTCGCCTGGTTCTCCTGGAAGACGTGGTAGATCGGGGCCGCGTCCCGCAGGGCCGTGCTGTAGCGGCGCAGCAGCTCCCGCTTGGTCTCCAGGGTCACCGGCTGTTCCCTGGCCCAGGCGATGAGGTCGTCCACGGGCCGGCCCAGCTGGTCCGACAGCGCGCCGAGAATGTCCTCCTTCGTCTTGAAGTGGTAGTACAGCGCCGCCTTGGTCACCCCGAGCTCCTCGGCGATCTCCCGCAGCGACGTCTTGTCGTAGCCGCGTGAGACGAAGAGGTCCAGGGCCGTCTTCTGGATGCGCTCACGCGTGTCGCTCTTGCGCGCCTGGGGGCTGCTGGCCATGGGCTCACACTCCTGCTTTCTCTTGCTGACTAGCCCGTCGGCAGGTAAGTAACGGGCCGCGCTCCCGGACACGTTAGGGGGAGAGATCGCGGTGCGGAAAACGGCGACCAGCGCGCGGACGCCTCGCTTTCCGCCGCTGGGGCGCCCTTGGTTCGCACCAGCGCACCCGCCGCGCCGCGCCCATCGCCCCAGCGCACGGCCGGTTTCGTACCCCCGATCGTCGTTCAACGGTATCTAACCGGGCGTCAAGCAAGTGAAAACCATACTTGACGCCCGGTTAGGGGGTGCATAACCTTCCCGCTGAGCTGACTGGCCTGGTGGCAAGTACGTAAATGCGAACCTGACCGAGGGGATGGTGGGCGTCGACATGGCACGACACGTTGCTGCTGCAATCGACTACTACGCCTACGCCGCACACGACTTCCATGGGACCGACGTCCTGCCGGAGACCGACGCCGCGGTGGAACCCGTGCCGGCGGTCTTCGAGGGGCTGAGCGTCCCCGTGCGGACCGCCGCGTCCATGCTCGGGCTGTCCCCATGGACGATCGCCCATCTGATAGAGCGGGGGGAACTGCGCAGCGAGCGCGGCGGCCAGTACCGCTACGTCACCCTGACCAGCATTTTTTCTTATCGCCGAAACACGCGATAATTGCTTTTGATCGACGATGGTCCCCCACTGGCTCGAATGAGTGAAAGCCCGGAACCTCCTGTTTGGGCCGGAGTTATTCAGAACGCTTTCTCAGTGGGGGCGCTACTCGATCGAAAGGCAATAGACGTGTTCAAGAAGGTACTCGCCACTGCCGCGGTGACGGCTTCCGCGGTCGGCGCCATCGCCGCTCCTGCGATGGCCATCGACAACGAGCAGGACGTCCTGAACGCCAACGGTGCCAAGACCGGTTACGGGAACACGCACACCGACGGCAAGGAAAGCCCGCAGATGAGCCTCATCCAAGGCTCGCTGAACAAGCCCTGCATCGCCATCGGCAAGCTTGGCATCCAGTCGCTGATCGGCGCCCTCAACATCGGCCTGCAGGACGTGCCGATCCTTACGTCGCAGCAGCAGCAGCAGTGCACCGACAACTCGACGATCAACGACGGGGACGACCCGCTGTCGCACATCCTCGACGAGATCCCGATCCTCTCGGGCAACGGCTCGGGCAACGCGGGGCCCCTCTTCGGCGGCCCCGGTCACTGACCGGACGGACCGAGCAGTCGGACAAGTCCCCCTGCGGCGGGTGTGCGGGACCCGCTGCGGGGGGATCCGCATGTCCGCCGCCCCCGCTCCCGCGCTGTTTAATTATTTGATATCGCCGCCGGTGCGGCCAAAAGAATGAATCCCGATAACCTTCGGGACGGCTTCCGGGTTAGTTGATTAGTTCTTGCAATTCGTCGACCCGAAGCGAAGGAACCATTGTGATCAAAAAGGTAGTGGCCACGGCCGCGCTGGCGTTCTCCGCCGTCAGCGCCACCGCTGGACCCGCCCTCGCGGCGGGTGACAGCCAGGACGTCGCCAACGCGAACGGTGCCGGCCAGATGTACGGGAACACCTGGACCGGCGGCTACATGAGCCCGCAGATGGGTCTGATCAACGGCTCGCTGAACAAGCCGTGCATCGCCATCGGCAAGCTGGGCGTCCAGTCGCTGATCGGCCTGCTCAACATCGGCATCCAGGACGTGCCGATCCTGTCCTCGCAGCAGCAGCAGCAGTGCACCGAGAACTCGACGATCAACGACGGCGACGACCCGTTGTCGCACATCCTCGACGACATCCCGATCATCTCGGGCAACGGATCCGGCAACGGCGACGACCTGTTCGGCGGTCTCGGGCACGGCCACCCGTAACCCCGGCCGGTTCACGCCGCCGGAACCCAAGGAGCCGCCCCCGGCGATCCCGGGGGCGGCTCCGTGTGCGCGGTGCGCACCCGAGGGCGGAGGTCAACCCTCGTAGTAGACGGTGAGGACGGCGCCGCCGACCTCCACCCGGCGGTGGCCCAGCCGCTCGCCGCGGCGCAGCGCGCGCAGGCACTCGCGGAACATGGCCATCTCCTCGCCGGTCAGCACCGCCGCCGCCAGGTCGAGCAGCTCGGCGACGCTCCGGTCGGTCAGCACTTCGGGCAGTTCACCCGAGAGCAGCACCACGGACTCCCCGGTGTGACCCCGGACAACGGCGTGGGACGTCGAGCCACCACTGACAACGAGCACTCATTCCCCCTGGCTTCGGGCAGGTCGAGACGATAGCCGGGAAGAGGCGTGGTCCTGGGCCCGGAGAGGAATATTCACCGGATTCAACCGCTGCCGGAACCGGAGGTGGTGACGGGGCGTCCGAGTATGAACGACCGTGTTCAAACAGCGAGTTCAGGACTCTTTCGGGTGACTCTCGTGCTCCACGGCCGGAGGGCTCCCGGGGGCCCGTCCCAGGAGCGACTCCACCAGGGCGGCCACGTGCCGGCGGTCGTCGGTGGAGAGCCGCTGGACGCTGGCGATCAGCAGGTCGACCTCCGGGTCCGGGTCCGGCCGCGTCGCCGGGGCGTCCTCCGTCGTGGGGTAGAGGTGGATGCCGCAGGTCTCGGCGGCGGCCCGGCGCACGGTGTCCAGCGGGAGGTCGAGCCCGCGGGAGAGGCCTTCGAGCGTGGCCGGCTGCGGCATGCGCACCAGGCGGTCGGTCGTGGCCAGGTGGTGCACGGTCGAGCGCGGGATGCCGCCCCTGCGAGCGACCTCCCCGTAGGACCACCCCTGCCGCTCCAGGCGCTGTCTGATGATCTCTTGCAGTGCGTTGGCCACTGACGGTCGCTTCCTGCTCTCGGCTGGCTCGGGCCCGCTCGGGTGGAACCGATTCTACGGGGGCGGTCCGCCGGAACCGCTTGCGCGGTGCCGACGGACGCCACTAGTGTCCAATCTCGTTGGACAGCAAGTCCAACCGCATCGGACAGGGGCCGGGGGGTCCTGCCTGTGTCCGAGGGCGACTTTCGTCATCACCCGCGTGGGGTAACCGCGTCGAACCCGACGGTTCCACACGAGCGGACGTCACGCGGGCCACATCCCGGAGGGGGACCACCATGCTCGACGCCCATGAGCTCGAAGCCGAGTCGGCCGAACTGCTTCCCGGCCGCGAGGCGCTCGGCAAGCTGAAGTTCAGCTTCACCCGCACCACCAACGTCACCAAGCACGTGGCCAACGTGGCGGCGCACAACTCCTCGACGGCGCTCAACGTGTGCTCGCCCGACGCCGTGGCCCAGTCGGCCGCCGGCCAGTCGATCTCCATCCAGCAGTAGGAGCGGTCACCGTCGCCGGCGCGGCGCCCCCGCCCCGTACGCGGGGCGTCCGCCCGCCGGTATCCGCCACCTCGCACACCTCAGACCGAAAGGCACAGCCATGAGCATGAACCCGAGTGAGCTCGACGCCGAGTCCGCCGAACTGCTTCCCGGCCGCGAGGCCCTGGGCAAGCTGAAGTTCAGCTTCACCCGCACCACCAACGTCACCAAGCACATCGCCAACGTCTCGGCGCACAACGAGTCGCTGGCCGTCAACGACTCCTCGCCGTTCGCCGTCGCGCAGTCCGAGGCCACGCAGTCCATCTCCATCAAGCAGTAACCCGGCCCGCACACTCGGCGGGCCGCGCTCCAGGGGAAGGCGCGGCCCGCCGGCAAGGGGGGAACACCGAGCGGTCTCGTCGAGGGGGAGGAACCAGATGACGGTGGTCGGAGACCACGAGGCCGGCCGCAGCCGCCATCGCACGACCGGCGAGACCGCCACGCTCGGCACGGGCACGCCGGGAGACACCGCGTGCGCCGGCGTCCGGACAGGGGACGCCGGCGCCCCCGTGCCGGGACCCGGGGGCTTTCCGTACGCCGAACCGGAGGCGTACGCGGAGGGGGAGGCCGACACCCTGCGTCTGCCCCTGCTGGAACAGGCGGTGCCGGGCCCGGAGCCCGACGCGGCAGCCGTCGTCCCACGGCTCAGCGCGGGCCTGCGCCTGCACGGGGAGTACCAGGGGTCCGGGTTCACCGAACCGAAGTACATCGCGCGCCGCGGCGACGGCCAGGTGGTGCAGCTCTCCCGGCTGCTCCACCTGGTCGCCTCGGCCGTCGACGGCACCCGGGACATGCGCGCCGTCGCCCGCGAGGTCAGCGCCGGCTTCGGACGCGAGGTCAGCGGCGAGAACGTCGCCTACCTCGTCGAGAACAAGCTGGAACCCCTCGGCGTCACCGTGCCGCCCGGGCAGGAGAGCGACGAGGTCCAGGGCCCCCGCTCGGACCTGCTGCTCGGCCTCAAGGGCCACCGCGTCATCTTCAACGAGCGCCGGGTGGCCGTCATCGCCCGTTCGCTGGCCTGGCTGCACCGGCCGCCGGTGGTCGCGGGCGTCCTCGCCCTCGCCGTCGCCATGGACGTGTGGCTCTTCGGCTTCCACGGCGCCATGACGCCCGTGCTCAACGTCCTCGACCAGCCGCTCCTGCTGCTGGTCGTCTTCGGCATCACCGTCGCCTCGCTCGTCTTCCACGAGTTCGGGCACGCCTCGGCGTGCAGATACGACGGCGCCCATCCGGGCTGCATCGGCTGCGGGATCTTCCTGATCTGGCCGTCCATGTACACCGACGTCACCGACGTCTACCGCATCGGCCGCGCCGGCCGGCTGCGCACCGACCTCGGCGGCGTCTACTTCAACGTCGTCTTCATGCTGCTGCTGACCGGCGCGTACTTCGTGACCGGCCAGCCCTTCCTGCTCTGCGCCGTCTACCTCGGCCACTTCGAGGTGCTGGAACAGCTGATGCCCGCCGTCCGGCTGGACGGCTACTTCATCCTCGGCGACCTCGCCGGGGTGCCGGACCTCTACGGCAAGATCAAGCCGATCCTGCTGAGCATGGTCCCCGGCCGGCGGACCGACCCGGCCGTCGCGGACCTCAAGCGCAGGACGCGCGTCGTCGTCACCACCTGGGTGGTGACCATGGTGCCGCTGCTGGCCGCCGAGCTGGCCTACGCCCTGTGGAACCTGCCCCGCCTGGTCGCCACCGGAGTGCGCTCGCTCGCCCAGCAACTCGTCGGCACCTATGAGGCGTTCGCCGACGGCGAGGTGCTGAGCGGGCTGGCCGGCGTGCTCGGCAGCCTCATGCTCATCTGCCCGCTGGCCGGCATGACCTACCTGTCCATCCGGCTCAGCGGCCGACTGGGCCGCAACGCCCTGCGCGCCACCGCCGGCCGGCCGCGGCTGCGGATCGGCCTGCTGCTGGGGGTGGCGGCCGTGGCCACGACGCTGGGCTTCGCCTGGTCCAGCGGCGTCACGCCCAAGCCGCTGCCCCCGAAGCCGCCCCTCGCGCCGATCCTCCAGCCCCACGTGCCCACCCTGCCCCCGCCCGAGCCCGCCCACCCGGAGCTGCCCGGGCGAGACCCGGCCAGAAGCCAGGTGCCCGGCGTGTGGAGCCCCGGGGGCTCGGTGCCCGCGGTCTCCCCGCTGCCGTGGCGCACCCCGCCGCCCCGCCCCGGGATGCCGACCCCGGCCCCGGCGGTCACCGCCGGGCCCCCGGCGGCCCCGGCGGGCGGGCCCGCGGCCGCGCCCGGCCCGAAGCCCACGACGGCCCCCGCGCCCGTCGTGCTCCCGCCCGCGGGACCGCCGGCCAAGCCGCCCGTCCTGCCGCCCTCCACGCCCAAGCCGGAGCCCGCCACCACGACGTCGGCCCCGTCGCCCGCGCCGGCGACGCCTCCGGCTGCCACGCCCCCGGCCACCACCGCGCCGCCCGCAGCCACCACCGCCCCGGCGCCGACCGCGCCGCCGGCGAGCCCGGCCGCGACGCCCTGAGCGACGACGGCCGCCCGGACACCGGGCCCGTCCGTCACACCACCGCTCAGGTGACTCACCACACCCGTCGAACCCATGACTCCTTGAGGAGACGTTTCGTGAACCCCTTTCTCTCCCGTCACTTCCTACGCATCGGACTGCTGGCCGCCGGCATCGCCACAGCCGCCACCGGCGGCCCCGCCCAGGCCGCCGAGGGCATCGCCGTCACCCACGACGACGTGCGGACCGTGGCCAACCCCCACCACCACGTCGCGTACGACGACAGCTTCGCCGTCCACCAGCTCGGCTCCGTCACCGCCGCCCGCGTCGGCAACCAGGCCATCGCCACGTCCGCCGGCTGCACCGCGGACGACGCCTGCCGCTCGGTGGCCCTGTCCTTCCAGGTCGTCACGCTGGCCGGCGACCACGTCCGCCTCAACGCGATCAACAACGGCCGGGCCCGCAACGAGCACTGCACCGGCTGCCAGACCCTGGCGGGCGCGTACCAGTTCGTCGTCTCCACCCCGAAGCCCACGCGGCTCACCCCGACGGCCCAGCGCCGGCTCGCCGACATCCACCGCCGCCTGGACGCGCTGGGCTCCTCCCGCCTCCCCGCCGCCGACCTCAAGCGCAGGGCCGACGCCCTGGCCGCCGAGGTCACGGCCCTGCTGGCCCAGCCCTCGTCCATGACGGCGGGCACGGCGCCGCACACCCGGCCGTCGGTGACGGTCCACCGCCACCTGGACGGCTGGCCCGCGCACTGACGGCCGACGGCCGCGGGCCGGGGCCGGGCGGAGCCGGGATAATCGTGGGCATGCCGACCGAGAAGGCCCTCCCCGCGAGGAAGCCCGCCGCCGCGTGAAGATCACAGGTCTGCAGCAGAGGCTGCTCGCCGACGTCGTGGCGATCGGCTCCCCGTACCCGCTCGTCCTCACGGGCGGGTACGCGGTGCAGGCCCACGGGCTGGTGGACCGCTTCAGCGAGGACCTCGACCTCGCCACCGAGTCCCCGGCGCCGATGGAGGGCATCGCGGCGGCCCTGCAACGCGGCCTGACCGAACGGAGCTGGCGGGTCCGAGCGGTCGAGACCACGCCCCTCTCGGCGCGCATGGTGGTCACCGAGGCCCCGACGGGCGCGGAGTGCGAGGTCGACGTCTTCAAGGAGACGATGGCGCACCCGCCGCTGCAGACCGCGTACGGACCGGTCCTGGCCCTCGACGACGTCGTCGGCACCAAGGTGCGGGCCCTCGCCGCCCGTGGCTACCCCCGTGACCTCGTCGACGTGCACGCGGCCTTCGCCTCCGGCCGGTGGTCGCGCGTGGAGGTCGAGGAACTGGGGCGCGCTCACGCGGGAGACGCGTTCGACCTCGGCGAGCTGCGGGCCCGGCTCGACGGCGCCGAGTGGACCGACGACCGCGAGTTCGCCGCCTACGGCCTGGACGAGGAGCAGATCGCCGGCCTGCGCCGCTGGGCGCAGGAGTGGGCGGACGACATCGGGGAGCGGCTCCTGGAAGAGGCGCCGTACGAGGACGAGGAGTAGGCGGCCCCGTCCCCCGTGGGTGGCGGACCGTCACCCCATCGTCCGGCGGCCTCCTGCCCGGCGTCGAGGCGCAACTCGTCTGTGCCGCCCTGGTCTTGCCGGCGGCGTCTTCGGCCGTCACCCCCGTCCTGGCCGTCCGTGAGGAACGAGCCGGGCCCCCTCCTGTCGTTTCCGTCCGGGTTCGGCGC
This sequence comes from Streptomyces cinnamoneus, assembly GCF_002939475.1. NCBI lineage: Bacteria > Bacillati > Actinomycetota > Actinomycetes > Kitasatosporales > Streptomycetaceae > Streptomyces > Streptomyces cinnamoneus. The sequence continues at coordinate 3,405,445 of NZ_PKFQ01000001.1, read as the reverse complement.
TTAGAGCGGCCGTATGCCACACCGAATAGTGTGTGCACGAATCAGCGAAACGCGTGAGGAGCGGATGTGGGGGACTCGACGGTTGGTGCACGGTCCGGCGGCCAGGAGCCCGAGCGGTTGCCCGACGGCACCGCGGGGACGGCCGGGGACGGCGGGGCGCCGGTGGAGGACGCCCACGCCGGGGAGACGGAGACCCCCGGACAGGACGACGGCAAGGTCAGACGCAAACAGCAGCGCCCTTTGTGGAAGGAGCTGCCGATCCTCATCGGCGTCGCCCTGATCCTCGCGCTGCTCATCAAGTCCTTCCTGGTGCAGGCGTTCTCCATCCCCTCCGACTCGATGCAGAACACGCTCCAGCGGGGCGACCGGGTGCTGGTGGACAAGCTGACCCCGTGGTTCGGCTCGAAGCCGCAGCGCGGTGAGGTCGTCGTCTTCCACGACCCGGGCGGCTGGCTGGACGAGGACACCAAGCAGCAGAACGCCGTGCAGAAGGTCCTCAGCTTCATCGGCCTGATGCCCTCGGCGGACGAGCAGGACCTGATCAAGCGGGTCATCGCGGTCGGCGGCGACACCGTCGAGTGCAAGGGCGACAACGAGCCGGTCGTGGTCAACGGCAAGTCGCTGCGCGAGAGCGGCCACATCTTCCCGGGGAACACGCCCTGCGGCGACAAGCCCTTCGGGCCGATCACGGTGCCCAAGGGCCGGATCTGGGTGATGGGCGACCACCGCCAGGACTCGATGGACTCGCGCTGGCACCAGAACATCGACGGCGGCACGGTCTCGGAGGACGAGGTCGTCGGCCGCGCGATCGTGGTGGCCTGGCCCCTCGACCGCTGGTCGACCCTCCCCGTCCCGGGCACCTTCGACCAGCCGGGCCTGAACGCCGCCGCGGCGGCTGCCCCGCCGGCCCTGGGCCTCGCGGGCGCGCTCCCGCTGGTCCTCTGGCGCCGGCGCAGGCTGGTCGGGAAGGCCGAGCGCCAGGGGTGAGCCCCGCCGTCAGGAGCCGGCCGGGTCCTCCGGCCGGTCCTCGCGCCGGCGCAGTTCCTCGTTGAGCCGCAGGGCTTCCTCGAGCTGGTCCTCAAGGATGATGATGCGGCAGGCGGCCTCGATCGGGGTGCCCTGGTCGACGAGCTCGCGCGCGCGGGCGGCGATGCGCAGCTGGTAGCGCGAGTAGCGGCGGTGGCCGCCGCCGGATCTCAGCGGAGTGATGAGCCGGGCCTCGCCCAGGGCGCGCAGGAAGGCGGGCGTCGTGCCGATCATCTCAGCGGCACGGCCCATGGTGTAGGCGGGGTAGTCGTCGTCGTCGAGGTTGTCGGCGGCGTTCGGTCGGGCTTCTGGAGCCATGCGCACCCTTCGTCGGGGGGACCTTATCGGCTGGCGGCGGAGCATGTCTATCGCGGCCACCGTAGCTTTCGGGGCGCGCGGGCGCCGCGCGCAGGGGCGTGGCGGGGGTGCGGGTCGCGGGGTGCGGGGCGGCCGGGGAAACGGGCCGGGGATATCGAAAAACAAATATCTCATCCCGCGGTGACAGAAACAGGGGGCGGGCCGCCGCCGATTTTCTCGCCCATCGTCAACCGGACGAGAAATGCCTAGGCGGTGCTGTATGAGTCGTGCTAGTGTCGATATCAGTTGCAGTTGTGGTTCCCAAAATCTTCAAGTGCTTCCACCGGTTTCCCACCGGTGAAGCACTTTGTGTTACCGGAATTCTCCGGGTGGGGCAATCATCGCGGCGACGCGAGGCCCGCTCCCTGTGGGCCCATGGGTATTTCCCCGAAGGAGAAAATTATGGCTACCGGCACCGTGAAGTGGTTCAACGCTGAAAAGGGCTTCGGCTTCATCGAGCAGGACGGCGGCGGCGCCGACGTCTTCGCCCACTACTCGAACATCGCCACCCAGGGCTTCCGTGAGCTCCAGGAGGGCCAGAAGGTGACCTTCGACGTCACGCAGGGCCAGAAGGGCCCGCAGGCCGAGAACATCGTTCCCGCCTGAGGCTGAAACATGCAGCGCTGGGGCCGGCACCTTCGGGTGCGGGCCCCAGCGCTCGTTTTTCCGCCCCCGCCACGCGTCCGGCTGATTTTTCCGGAGAATTCCCGGAGCGTGCGTGCCGGAGGCGTTGTCGAGGGCGCATTCGCTTGATATTTATTTCGACCCGTCCTTGCGAATCCTCGCGTGGTTCGCCGAGCCGGAGCCGGCTTGAGGGACCTCCGGCCGGGACGTCCCGGCCCAGGTCCCCGGGTGGTCCCGCCGCACGAACCGCTCCGGCACCGATCCCCTCCGACCCCGTCTGTGAGGCACCATGCGTTGCGTAATCGCCCACTTCCCCTTCGACTTCGTCAAGGGTGAGGTCGAGCAGCTGATGACCGGCGTCGAGCCGGAGGCCGCCGTCGGTCCCTGTGCGGTCATCGATGGCCGTACCTACCCCGTCAAGCAGGTCGGCGAAGTGATCACGCGGCAGGACCGCCGGGACTTCACCGCGGGCGAGGTGACCAGGGCGCTGAGCCGCCTCGGCTTCGACTGCCTGACCGCCCCCGCGGCGAGCTCCCCGGAGCCCGGCGGGTGGCCCGAGCCGCTGCTCTGACCCACGGAGGCCGGCCCACGGCCCCAGGCTGCCGCCGAAGCCGCGGACGTGCCTGGCGAACGGCCGGGGCGGCCCCCTGGCCGGAGCGGGGCGTTCCCTTGGGGTCCCCCTCAGGGACCGTCCGCTTCGGGGGGCTCGTCGAACGCCGACTGGCTGGCCGCCAGCCAGGACCGCGCCGGTTCCGCTGCGCGGGTGGTGTCCACCGTGAAGTGGAGACGGGTGCCGCCTTCGGCTCCGGCCGGATAGCTGCGCTGTTCGGTCGCGGCGAAGCAGCGGCGCAGCACCTCCGCGACCTTGCGGGCGACCTCGGGCGTCGCCGCGACGACGCGGACGTCGGCGTGACCGGCGTCGGGCAGCTGCTGCTGGGCCTCCATGGCACCTCCTCGGCAGGGCGCCCCGGGACGGCGGCGAGCCCCGCGGTCCGGCGAACTGGCCCACATGCCCAGTGTGCCCGCCCGGAGGCGGGTCCCGCACCGCGGGAGGGCGCGGGCCGAGGCCGGGCGTTACGCCTTCCCCAGCCTCTGGGAACGCGGCGACCGGCTGGGGGCGACTGCGGATCGGGCGGGTGCTGCCGGACGAACGCCTGGACGCGGGCGACCAGTTCCCCCTGCCGGGTCTCCGGCGGCAGCGGGTGGGCGGTGGCGCGGGGCGTGCGCGGGCATACGAAGAAGGCCTCAGGTCCGTGACCTGAGGCCTTCTGCAAGAGCGGGCGACGAGAATCGAACTCGCGCTCTGAGCTTGGGAAGCTCATGTTCTACCATTAAACTACGCCCGCGCGCGGAGCCCCTTGAGGCTTCGCATCGTCGCACACTCTACCCCATCGAAGGCCCCCGGTGCACTTGCCGTGGTGGCCTTCTCGTCGTGTGAGGGGGGTGTGCGGGGGATGGGGACGGGTGCGCGGGGGGCGGGAGTTGGGGCGTACCGTGGGGGCGCGGCAAACCTCCGGGGGCTGTCGGGGTGCCGCCTTCAAGTCGGTCTGATACATCCCCTAATGTGGCTTTTGTTCTTCACGTTCATGGGGAAAGGGAGCTCGATGGAGCGCACCGTCGTTCGTTGTGCCGAAGGGCACGTGTTCAGCACCGCTTCGTTCCCGATGCAGCACCTCGGCGCCGGCCGGATCGGCCCCGGGCGGCTGCTGCGCTGCCCGCGCTGTGCCCGTCTGCGGCATTCCGTGCCGGTTGATCTCACGAAGCGATGAGCCCGGCGCGGGCCCGGCCCGGGGGGCCGGGCCCGCGTTGTCAGGTTGTCCGGCTTCTCCGCGTATCCTCGATGCGTGCTTCTCTCAGACAAGGACATCCGGGCCGAGATCGACGCCGGCCGCGTGCGGATCGACCCGTACGACGAATCGATGGTGCAGCCGTCGAGCATCGATGTGCGGCTGGACCGCTACTTCAGGGTGTTCGAGAACCACCGGTACCCGCACATCGACCCCGCGGTCGAGCAGGCGGACCTCACGCGGCTGGTGGAGCCGGAAGGCGACGAGGCGTTCATCCTGCACCCCGGCGAGTTCGTGCTGGCCTCCACGTACGAGGTGATCACGCTCCCCGACGACGTCGCCTCGCGGCTGGAGGGCAAGTCCAGCCTCGGCCGGCTCGGTCTGCTGACGCACTCGACGGCCGGCTTCATCGACCCGGGCTTCTCGGGGCACGTGACGCTGGAGCTGTCGAACATGGCCACGCTGCCGATCAAGCTGTGGCCGGGGATGAAGATCGGCCAGCTGTGCATGTTCCGGCTGAGCTCTCCCGTCGAGCACCCCTACGGTTCGGAGAAGCACGGCTCCCGCTACCAGGGCCAGCGCGGGCCGACGCCCTCGCGTTCCTTCCAGAATTTCCACCGCACCCAGGTCTGAGCAGCAAGGCGAAGAGCAACAGTGAGTGAGATCCGCGAGAACCTGACCTACCCGATCTTCGGGCAGGCCATCCGTGAGCTGGCGCAGACCATCGCGGACGACGGCTACGAGCCGGACATCATCCTGTCCATCGCGCGGGGCGGCGTCTTCGTCGCCGGCGGTCTCGCCTACGCCCTGGACTGCAAGAACATCCACCTGGTGAACGTCGAGTTCTACACCGGCGTGGGCTCCACCCTGGAGATGCCGGTCATGCTGGCGCCCGTCCCCAACGCGATCGACTTCTCCAACAAGAAGGTCCTGATCGCGGACGACGTCGCCGACACGGGCAAGACGCTCAAGCTCGTGCACGACTTCTGCCTCGACCACGTCGCCGAGGTGCGCAGCGCGGTCATCTACGAGAAGCCGCAGTCGCTGGTGAAGTGCGAGTACGTCTGGAAGCGCACGGACGACTGGATCAACTTCCCGTGGTCCGTCGAGCCGCCGGTCGTCCGGCGCGAGGGCCAGATCCTCGACGCCTGATCGCCGCCCCTGACACGAAAAGCCCTGGTCCCCACCCTCGTGGTGGGGACCAGGGCTTTCGCGTGGCCGGAGCGCTACAGCGTGCCGAGCTTGATGAGCGACAGCAGCGCGACGAGCTGGATGGCCGACGCCCCCAGCGCCCGGGGCCAGGGCAGGTCGTGCGACTTGCTCACCATGGACGTCAGCAGCACGCCGCCCGCGAGCCAGGTGGCCCAGCCGAGCACTTGCACGAGCGTGCTGTCGCCGCCCAGGAACATCGCGAAGAGCAGGCGGGGCGCGTCGCTGATCGACATGATCAGCATCGACAGGCCGACGGTCGGCTGCCATATGCCGTCGCCGCCGAGCTGGCGGGCGAGGGTGTGGGTGACCGCGCCGAGGATAAGCCCGGCGACCACCATGATCACGCCGGTGACCAGCACCGCCGGCAGGACGTCCGCGAGGGAGGCGCCCAGCACGTCCTTGCGGGCCTTGTCGAAGCCGAAGACCGCCAGCAGGCCGTAGACGAAGGTGACGATCAGCGCCGGCGCCCACATCTGGTGGTCCCGCATCCGCCAGAAGGTGTCGTTCGGGCGCAGCACGATGCCGCTCAGCAGCTCCTTCCAGTGCAGCCGGGGCCCCGGGGGCGGGGCGGGCGCGGTGTGGCCGCCCCCGTCGCCGTAGGGGTCGTACGCGTCCGGTGCCTCGCCGAGGCTGAACTGCTGGGTCTGGCCGGGGTCGCCGGGGTACGGGGCGGGGCCGCCGGCCGGCGCACCGCCGCCGTAGGGCTGCCCGTACTGCGCGGGCTGCCCGTACGGACCGGGCCGGCCGTGCTGGCCCTGCTGGCCGTAGCCGGGCTGCTGGGGCGCTCCGCCGCCGAGGTACTCCGGCTCGTCGTACCCGCCCGGCTGGTGCCCCCACTGCTGGGGCCCGCCGCCGTAGCCGCCTGCGGGCGCGCCGGGGTGCCCGGGCGCGCCCGACCCGCCGTAGGGCGCCTGCTGTTGTCCTTGCCGCGCGGGCCCGGCACCCTGCGGGTCCCGTCCGCGTCCCATCCTGAATCCAGCCACGCCCTCGAACGTACCCGCTCCCGGCGGGTACCGGAGCCGGGCGGCGGTGGGCGGGCCCGCCTTGCGGCCGAGCTGTGACATCCCTTAGGGGAAAGCTCCGGGTCGGCGGGGCGCAAGGGGCGCGGGTGCTAGATGGTGAGCGCGCCGATGCCGCCGACGTTGGAGACCATCCGCTGAAGGACCTTCAGCGCCGCCACGTACTCCTCGTCCGTGATGCCCGCGTGCACCTCGGCGCGCACCCGGTCGACGACCTCCTTGGTGCGCGCCTTGGCCTCGCGTCCGGCGTCCGTCAGGTGCAGGAAGCCCTCGGCGTCGTCGGTGAGCCAGCCGCGGGCGAGGAGGCCGTCGGTCGCCTGGACGATCGTGTCCGCGCCGACGTCGAGCACGAGGCGGAGGTTGTCGCGTATCTGTTCCCGCGTCAGTCCGGCCTCGGCGGCGCGGTCGACCTGGTTGAGGACCCACCACTGGGGCTGGGCGATGTCGACGCGGGCCATGGCGCCGCGGAGGTGGCGGAGGACGGCGGTGTGGGCGATCCATGACCAGTAGCCGATGGGTTGGGCCGCCAGGGAAGCGAAGTCGGTGGGGGTGTTCGGGTCGGCCGGGTTGGTCGTCGTCCGGGACTGGGTCTGGGGCTGCGTCTCCGTGGTCATGAGGACGACGCTACGACCTCAACCTTGCTTGAGTTCAAGTGTATTGGCCGTCACCAGGGCGTTTGTCGGCCACAGGCCGGGTGTTCGGTCACGGGCGACTGCGCGGCCAGGGGCGCCCGCGCACGGCCGCGAGCCCCTGCGCGGCCGCGAGCCCCCATGACGAAGGCCGGGCCCCGCGACGGTTCGCGGGGCCCGGCCTGGTGCGTCGGGAGGTGTCCGGCGTTACTTCACCGGCTCGGGGTCCGGCTTCGGCGCGTCCGCCGGCTCGCCGTCCCCGTCGCCGTCGTCGCCGTTCTCCGGCGCGGCCGGCGTCTTGACCGACTCCAGCAGCAGCTGGGCGACGTCCACGACCTGGATGGACTCCTTGGCCTTGCCGTCGTTCTTCTTGCCGTTGACCGAATCGGTCAGCATGACGAGGCAGAACGGGCAGGCGGTGGAGACGATGTCCGGGTTGAGGGACAGGGCCTCGTCCACGCGCTCGTTGTTGATGCGCTTGCCGATGCGCTCCTCCATCCACATGCGCGCGCCGCCGGCGCCGCAGCAGAAGCCGCGCTCCTTGTGGCGGTGCATCTCCTCGTTCCGCAGGCCCGGCACCTTGGCGATGATCTCGCGCGGCGGCGTGTAGACCTTGTTGTGGCGGCCCAGGTAGCAGGGGTCGTGATACGTGATCAGACCCTCGACCGGGGTGACGGGGACGAGCTTGCCCTCGTCGACGAGGTGCTGCAGCAGCTGCGTGTGGTGGATGACCTCGTACTCGCCACCGAGCTGCGGGTACTCGTTCGCGATCGTGTTGAAGCAGTGGGGGCAGGTCGCGACGATCTTCTTCTTCGCCTTCTCGACCTTGACGCCCTCGTCCGCATCCTCGCCGAACGCCATGTTCAGCATCTCGACGTTCTGCTGGCCGAGCTGCTGGAAGAGGAACTCGTTGCCCAGGCGGCGGGCCGAGTCACCGGTGCAGTTCTCGTCGCCGCCCATGATGGCGAACTTCACGCCCGCCATGTGGAGCAGCTCCGCGAAGGCCTTGGTGGTCTTCTTGGCGCGGTCCTCCAGGGCGCCGGCGCAGCCGACCCAGTAGAGGTACTCGACCTCGGTGAGGTCCTCGATGTCCTTGCCGACGACCGGGACCTCGAAGTCGACCTCCTTGGTCCACGCCAGGCGCTGCTTCTTCGCCAGGCCCCAGGGGTTGCCCTTCTTCTCCAGGTTCTTGAGCATCGTGCCCGCCTCGGAGGGGAAGCTGGACTCGATCATCACCTGGTAGCGGCGCATGTCGACGATGTGGTCGACGTGCTCGATGTCGACGGGGCACTGCTCCACGCACGCGCCGCAGGTGGTGCACGACCACAGCACGTCCGGGTCGATGACGCCGTTCTCCTCCAGCGTCCCGATCAGCGGGCGCTCGGCCTCGGCGAGCGCCGCCGCCGGGACGTCCTTCAGCTGCTCCTCGGTCGCCTTCTCGTTGCCCTCGGCGTCCTTGCCGCCGCCCGCCAGCAGGTAGGGGGCCTTGGCGTGCGCGTGGTCGCGCAGCGTCATGATCAGCAGCTTGGGCGACAGAGGCTTGCCGGTGTTCCAGGCGGGGCACTGCGACTGGCAGCGGCCGCACTCGGTGCAGGTGGAGAAGTCGAGGATGCCCTTCCAGGAGAACTCCTCGACCTTCGAGACGCCGAAGACGTCGTCCTCGCCCGGGTCCTCGAAGTCGATCGGCTTGCCGCCGCTCGTCATGGGCTGCAGGGCGCCCAGCGCCACGTCGCCGCTCGCCTCGCGCTTGAACCAGATGTTCGGGAAGGCCAGGAAACGGTGCCAGGCCACACCCATGTCGGTCTTCAGCGAGACCGTGATCATCCAGATGAAGGACGTCGCGATCTTCAGCCCGGCGAAGAAGTAGGTGAGGTTCTGGAGCGTGGAGGTGTCCACTCCCTCCAGCCACGAGACGACCGGGTACGAGATGAAGAACGAGGCCTCGTAGCCGTCCACGTGGTGCTGGGCGCCTTCGAGCGCGTGCAGCATGAAGATGCAGACGCCGACGATGAGGATGACGGACTCGACGAAGTACGCCTGCCCGGTGTTGGAGCCGGCGAAGCGGGACTTGCGGCCCGGCTTGTCCGGCCGGTTCAGCTGCCGGATGACGATGAGGGTCAGGATGCCGAGCGCGGTCATCGTGCCGAGGAACTCGACGAAGACGTTGTACGGGGCCCACTCGCCGATGACCGGCAGGAGCCAGTCGGCCTTGAAGAGCTGCCCGATGGCGTTGACGATCGTCAGCAGGAGCGAGAAGAAGCCCACCGCCACGAACCAGTGCGCCACGCCGACGACGCCCCAGCGGTTCATCCGGGTGTGGCCGAGGAACTCCTTGGCCACCGTGACCGTGCGTCCGGCGGGGTCGTCGGTGCGGGTACCGGCCGGTACAGGCTGGCCCAGCCGTACGAAGCGGTAGATCTGCAGGATGGCACGGCCGAACAGCGCGACGCCGACCGCGATTAGGACCAGCGACACGATGATCGCGGCGAGTTGCATGGGTGGCTCCTCGGGCCTGCGTGTGAGCGGGATGATGCGGGATTACCAATGGGTAACTTATCCAGTCCGTACGAGACTACTCACTCTCGCGCGCGCGATATAGGCGCACCGCCGGTGATCTGTGTCGCTCAGGGCAGCCTCACCGATGCGCCGCGTGGGCGCCGTCCGACCTCCCTCTTCGGCGCCTCGGTGCCCGCCCTCGCCGTGCGGCTGCGCATAAGCCCCGCATAAGACTTGAGTCGCCTCCACTCAGGTCTGTTGACAGGTTCGGATCGGTGCTGCACCCTTGAGTCTGTTCCACTCAAGTCAGCTGGAGGAATCGACATGGCACGTGCGGTCGGCATCGACCTGGGTACGACGAACTCCGTCGTCAGTGTTCTCGAGGGCGGTGAGCCCACCGTCATCACCAACGCCGAGGGCGCCAGGACCACGCCGTCCGTCGTCGCCTTCGCCAAGAACGGCGAGGTGCTGGTCGGCGAGGTCGCCAAGCGCCAGGCCGTCACCAACGTCGACAGGACCATCCGGTCGGTCAAGCGCCACATGGGCACCGACTGGAAGATCAACCTGGACGGCAAGGACTTCAACCCGCAGCAGATGAGCGCCTTCATCCTGCAGAAGCTCAAGCGGGACGCCGAGGCCTACCTGGGCGAGAAGGTCGTCGACGCGGTCATCACCGTCCCGGCGTACTTCAACGACTCCGAGCGCCAGGCCACCAAGGAGGCCGGTGAGATCGCGGGTCTGAACGTCCTGCGCATCGTCAACGAGCCCACCGCGGCCGCCCTGGCCTACGGTCTCGACAAGGACGACCAGACCATTCTCGTCTTCGACCTCGGTGGCGGCACCTTCGACGTCTCGCTGCTCGAGATCGGCGACGGCGTGGTCGAGGTCAAGGCCACCAACGGTGACAACCACCTCGGTGGTGACGACTGGGACCAGCGCGTCGTCGACTACCTGGTCAAGCAGTTCCACTCCGGCCACGGCGTGGACCTGTCCAAGGACAAGATGGCGCTCCAGCGTCTGCGCGAGGCCGCCGAGAAGGCGAAGATCGAGCTGTCCTCGTCCACCGAGACCTCGATCAACCTGCCCTACATCACGGCGTCCGCCGAGGGCCCGCTGCACCTGGACGAGAAGCTCACGCGCGCCCAGTTCCAGCAGCTGACCGCGGACCTGCTCGAGCGCTGCAAGACCCCCTTCCACAACGTCATCAAGGACGCGGGCATCAGCCTGTCCGAGATCGACCACGTGGTCCTGGTCGGCGGCTCCACCCGCATGCCCGCCGTCGCCGAGCTCGTCAAGGAGCTGACCGGCGGCAAGGAGGCCAACAAGGGTGTGAACCCGGACGAGGTCGTCGCCATCGGCGCCTCGCTCCAGGCCGGTGTCCTCAAGGGTGAGGTCAAGGACGTCCTGCTCCTCGACGTGACCCCGCTGTCCCTCGGCATCGAGACCAAGGGCGGCATCATGACCAAGCTGATCGAGCGCAACACCACGATCCCGACCAAGCGCTCCGAGATCTTCACGACGGCCGAGGACAACCAGCCGTCCGTGCAGATCCAGGTCTACCAGGGCGAGCGCGAGATCGCGGCGTACAACAAGAAGCTCGGCATGTTCGAGCTGACCGGCCTGCCGCCGGCCCCGCGTGGCGTCCCGCAGATCGAGGTCTCCTTCGACATCGACGCCAACGGCATCATGCACGTGACCGCGAAGGACCTGGGCACGGGCAAGGAGCAGAAGATGACCGTCACCGGCGGCTCCTCGCTCGCCAAGGACGAGGTCGACCGCATGCGCCAGGAGGCCGAGCAGTACGCGGAGGAGGACCACCGCCGCCGCGAGGCCGCCGAGACCCGCAACCAGGGCGAGCAGCTGGTCTACCAGACCGAGAAGTTCCTCAAGGACAACGAGGACAAGGTCCCCGGCGAGGTCAAGACCGAGGTCGAGACCGCCGTGTCCGAGCTGAAGGAGAAGCTCAAGGGCGAGGACACCGCCGAGATCCGCACCGCGACCGAGAAGGTCGCCGCGGTCAGCCAGAAGCTCGGCCAGGCCATGTACGCCGACGCCCAGGCCGCGCAGGGCGCCGCCGGTGCCGCGGGCGCCGACGCCGGCCAGCAGGCCAAGGCCGAGGACGACGTCGTCGACGCCGAGATCGTGGACGACGAGAAGCCGAAGGGCGGTGCGTCGGCGTGACGGAGGAGACCCCGGGCTTCAACGAGAACGAGAAGCCTGAAGGCCCCTCCGACGCCACGACCCCCGACGACGCGGCGCAGGCCGCCGGGTCCGCCGACAAGGCGGGCCCGGCCGGCCCGGCCGCGTCCGGTGAAGAACTGGTCGAGGTAGGCCTCCAGGCACAGCTGGACCAGGCCCAGGCCGCGCTCACCGAGCGCACCGGGGACCTCCAGCGGCTCCAGGCCGAGTACCAGAACTACCGTCGCCGGGTGGAGCGGGACCGGGTCACGGTCAAGGAGATCGCCGTCGCGAACCTCCTGTCCGAGCTCCTCCCCACCCTCGACGACATCGGCCGCGCCCGTGACCACGGCGAGCTCGTCGGCGGCTTCAAGTCCGTCGCCGAGTCGCTGGAGACGGTCGTCGCCAAGATGGGCCTGCAGCAGTTCGGCAAGGAGGGCGAGCCCTTCGACCCGCTGGTGCACGAGGCGCTGATGCACAGCTACGCGCCGGACGTCACCGAGACCACGTGCGTGCAGATCCTGCAGCCGGGGTATCGCATCGGCGAGCGCACGATCCGCCCCGCGCGGGTCGCGGTGGCCGAGCCGCAGCCGGGTGCCCAGGGCAAGGCCGAGGACGAGGCGTCGGACGAGGAGAGCGGTGGCCCGGACGAGGGCTGACGCAGGGCGGAGCACGAGGAAGGAGGGACGTCGAGGATGAGCCTGAGCAGGGACTTGCTGGAGAAGGATCTGTACAAGGTCCTCGGCGTCCCCAAGGACGCCACCGAGGCGGAGATCAAGAAGGCGTACCGGAAGCTCGCCCGCGAGTTCCACCCGGACGCCAACAAGGGCGACGCCTCGGCCGAGGAGCGCTTCAAGGAGATCTCCGAGGCGAACGACGTCCTCGCCGACCCCAAGCGCCGCAAGGAGTACGACGAGGCGCGCGCCCTGTTCGGCAACGGCGGCTTCCGTCCCGGGCCGGGCGGTGCCGGCGGCTCCTTCAACTTCGACCTGGGCGACCTCTTCGGGGGCGCCCAGGGCGGAGCGGGAGCGGGCGGCTTCGGCGGCGGTCTGGGCGACGTCTTCGGCGGCCTCTTCAACCGGGGCACGACGACCCGCACCCAGCCGCGCCGCGGCCAGGACGTCGAGTCCGAGGTCTCGCTGAGCTTCGCCGAGGCGGTGGAGGGGGCCACGGTCCCGCTCCGGATGTCCTCCTCGGCGGCCTGCAAGGCGTGCTCGGGCACGGGCGACAAGAACGGTACGCCGCGCGTCTGCCCCACCTGCGTCGGCACCGGCCAGGTGTCGCGCGGCGCGGGCGGCGGCTTCTCGCTGACCGACCCCTGCCCCGACTGCCGGGGGCGCGGGCTGATCCCCGAGCACCCCTGCGACGTCTGCAACGGCAGCGGCCGGGCCAAGTCCTCCCGCACGATGCAGGTCCGCATCCCGGCCGGCGTCTTGGACGGCCAGCGGATCCGGCTGCGCGGCAAGGGCGCCCCGGGTGAGCGCGGCGGTCCGGCCGGCGACCTCTACGTCATCGTCCACGTCGGCTCGCACCCGGTCTTCGGCCGCAAGGGCGACAACCTCACCGTCACCGTGCCCGTCACCTTCGTGGAGGCGGCGCTGGGTGGCGAGGTGAAGGTCCCCACGCTCGGCGGCCCGCCGGTGACGCTCAAGCTGCCGCCGGGCACGCCGGGCGGTCGTACGATGCGGGCCAGGGGCAAGGGCGCCGTGCGCAAGGACGGCACCCGCGGCGACCTCCTCGTGACCGTCGAGGTGGCCGTGCCCCAGAGCCTCGGGGACAAGGCCCGGGAAGCCCTGGAGACCTACCGCGAGGCCACGGCGGGTGAGGACCCGCGGGCAGAACTGTTCCAGGCCGCGAAGGGAGAGTGACCCCCATGGAAGGTGTGGGCCGCCGGCGCAATCCGTACGAGCTGACCGACGAGTCGCCGGTCTACGTCATCTCCGTGGCGGCACAGCTGTCGGGCCTGCACCCGCAGACCCTGCGGCAGTACGACCGCCTCGGCCTGGTCTCCCCGGACCGCACGGCCGGGCGCGGCCGGCGCTATTCGGCGCGGGACATCGAACTGCTCCGCCAGGTGCAGCAGCTGAGCCAGGACGAGGGCATCAACCTGGCCGGCATCAAGCGCATCATCGAGCTGGAGAACCAGGTGGCCGCGCTGTCGGCGCGCGTCGCCGAGCTCCAGCAGGTGGTCGAGGGCGCGACCACCGCCATGCAGCAGGCCGAGGCGGCGGTCCACGCCTCGTACCGCCGGGACCTGGTGCCGTACCAGGACGTCCAGCAGGCGAGCGCGCTGGTGGTGTGGCGGCCGCGGCGGGACAGGGAGCACTGACGCTCCGCGGGACCTGGAGTTCTCGGCGAGGGGCCGGAAGGGCGAGAGCCTTTCCGGCCCCTCGCCGTATCCGCGGCGCGGCCGCTGCGGCGGGCCGGGCGGGGCCGGTGCCTCCACGAGTGCCCCGCGCACCTGGGCCGCCCTCCCGGTGGCCGAACGCCGCCCGACGTGGGGCCGCCCGACGTGGGGTTTCGCGGAGTCATCCGTAGTTATCCACAGGACTGGTGGGGGCGGCGCGAAGCAGGGACACTACGGAGTGTGACGGGGGATGACACGATGTGGCGGGCCCTGGCCGGTGGTCAGGGCGGGGTGCTGCTCACCGCGCAGGCGGGGGAGGGAGGGTGGACGCGGCCGCGGTTGCGCCGCCTGCTGGGCCGGTGCGGATGGGCGCGGATCCAGCCCGGCGCCTGGCTCGAACCGGGGCGGGCGATGGGTGTGCGCCAGTGGCTGTGGCTCCATCAACTGCTGCGGCCCGTCCTGGTGGTGAGCCACTGGGCGGCCGCGATGCTGCACGGCGTCGAGACGCGCGTCGAGCGCGTCGACTTCATCGCGCCGCCGGGGGCGGCCTGCGCGGCCGTCAGGAGCGGGGTGGTGCACCGGCTGCCGCTCGGTGAGGACGAGGTGACCACGGTGGCCGGGCTGAGAACGACCATGGTCGCGCGGACCATGGCGGACCTGCTGCGCACCGGGCCGCGTGACGACGCCCTGGTGGCGGTCGACTCGGCCTTGGGCTGGCGGCACGGCACAGGGGTGGAGCAGCGCGGTGCGCGCCGGCCGCCGCTCGCCCCGCTCGACGCGATCGGGCGGGCCCTGACCGCGGCCCCGGAGCTGCGGGGCGCCAGGACGGCGGCGTGGTGGCTGGCCATGGCGGACCCCCGGTCGGGGTCCCCGGCCGAGACGGTGGCGAGGCTGCGGATGCGCGACGCCGGGCTGTGTCCGGAGACGCAGGTGCCGCTCGTGTCGCCCGTGACGGGGCGGCGCGTGTACCCGGACTTCCTCTTCCGGGCGCAGGGCCTGGTCGTGGAGGTCGAGGGCTATGAGTGGCACGGCACCAGGGCCCAGCACCAGCGGGACGTCCTGCGGTTCAACGACCTGGCGACGTGCCCGGAGGTCCGGCGGATCCTGCGGTTCACCACGGCCGACGTCTACCGCCGGCCGGAGGGGATGATCCGGGACATCCGGCAGGCCCTGGCCGTCCGGCGCGGCCCGCCGGCGGTCGTCAGCCCCGGCCCATCGCCCGGGTGACGGTGATCTCGATGACGACGCGGTCGGGGTTGGGGCGCGGGGTGCGGCCGTAGCGCACGGCGTAGCGCTCGACCGCGTCGGCGACGACGTCGGCCTCGGTGCGGACGACTGCACGGCCTTCGAGCGTGGCCCAGCGCTTGCCCTCCATCTGGCACACGGCGACGCGGGCGCCGTCCGGGCCGGCGGCCTGGACGTTGGCGACCTTGCGGCTGTCCTTGCCGGTGATGACGCGGGCGGTTCCCGTTGCGGGGTCGTAGGTCACGCCGACAGGGACGACGTGCGGGGAGCCGTCCGGGCGGGGGGTGGTCAGGGTGCACACGTGCCGCTCGCGCCAGAAGGCCGCGTAGGCGGGGTCGGGGTTGCGGGGGTCGATCGCCATGGGGCTCAGGTTAGGGGAGGGCGCGGCCGCGCGGGTGGGGGTTCGCCTCGCTCGCCGGGGCGGCGGGCGCGGGGGCCGGTGAGGGCGCCGTCCTGGGGGGCGGGGCGCCGGCGGCCGCGCGGCTCAGGGGGCGGTGACCCCTGAGGCGCCGGACCATAGGAGAGTCCCGGGGTGGAGGCGGGGAATGCCCGGATTTCCCGGGCATGGGGGCTGCGCGGACAGGGTTGAGTGGAATAGACTCAACTTATCGCACGTTCCCTCAAGCAGGACATGACCGTGAGCACGAGGAGGAGCCCGACACCGTGGATGCCGAGCTGACCAACAAGAGCCGCGAGGCACTCAGCGCCGCGAACGACCGGGCGGTGTCGGCCGGGCACGCCGATATGACGCCCGCCCACCTGCTGCTGGCGCTGCTCGCCGGCCGGGACAACGAGAACGTGATGGACCTGCTCGCCGCCGTCGAGGCCGACGCGGCGGCCCTGCGCTCGGGTGGCGAGAGGCTGCTGGCCGGGCTCCCGAGTGCCCAGGGGTCCACCGTGGCGCCCCCGCAGCCCAACCGGGAGCTGATGGCCGCGCTGGCGGACGCCTCCGAGCGGGCGCGCGACCTCGGCGACGAGTTCATCTCCACCGAGCACCTGCTCATCGGCCTCGCGGCCAAGGGCGGCCGCACCGGTGAGCTGCTGGACCAGCAGGGCGCCTCGGCCAGGAAGCTGCTGGCCGCCTTCGAGGCCGCGCGGGGCGGGCAGCGGGTGACCACCGCGGACCCGGAGGGCACCTACAAGGCGCTGGAGAAGTTCGGCACGGACTTCACCGCGGCCGCCCGGGAGGGCAGGCTCGACCCCGTCATCGGGCGGGACCACGAGATCCGCCGCGTCGTGCAGGTGCTCTCGCGGCGCACCAAGAACAACCCCGTCCTCATCGGCGAGCCCGGCGTCGGCAAGACCGCCGTCGTCGAGGGCCTCGCCCAGCGGATAGTGAAGGGCGACGTCCCCGAGTCGCTGAAGAACAAGCGCCTGGTCGCCCTCGACCTCGGCGCGATGGTCGCGGGCGCGAAGTACCGCGGCGAGTTCGAGGAGCGGCTCAAGACCGTCCTGGCCGAGATCAAGGCCAGCGACGGGCAGATCATCACCTTCATCGACGAGCTGCACACCGTCGTGGGCGCCGGCGCCGGCGGGGACTCCGCCATGGACGCGGGCAACATGCTCAAGCCCATGCTCGCACGCGGCGAGCTGCGCATGGTCGGCGCCACCACGCTCGACGAGTACCGCGAGCGGATCGAGAAGGACGCCGCCCTGGAGCGCCGCTTCCAGCAGGTGCTGGTCGCCGAGCCGACCGTCGAGGACTCCATCGCCATCCTCCGCGGGCTCAAGGGGCGTTACGAGGCGCACCACAAGGTGCAGATCGCCGACTCCGCGCTGGTCGCCGCCGCGACCCTCTCCGACCGGTACATCACCTCCCGCTTCCTGCCCGACAAGGCCATCGACCTCGTCGACGAGGCCGCCTCGCGGCTGCGCATGGAGATCGACTCCTCACCCGTGGAGATCGACGAACTCCAGCGCGCCGTCGACCGGCTGAAGATGGAGGAGCTGGCCCTGCGGAACGAGTCCGACGAGGCCAGCAAGGAGCGGCTGGCCAAGCTGCGCCGCGACCTCGCCGACAAGGAGGAGGAGCTGCGGGGCCTGACCGCCCGCTGGGAGAAGGAGAAGCAGTCCCTCAACCGGGTCGGTGAGCTGAAGGAGCGCCTGGACGAGCTGCGGGTGCAGGCCGAGCGCGCCCAGCGCGACGGCGACTTCGACACCGCCTCCAAGCTGCTCTACGGCGAGATCCCCGGCGTCGAGCGGGAGCTGGAGGAGGCCGCGCAGGCCGAGGCCGCGGCGGAGCAGGAGGCCGCGGCCAAGGACCTCATGGTCAAGGAGGAGGTCGGCCCGGACGACATCGCCGACGTCGTCGCCTCCTGGACCGGCATCCCCGCCGGCCGCCTTCTGGAGGGCGAGACCCAGAAGCTCCTGCGCATGGAGGACGAGATCGGCAAGCGGCTGATCGGCCAGGCCGAGGCCGTCCGCGCCGTCTCCGACGCCGTGCGCCGCTCGCGGGCCGGCATCGCCGACCCCGACCGGCCGACGGGCTCGTTCCTCTTCCTCGGCCCGACCGGCGTCGGCAAGACCGAGCTGGCCAAGGCGCTCGCCGACTTCCTCTTCGACGACGAGCGGGCCATGGTCCGCATCGACATGAGCGAGTACGGCGAGAAGCACTCCGTCGCCCGGCTGGTCGGCGCCCCGCCCGGCTACGTCGGCTACGAGGAGGGCGGCCAGCTCACCGAGGCCGTGCGCCGCCGCCCGTACAGCGTGGTCCTGCTGGACGAGGTGGAGAAGGCCCACCACGAGGTCTTCGACATCCTCCTCCAGGTCCTCGACGACGGCCGGCTCACCGACGGCCAGGGCAGGACGGTGGACTTCCGCAACACCATCCTGATCCTGACCTCCAACCTCGGCTCGGTCTTCCTCGTCGACCCGCTGCTGAAGGAGGAGCAGAAGCGGGAGAAGGTGCTGGAGATCGTCCGGGCCTCGTTCCGGCCCGAGTTCCTGAACCGGCTCGACGACGTGGTCGTCTTCCACCCCCTCGGCGCCGAGCAACTGGAGCGGATCGCAAGGATCCAGATCGGCCACCTCCAGCGCCGTCTCGCCGACCGCCGGCTCACGCTCGAGGTCGCCGACGCGGCGCTCGGCTGGCTGGCCACCCTGGGTCACGAACCGGAGGCGGAGGGCGGCGCCGCGCCCGACCTCACCTACGGCGCCCGGCCGCTGCGCCGGCTGGTGCAGACCGCCATCGGCGATCAGCTGGCCCGCGCGATCCTGGCCGGCGACGTCCGCGACGGCGACACGGTCGTGGTGGACCGGGCGCCGGACGGCGCCGACGGGCTCGTGGTCACCGCCCGCCGTTAGGCCAGGGCAACCAGCCCAAACGGGTCCCCGGGCGGATCACCCCGCGCGAGGGGTTGCGGCCCGGGGGCCTGTGTGAGGGAGGATGGCGGGAGACCGTACGAAGGGAAGAACCGGTGAGCATCGACCCGTCCTCGATTCCTAATTTCGGGGGCCAGCCCGAACCGCAGCCCGAGGCGGGCCCGAGCGGTCCCGTCATCCCCGACCAGGACCTGGTCAAGCAGCTCCTCGAGCAGATGGAGCTGAAGTACGTCGTGGACGACGAGGGCGACCTCGCCGCCCCGTGGGAGCAGTTCCGCACGTACTTCATGTTCCGCGGCGAGGACGAGCAGCAGGTCTTCTCCGTGCGGACGTTCTACGACCGCCCGCACGGCATCGATGAGAAGTCCAAGCTCCTCGAGGTGATCGACGACTGGAACCGTCGCACGCTGTGGCCGAAGGTCTACACGCACACCCACGACGACGGCACCGTCCGCCTCATCGGCGAGGCGCAGATGCTGATCGGCGTCGGGGTGTCCCTGGAGCACTTCGTGTCCAGCACGGTCAGCTGGGTGCGGGCCTCGATCGAGTTCGACAAGTGGCTCGTCGAGCAGCTCGGCCTGGAGGCCGACATCGAGTCCGGCGACGACAAGCCGGACGACGAGGCCTGAGCGTCCCGCCCGGGGCTCACATGGGGACCCTGGCCACGGCCAGCAGATAGGTCCCGTAGAAGAACGACAGCCCGGCCAGCGCGCCCGCCGTCACGGCGAGCGTGCGGGGCCGGGCTTTCGCCATCGCCATGGCCGCCGGGACGAGCAGCGGGAAGGCCGGCAGCAGGAACCGCGGCTTGGAGGCGAAGTAGCTGGAGCCGCCCACCGCGATGACGACCAGCACCAGCACGTACACCAGCAGCGGCGCGGGCGGCCGGTGCAGGGCCAGGTGGAGGAGCGCCAGCAGCGCCACGGCCAGGACGGCCACGGTCGCGTAGTAGGCCAGGTAGTCCCGGGCGACGATCAGGTGCCGGACGAACCGGAAGGCGTCCCGCCCGAAGTCGAAGCGCGACCCCCACCGCCGCTGCACCGCGAAGTAGCCCAGCGGGCCGTCGCCCGAGCGGACGCCCGCCCACAGGACGTAGCCGGCCCAGCCCAGCGGGGCCAGACCCGCCGCCGCCCACGGCCGCCAGTCCCGCCGGGTCCGCGCATCCCGCCACAGCGCCAGCGCGACGGCGCACCAGACGGCGGCGGCGACGGCGATGGCGTTGGGCCGTGACAGCCCCGCCAGCAGCGCCAGGCCCCCCGCCCACAGCCACCGGCCCGTGAGCAGGGCGTAGAGCGCCCACGCGGCCAGCGCCGTCATCAGGGACTCGGTGTAGGCCATGGTCTGCACGATCGCGTGCGGCAGCAGCCCCCACAGCAGCACCAGGAACGTCCCTGCCCGCCGCCCGTACAGCCGCTCGCCCACCGCGTAGACGCCCCAGGCGGCGAGGGCCGCCGAGGCCCAGGCGACCAGCAGGCCCGCGCTGACGACCGTCAGCGGCAGCACCGTCGCCACGGCCCGCACCAGGCCGGGGTAGAGCGGGAAGAAGGCGAGGTCGTTGAAGATGACGCCCTTGGTGGTGGGGGAGGGCAGGACCAGGCCGTAGCCGTTGCGGGCGATGCCGGTGTACCAGATGCCGTCCCAGAGGTGGCCCAGCAGCGTGCGCGGGTGCTTGCCGATCCACCACGCCCACGCGGCCATGACCGTCATCCCGGTCAGCCGCGCGGCGGCGTACATCCCGAGTGCCGGCAGGGCCCGGCGCAGTGCTTCGCGCACCCGGTCCACGCGGTCGGCGTGCCCGCTGCCGGGGGCACGGCGTGGTTGGGGCGTTCGGACGGGTGCTGCGTCTCCTTGAACGGCCGGGCCGGCGGACACGGGGCACCTCCGGTGCTGTGCGGGACGGTGGGGGCATACCGACCATGCGGCCCGTGCCTCGTGCGCGCGACCAGGAACGCCCGTAAGCGGTGCGCCTTCCACCCGCTCGGGCGCACGCCGGTGTGTCGGAGCGCGCCCGGACCGGTGGGTGTGCCGGGGCCGTGCGCCTGCCGAGCGCACGGGCCTAGGGTGAGCCCGATCGGCTGAACTGGCGTGGGACCGAGGGAAAGCGGGATCGGGATGGTCAGGGAAAACGTGTGGGGCCCGGCGGCGCGGGTGCGGGGAATGGGCACGTCGGTCTTCACGGAGATGACCGAGCTGGCGCGGAGCACCGGGGCGGTCAACCTGGGCCAGGGCGTGCCGGAGCTGGACGGTCCCGCGCCGCTGTTGCGGGAGGTGGCGGACGCGGTCCTCGCGGGCGGCAACCAGTACCCGCCCGCCCACGGCTTCCCGGCGCTGCGCGAGGCGGTCGCCGCGCACCAGCGCAGGCGGTACGGCCTGGACTACACGCCGCAGGGCGAGGTGCTGGTGACCACCGGTGCCACGGAGGCGCTGGCGGCGGCGCTGCTGGCGCTGTGCGATCCGGGCGACGAGGTCATCGCCTTCGACCCGTGCTACGACGCCTATCCCGCCGGGGCGCGCCTGGCGGGCGCCCACCTGGTGCCCGTGCCGCTGGCCGAGGACACCACGGGGCGGGCGACGGGCTTCGTGCTGGACGCCGACGCGCTGCGGTCGGCGGTGACCCCGCGCACGCGCGTCCTGCTGCTCAACACGCCGCACAACCCCACCGGGAAGGTGTTCACGGCCGACGAGCTGGCCGCCGTGGCGGAGGTCTGCCGGGAGCACGACCTGACGGTGGTGACCGACGAGGTCTACGAGCACCTGGTCTACGACGGCGGCGAGCACCGGACGATCGCAGCCCTGCCGGGGATGCGGGAGCGGACGCTCACGATCTCCTCGGCGGGCAAGACCTTCAACGTCACCGGCTGGAAGGTCGGCTGGGTGTGCGGCCCGGCGGACCTGGTGGCGGCGGTGGGGTCGGCGAAGCAGTTCCTCACCTACGCCTCCGGCACGCCCTACCAGGAGGCGCTCGCGCGGGCCCTGGGGGGCGTGGAGGCGTGGGCCGCGGAGCTGCGGACGACGCTGCGGCGCAACCGGGACGTGTTGAGCGAGGGGCTCGCCAGGGCCGGATTGCGGCCCTATCGCGCGGAAGCCGGTTATTTCGTGCAGGCGGACATCCGCGCGTGGGGGCACGCGGACGGCGTGCGTTTCTGCCGTGAACTCCCTTTGCGCGCCGGGGTGGTGGCAATTCCCACGTCCGCCTTCCAGTTGCGCCCCGACGCCCCCTCCTATCTGGTGCGTTTCTCCTTCTGCAAGCGGGAGAAGTCGGTGGCCGAGGCCGTGGAGAAGCTGGTCAGCGCGGTTTGATCAGGCGATTGTGCAAGTGGCCCATGACCGGCCGCATATGCGTGCGGCGGACCTTTCGAATCCGCCGCACGCCGGTCTGTTGAACATTTGAACTGCATGGCCCTCGCGTGGATGGAAAGTTGCAGATGATGGGTAAAACCGCTGTGGGCGCCGTCCTTTCGTGATTCCCTCTCTTTCAGAGCCACGTTGAGAGACAACTCCTCGGATTCCCCGGAAGCCCGGAATCGCATCCGCCGGATCGGCGCGAACGGAACGAACGGAAGAACGGAAACGAGGAGCCTCGAATGTGGGCATGAGCCGGCGCACTCGAAAGGAATCTGGTCCTCCTCGGGGCGGGCCGGCCCACCCTCCACTGCTCGCTCGCGGAGCCGACCCATGCTCACCACCCTCAAGACCGCCTACACCGATACCCGCGCCGCGGACCTCGCCTGGTGTCTGGGGAAGGAACCCCTTCCCGCGCTGGCCGTCCTCGACCTCCACCTGGCGGGATCCGCCGTGCAACTGCGCCTGCTGGGCGCCTCCCACCAGGTCATACTCGAAGAGGACGACGGTCTCTGTTCGGAGACCGTCGCCTGCATACCCGGCAGCCAGACCCCGCTGCCCCTGGGCGTGGCCAAGCGGGTCGGCGCATGGGAGTACGAATTCGCCGCGCGCGTCGAGACGCTCTCGCCCTGTTCCTTCGCGGGGCGCGCGCAGGAGCTGCTGGCGCTGGTCGCCGAGCACCCCCACGGCCTGGCCGGAACGTTTCCCGGCAGCCCGCACGCCTTCACGGCGCTGCTCGCCCAGCGGTCCGACGGCCAGATGAGTTGGCGCACCTGGCACGCCTATCCGCAGGAAAGACGCCTGGTCACCACCCGGACCCGGGTGGGCGTGCGCATGACCGCCCCCCTGTGACGGTCACCCGGCGACGGAGCATTGAACCCGTGTGGGTGACAAGGGGGTGCCGACTCGTGACGTAGCGTTCCCGCATGGTTCCCCGCCCGGTGCCGGCGCGGCTGCCCGTACCGGCCGAGCTCGGCCGCCTCCTCGTCCTCACCACCGTCTTCATCTGCGCCGCCTGCGGCCTGGTGTACGAGCTGGAACTGGTCGCCCTGGCCTCCTACTTGATCGGCGACTCCGTCACCCAGGCGTCCGTCGTCCTCTCCGTCATGGTCTTCGCCATGGGTGTCGGCTCCCTGCTCGCCAAGCGCCTGCGGGCCCGCGCGGCCCTCGGCTTCGCGGCGATCGAGGCGGTGCTGGCCCTGACCGGCGGGCTGTCCGCCATGGCGCTCTACGCCTGCTTCGCCTGGTTCGGGCAGGCCCGTCTGGCGCTGGTGGGTTTCTCGCTGGCGATCGGCGTGCTGATCGGTGCCGAGGTGCCGCTCCTGATGACCCTCATCCAGCGCATCCGCCGGCAGGACGCGGGCGGCGCGGTCGCCGACCTGTTCGCCGCCGACTACGTGGGCGCGCTGGTCGGCGGGCTCGCCTTCCCCTTCCTGCTGCTGCCGGTGCTGGGGCAGTTGACGGGTGCCCTGGTCACGGGCGCGGTCAACGCCGTCGCCGGCGGGGTGCTCGTGCTCTGGCTCTTCCGGCGCGACCTGACCGTACGGGCGCTGTGGCTGCTCGTCGCGGTGAACGCGCTGGTCCTGGCGCTGCTGGGCGTCTGCTCGGCGCTCACCGGTCCGTTCGAGCGGGCCGCGCGGCAGGCGGTGTACGGGGCCGAGGTCAAGGTGGCCGTCCACTCCGACGTCCAGGAGGTCGTGCTCACCGGGGGCGGCGCGAGCGGCCAGCCGCTCTCGCTCTTCCTCGACGGCCGGCTGAGGGTCAGCGGCAACGACGACTGCCGCTACCACGAGGCGCTCGTCCACCCCGCGATGGCCGGCCCGCACCGTCGCGTCCTCGTCCTGGGCGGCGGTGACGGCCTCGCCGTGCGGGAGGTCCTGCGCTATCCGGACGTCGCCTCGGTGACGGTCGTCGAGGAGGACGCGGCCGTCCTGCGGCTGGCCCGCGCCGACCGGGACCTGGTGGCCCTCAACGGCGCCGCCTACCGCGACCCGCGCGTGCGGGTCGTCACCGCCGACGCGTTCGACTGGTTGCGCTCCTCGCGCGGGCAGGAGGCGGGCCCGTACGACGTGGTGGTCTCCGACCTGCCCGACCCCGGCGTCACGCCCAGCGCCAAGCTGTACTCGCAGGAGTTCTACGGCCTCGTCACGCGCTCCCTCGCCCCCGGCGGGCGCCTGGCGATCCACGGCGGTGACCTGTCGGCCCGCCCGCACACCTTCTGGACCGTGGACGCCACGGTCCGCTCCGTGGGGCTGGCGACCGAGCCCTACCGGGTCATGGCGCCGCCGGCCAGGGACACCCGGCGGCAGGACTGGGGGCTGCTGCTCGCCTCCCGCTCGCCCGCCCCGCTGCGACTGCCGGAGGCGCGTCCGGCGCTGCGCACCCTCACGCCGCACCGGTTGCGCCGGCTGGCGTGGGCCGCCGAGCGCGGACGGCAGCCGTCGCCGCCGCCGTCGACGCTCATGCATCCCCGCTACGGCGAGCCGTAGCGGTGACGGCGCCGGAAGGCGCCGGGGGAGTCACCGGCCCGGTGGTGGAAGAACTTCGAGAAGTTGGCGGCGTCGTCGAAGCCCAGCTGCCCGGCGATCCGGGCGGCGGGCAGGTCGCTGTGCGCCAGCAGCCGTCTGGCCTCCAGCATCACGCGCCGGTCGATGAACTCCTTCGCGCCCACCCCGGCCGCCGCCAGCGTCGCCCGCGTGAGGGTGCGGGGGGCGTAGCCGAGCTCACGGGCGTAGTCCGCGACCCGGTGGCGGGTGGCGAAGCCGCGCTCGACGGCGGCGCGGAACCGGACGAACGCCTCGGCGGGTGCCGGGACACCGCTCGCGGCGGCGGTGCCGTGTGCGAGGCGCAGCACCAGCACGGACAGCAGGTGGCGCAGGACGTCGGCGTGGATGCCGGGCGGCAGCCGGCTTCCGGTGCGGAAGTCGGTGGCCAGGTGGCGCACGGCGCAGAAGACGGCCTCCCGGTCGTCGCCGACGGGCCGCCACAGCACCGGCCGGAACGGTTCGTCGGCCACCTCCGAGACGGCGGTCCCCGGCGGCAGGAAGCCGGGCTGGACGAGCACGACCGTGCCCTCGACGGCCGCGACGTCGCCGAACTGCTGCACCTGGCCGGGGCGGACCCACAGCACGGAACCGGCGTCGAGGGTGTGCGCGGTGAAGTCCACGGTGTGGACGGCCGAGCCGGAGTCCACGGCGACGATCTGGTGGAAGTCCAGCCGCTGCGGCCGGGGCAGCAGCCCTTCGGGGGCCCGCTCGCGCAGCTCGGCGAGGGTCAGCACCTCCACGCCCGCGGGGGTGCCGGGCGGGGCGTCGTAGGCGAGTTCGACGATCTCGCCGCCTTCGCCGTCGGGGGCATCGTGTCGTTTTTTCACCATGAGCAGGCGCGAGCCTATCTGGCTGCCGTCCGGTCGCACCCCTAGCGTGGTGATTAAGGACAAGAACGGTTCAACGATAAACAGGAGTACCCATGGTCAGGATCGCCCTCTTCGGCGCCACCGGAACGATCGGCAGCCGCGTCCTGCGCGAGGCGCTGGAGCGCGGCCACCAGGTCACGGCCGTCGTCCGTGACCCCGCCAAGCTCACCGAGCGGCACCCGGGACTCAAGGTCACCACCGGCGACGTGCTCGACCCGGCGTCGGTGGCCGCCGCCGCCGAGGGCCAGGACGTGGTGGTCAGCGCGGTGGGCGGCGGCGACGGCCCCGGTCACGTGGCGACCATCGAGCCCGCGGCGAAGTCCCTGGTCGCCGGGGTGCGCTCGCTCGGCGCCATGGCACCGCGGCTCATCGCGGTCGGCGGCGCGGGCTCCCTGCGCACGCCCGCCGGCACGAAGGTCTGGGACGCCGAGGGGATCCCCGAGTTCCTGCTCCAGATCATGCACGCGCACGGCGACGCGCTCGACTACTACCGGACGGTGTCCGACGTGCGCTGGACCAACCTCAGCCCCGCCGGCACGATCGAGCCCGGCGAGCGCACGGGTGCGTACCGCACGGCCCTGGAGGACCTCGTCGTGGACGAGCAGGGCGTGAGCCGCATCTCCGCCGAGGACTACGCGGTGGCGCTCGTCGACGAGATCGAGACGCCGAAGCACGTGGGTGAGCGCTTCACGGTCGGATACTGACCGTCTTCTGACGGAAAGTTCGATCGGAGTCGACCGGGCGGGTACTGGTGCGGGGCCCGGTGGGTAGGCTCGCTAGCTATGGAGCATGAGGTGTTCGTTCCGTTTCCCGTCGGCGCGGTGCGGCGGGTCCTGAGCGATCCCGCGCGCGTCGCGCGGTGCGTGCCCGGCCTGCAGCAGGACGCTTCGGCCGGCACCACGCTCACGGGGCGGCTGCGACTGCGCATCGGCGGTTCCACGATCACCTACCGGGGAGCGCTGCGCCTGACCGAGCGGGACGGCGTCTACGAGCTGTCCGGCGAGGGCACGGAGGCGCGGGGGTCCGGCACGGTGACGATCGCGCTGAGCGCCCTGCCCGAGGAGATGCCGGGCGGCACCCGGCTGAGCTGCACGGGCACGGTCGGCGGCGCGGGCCGGCTCGCGGAGTTCGACGCGAAGACGGCCGAGTCGGCGGCCCGCCGGCTGCTGGACCGCTTCGCGGCGGCGCTGGCGGAGGAGCTGCGCGAGGACGAGGTCCGGCTGCCGTCGCTGGACGCGCCGGCCCCGGGCGAGCCCGCCGACCCGGAGGACCCCGACGACATGGGCCCCGAGGACTCCGACGACTCCGAGGACGGCCTCGACGGGGACGCCCTGGACGACGAGCCGCCGGCCGAGGCGGCACACGCCCGCCGCACCATGATCGGCCGCAGTGCGGAAGAGGTCGACCACGCCCCGCCCCGCGGCCGCTACGCCCCCGTCCCGGCCCCGGAGACCACCTCCGGCACCGCCGTGCTGCGCTGGGCGGCCCCCGCGGCGGCGCTCGCGCTGGCCGGCGCGGTCGTGGTCACCCGGGTGCTGCGGCGCAAGCACTAGCGGGCGCGGCAACGGCGCGCACCGCCACGGCCGGAGCCCCTAATGTCGTGAACGTGAGCGACATGACGAATATCAGCGCACCCCAGCCGGTACGGCTGGCCGCCGGCGACGCCGAAGTGACCGTGGACCCCGCGGGCGGCTGCCGCCTCAGCAGCCTCACGATCGCCGGCACCGAACTCCTCCGCCAGGGGGAGCGGTACGGCGCCTTCCCGATGGTCCCCTGGTGCGGCCGCATCGCCCTCGGCCGCTTCCGCAACGGCGGCGACGTCCACCAGATGCCCCTCAACGCCGCGCCCCACGCCATCCACGGCACCGGCCGGGACGCCGCCTGGCGCACCGCCCGTGCCGACAAGCGCTCCGCCGCGTTCACGTACGACCTCGCCGAGCCGTGGCCGTACAGCGGACGCGTCACCCAGTTGGTGGAGCTGAGCGAGGATTCCCTGACCCTGACCATGGGCGTCGAGACCTACGGCGACTCCTTTCCGGCGCAGGCCGGCTGGCACCCGTGGTTCCTGCGGAACCTCGGCAGCGGCAAGGACGTGGAGCTCGACTTCGCCGCCGCCTGGCAGGAGGAGCGCGGCGCGGACCACCTGCCCACCGGCCACCGGATCGACCCGCGGCCCGGCCCCTGGGACGACTGCTTCGGGATGCCCGACGGCGTCGACGTCACCCTCACCTGGCCCGGTGCGCTGGAGCTGAAGGTCACCAGCCGGGCCGAGTGGGTCGTGGTCTACGACGAGCAGACCGAGGCGGTCTGCGTGGAGCCGCAGTCCGGTCCGCCGAACGGTCTCAACACCGATCCCCGCCTGGTCACGCCCATCGATCCGCTCGAAATCTCCACGACGTGGAGCTGGCGGTCCCTGGCCTAAGCTCATGGCCATGACCGACGCACGTGACGCCCTGCTTCAGCAGATCAAGGACAAGGCCGTGGTCCACGGCAAGGTGACCCTCTCCTCCGGCAAGGAGGCCGACTACTACATCGACCTGCGCCGGATCACCCTGGACGCCGAGGCGGCGCCGCTGGTCGGCCAGGTGATGCTGGACGCCACGGCGGACCTGGCCTTCGACGCCGTCGGCGGCCTCACCCTGGGCGCGGACCCGGTCGCCACCTCGATGCTGCACGCGGCCGCCGCGCGCGGCCGCAAGCTCGACGCGTTCGTGGTCCGCAAGGCCCAGAAGACGCACGGCATGCAGCGCCGCATCGAGGGCCCGGACATCAAGGGCCGTCGCGTGCTCGTCGTCGAGGACACCTCCACGACCGGCGGCTCCCCGCTGACCGCCGTCGAGGCGGCGCGTGAGGCCGGCGCCGAGGTCGTCGCCGTGGCGACGATCGTCGACCGCGGCGCCGAGCAGGCCATCCAGGACGCCGGGCTGCGCTATGTGACCGGCTACTCCCTGGGGGACCTCGGGCTGGGCTGACCTGCTCGTTCGCCGGACGGCGGATCAGGGGGGCGTGGTTTCACGTGAAACCACGCCCCCCTCATATGAGCGTGGTGAGCCTCATGTGGAGTAATACGGGGAGTCTGGGAAGATGGGGGCGACGATGACCGTCGCCCCCTAGGTCAGGGCCCGTATTTCGCCCGTACCCGCACATCACAAGGAGCGGACAGATGCCCATCGCAACCCCCGAGATCTACAACGAGATGCTCGACCGGGCGAAGGCAGGCAAGTTCGCCTACCCGGCCATCAACGTCACCTCGACGCAGACGCTCCACGCCGCGCTGCGCGGCTTCGCCGAGGCGGAGAGCGACGGCATCATCCAGATCTCCACGGGTGGCGCGGAGTTCCTGGGCGGCCAGTACAGCAAGGACATGGTCTCGGGCGCCGTCGCGCTCGCCGAGTTCGCGCACGTCGTCGCCAAGAAGTACCCGGTGAACATCGCGCTGCACACCGACCACTGCCCCAAGGACAAGCTGGACGGCTACGTCCGCCCGCTGCTGGCCATCTCGCAGGAGCGCGTCGCCGCCGGCCAGAACCCGCTCTTCCAGTCCCACATGTGGGACGGCTCCGCCGAGAAGCTCGACGAGAACCTCGCCATCGCCAAGGAGCTCCTCGCCGAGGCCGTGAAGGCGAAGATCATCCTTGAGGTCGAGATCACCCCGACCGGTGGCGAGGAGGACGGCGTCTCCCACGAGATCAACGACGACCTCTACACCACGGTCGCCGACGTGGAGCGCACCGCCGAGGCGCTGGGCCTGGGCGAGAAGGGCCGCTACCTGCTGGCCGCCTCCTTCGGCAACGTCCACGGCGTCTACAAGCCGGGCAACGTCGTCCTGAAGCCGGAGCTGCTGCGCGAGCTGCAGGACGGCATCGCCGCCAAGCACGGCAAGGCCGACCCGTTCGACTTCGTCTTCCACGGCGGCTCCGGCTCCACCGAGGAGGAGATCCGCACCGCGCTGGAGAACGGCGTCGTGAAGATGAACCTCGACACCGACACCCAGTACGCCTTCACCCGCCCGGTCGCGGACCACATGTTCCGCCACTACGACGGCGTCCTGAAGATCGACGGCGAGGTCGGCGACAAGAAGACCTACGACCCGCGCAGCTGGGGCAAGCTGGCCGAGGCCGGCATGGCCGAGCGCGTCACCCGCGCCTGCGCCGACCTGCGCGCCACGGGCACCAAGCTCAAGTAGGCGCCGCGCTCCCGTCGGCGCCGCGCTGACGTGAGCCCGCGCTCGCACAAGCGCCGAGGGTCCGGCACGGTTCGCCATCGCGAACCGTGCCGGGCCCTTTCCGTGCCGGTGGGCGGTCGCCCGTATGGCCGACGCGGCGGCCGCGAGGGATGATCGCGTCATGAGCGACTCCGCGCGGGACCCCCGGCGGGTGTCCCCCCGGCAGGAGCCCGCGGCCCCCACCCCCGGCGACGGGGCGTCCGCGGCGCGCATGGGCACGCCGGTGGGCCGCTGGGTGCTGCTGACGGCCGTCCTCGGCTCGGGCATGGCCATGCTCGACAGCACGGTCGTCAACGTGGCCCTGCCCCACATCGGCAGGGACCTCGACGCCGACCTGGCCGTCCTGCAGTGGACGGTCAACGCCTACATGCTCACGCTGGCCGGGCTCATCCTGCTCGGCGGGGCGCTGGGCGACCGGTTCGGGCGCCGGCGGGTGTTCGTCCTGGGCGTCGTGTGGTTCGCACTCGCGTCGTTGCTGTGCGGGCTGGCGCCGGACGCCGGGGTGCTGATCGCGGCCCGGGCCCTCCAGGGCGTGGGCGGTGCGCTGCTCACCCCTGGCTCGCTGGCCCTCATCCAAGCCGTCTTCCACCCCGACGACCGGGCCGCCGCCGTGGGGGCGTGGTCGGGACTGGGCGGCGTGGCCTCGGCCGTCGGGCCGTTCGTGGGCGGCTGGCTGGTGGACGGGCCGGGCTGGCGCTGGGTGTTCCTCATCAACCTGCCGCTGGCGGCGCTCTGCGTGCCGGTGGCGCTGCGGCACGTCCCGGAGACCCGGGACCCGGCCGCGCACGGCCGCTTCGACGTGCTGGGCGCGGCGCTCGGCGCGCTCGCGCTGGGGGCGGTGACCTATGCCCTGATCGCGGCCCCGGACCAGGGCGCCTCGCCCGCCGTGATCGTTCCGGCGGTGCTCGGAGTCCTGCTGGGATTTGCGTTCGTGTACGTCGAGGCCAGGCGCCCGGACCCCATGCTGCCGCTCGGCATCTTCCGGATCCGGCTGTTCACGTCGATCAACGTCGTCACGCTCTTCGTCTACGCGGCCTTCAGCGGCTTCTTCTTCCTCTCCGTGCTCCAGCTCCAGGTGGTCGTCGGCTGGTCCGCCCTGGAGGCCGGCACGGCCCTGCTGCCCACCACCGTGCTGATGCTGCTGCTGTCGGCCCGTTCGGGGCGGATCGCCCAGCGCGTCGGGGCCCGGATCCCGCTGACGGCGGGGCCGCTGCTGTGCGCGGCGGGGATGCTGCTGATGACCCGGGTGGGCGCCGGGGCGGTCTACTGGCGGGACGTCCTGCCCGCGCTCGTCGTGCTGGGCCTGGGCATGGTGGTGCTGGTCGCGCCGCTCACCTCCACGGTGCTGGCGTCCGTCGACGTCGCCCGGGCGGGCCTGGCCAGCGGCATCAACAACGCCGCCGCGCGGGCGGCCGGGCTGATCGCGGTGGCCGCGCTGCCACTCGCCGCGGGGATGGGCCCCGACGTCTACCGGGACCCCGCGGCGTTCTCGTCGACGTTCGCGCGGGCGATGCTCATGTGCGCCGGGGCGCTCGTGATCGGGGGCGTCCTGGGCTGGGCGACCGTCCGGGAGCCGGCCCGGCCGGGCTGCCACCCGGAGTGCGCGTACCACTGCGGTGTGTCGTCCCCGCCGCTGGACCCCGGCGAGGGGCAGGGCGTGTCCGCGGAGTAGCACCGCGCTCCCGTGAGGCGTGGCCCGGCTCGGGCCGGCCCCGGCGGAAAGCCGCACGCGCACGGCCTGGGGCGCCCGCCGGGAGCTGCGGCAGACTGGAGGCCATGTCCATTCACGAGAACCTGCTCGGGGGACCGCCCCCGACCCACCTGCCCGACGACCCGGAGCCGCGCGAGCTGCTCGCCTCCGGTGCGGCCCCCGCCGAGGTCGCCGCCAAGTACCCGGCGTCCTCCCTGGCCTGGGCGCAGCTCGCCGACGAGGCGTTCGAGGGCGGCCGGGTCGTCGAGTCGTACGCCTACGCCCGCACCGGCTACCACCGCGGCCTCGACGCGCTGCGCCGCAGCGGCTGGAAGGGCCACGGCCCGGTGCCCTTCGAGCACGAGCCCAACCGCGGGTTCCTGCGCGCCCTGCACGCCCTGGCGCGCGCCGCACAGGCGATCGGTGAGCACGAGGAGTACGAGCGCTGCTCGACCTTCCTGCGCGACAGCTCCCCCACGGCCGCCAACACGCTGGGCTGAGCCGCGCGGCGGCCGGAACGTCTCCCCCGAGGAGGGGCGTTCCGGCCACCCGCGGCCGGGAAACCCTTGCCGTGGGAGGCCCGGGCGACGCATGATGCGCGCAGGGGACCGGGGCTCCGAAGCCGACAGGAAGGGGCGGACCGCTACCCGGGAGCACTCTTGTTGCCGAGGAGTCCGCGATGCCGCATCCGCAGTCACCCGTTCCCGAAACCGGCCCGGAGGCCGTGCCGGCCCCGAATCTCGACTTCGAGAGCACGACCCCGTACGAGGACTACATCCGTGCGTCCGTGCTCTCCCAGCTCCAGCACCCCCGCTCGGACGACCCCGGCGAGATGGTCTTCATCGTCACCACCCAGGTGATGGAGCTGTGGTTCACCGTCCTCGTCCACGAGTGGGAGACCGCGGCCCGGGCCCTGCGGGAGGACGCCCTGCCGGTCGCGATGGCGGCCCTCAAGCGCTCGGTCCACGAGCTGCGGTCGCTCAACGCCTCGTGGGAGCCCATAGCCCACCTGACGCCCGCCCAGTTCAACGGCTACCGCTCGGCCCTCGGCGAGGCGTCCGGCTTCCAGTCGGCCACGTACCGGCGCCTGGAGTTCCTGCTGGGCGACAAGTCCGCCTCCATGCTCGTCCCGTACCGCAACGTCCCCCGCGTCCACGACGAGCTGGAGAAGGCGCTGCACGCGCCCAGCCTGTACGACGAGGTCCTGCGCTGGCTCGCCCGGCGCGGCCACGCGGTGCCCGCCGCCGTGCTGGAGCGCGACGTCGCCGAGCGCCACACCGGCGACCCCGGCGTCGAGGACGTGTGGCAGCGGGTCTACGCGGGCGACCAGGACAGCGAGGAGTGCCGGCTGGGCGAGGCCCTGACGGAGGTCGCCGAGCAGGTGTGGCGCTGGCGCAACGACCACCTCGTCGCCACCCGGAGGGCGATGGGCTCGAAGGTCGGCACCGGCGGGTCGGGCGGCGTGGCGTGGCTGGAGAAGCGCGCCGCGAAGAACGTCTTCCCCGAGCTGTGGACGGCGCGCAGCCGTGTCTGACCTCGACCTCGCCCAGGAGGCACGGCGCCTCGACGCCGCCGACGCATTGCGGGCCAAGCGCGAGGAGTTCGCGCTGGACGACCACGACACCACCGTCTACCTGGACGGCAACTCCCTGGGCGCGCTGCCCCGGGCCGTGCCGGCCCGCCTCGCCGACGTCGTCGAGCGGGAGTGGGGGCGGCTGCGCATCCGCTCGTGGACCGAGTCGGGCTGGTGGACCGCGCCCGAGCGGGTCGGCGACCGGATCGGACGGCTCGTGGGGGCCGCCCCCGGCCAGGTCGTGGCCGGCGACTCGACGAGCGTCAACGTCTTCAAGGCGGTCGTGGCTGCGGCCCGCCTCGCGGCGGACGGGGACGGCGGCCGCGACGAGATCCTCGTCGACGCGGCCACCTTCCCGACCGACGGCTACATCGCCGCCTCCGCCGCCCGGCTGACGGGCTGCCGGATCCGCGCCGTCGACGCCGGGGACGTCGCCTCCGCCGCCGGGCCGCGCACCGCCGTCGCGCTCGTCAACCACGTCGACTACCGCACGGGGCGGCTGCACGACCTGCCCGGCACCACGGCCGCCGTGCACGCCGCCGGGGGCCGCGTGGTGTGGGACCTGTGCCACAGCGCGGGCGCGCTGCCCGTCGCGCTCGACGCGGACGGCGTGGACCTCGCCGTGGGCTGCACGTACAAGTACCTCAACGGCGGCCCCGGTTCGCCGGCCTACCTCTACGTGCGCCGCGAGCTCCAGCCGCGCTTCGACTCCCCGCTGCCGGGGTGGAACTCCCACGCCGACCCCTTCGGCATGTCGCCGCAGTACGCCCCCGCCGACGGCGCGGTCCGCGGCCGCGTCGGCACGCCGGACATCCTCTCCCTGCTCGCCCTGGAGGCGGCGCTGGACGTGTGGGACGGCGTGGCCGTCGAGGCCGTACGGGCCAAGAGCCTCGCCCTCACGGACTTCTTCCTGCGCTGCGTCGCCGCGTACGTGCCCGGCGGGCGGCTGGAGTGCGTCACGCCGACCGCGCACGACGAGCGCGGCAGCCAGGTGTCGCTGCGCTGCGCGGACGCGGACGAGGTCATGGCCGAGCTCGTCCGCCGCGGCGTCGTCGGCGACTTCCGCCGCCCCGACGTGCTGCGCTTCGGCTTCACGCCGCTGTACACGGGCTTCGCCGACGCGGAGCGCGCCGCGCGCGTGCTGGCGGAGGTCCTGGGGCCGTGACCCGGGTCGAGACCGTGGCCTACGGCCCCCATCCCAGTCAGGTCGTCGACTTCCACCTGCCCGCGCGCGGGGCGGCGCCGGACGTGCGGGTGACGCTGCTGCACGGCGGCTTCTGGCGTGAGGCGTACGACCGCGCGCACCTGGTGCCCCTGGCCACGGAGCTGGCGGAGCGGGGGCTGGAGGTCGCGCTCGCCGAGTACCGCCGCGTGGGCGGTGGCGGCGGCTGGCCGGAGACCTTCGACGACGTGGTGCGGGCGGCCGGCACGCGGCGGGACGCACCCGCAGCGCGCCGGCACGTCCTGGTGGGGCACTCCGCGGGCGGCCACCTCGCCCTGTGGGCGGCGTCGTCGCCGGCGGCGGGGGCCGTGGCCGTCGACCACGTCGTGGCGCTGGCCCCGGTCGCCGACCTGGCCCGGGCCCGGGAGCTGGGGCTGAGCCGGGGCGCGGTGGGGGAGCTGGTGGCCCCGGACCGGGAGCACGCGGCGGACCCCATGCGCCTGCCGCCGCCGCGGGTGCCGGTGACGCTGGTCCACGGCACGCGCGACGAGGACGTGCCGGTGGACCTGTCGCGCGCGTACGCGCGTGCGGCGCGGGCCGCGGGGGCGGCCGTGGAGCTGACGGTCCTGGAGGGGGCCGGGCACTACGAGCCGATCACACCGGGCACGCCCGGGTGCGCGGCCTGGGCCGCGTCCCTGACCACCGCGTAGTACCTGAGACGGACGCTCACAATCCCCACTCACGCCGACGCCGTCCGGGTCCCGTCTGCCTACGGTTGACGCGTGACCACGTTTGAGACGAACGGGATGCGCAGCGAGATGCGCGTCGTGCAGGGTGCCCTCGACAGCATCCGCGCCGATCTGTTCACCGACGCCTTCGACCTGCGGCCCATGGCACCGCTGCCCGCCGGCCACCCCCTCGTGCGCCGGGCGCCCGGCCGGGCGGCCCGGTACGTGCGGTGGCTGCCGCACGCCGGCGTCACGGCCTTCGTCGTGCTGGCCGTGCTGGCGATGGTGGGCAACGAGTCGTTCCCGGCCGCCGTCGTGATCGGCTCGTTCGTGGCCGTGCCGCTGCTGACCACGTTGTTCCGGCCGATCGGCGCCTGGTGGCTGTCGCTCGGCGCGATGCTGGTCAGTGCCGGTCTCCTGGGCTCCTCGCCCTGGGTCACGCCCGTCGCCCCCTCGCACCTGCTGGTCATGTGCCTGGTGACGGTGCGCACCCGGCCGCGCGTGGCCGCCGAGATGTGGCTGCTGACGACCGTCTTCGGGGGGTTCGTCTCCGCCGTCAGCGGCTACGGGTACCGCGACGACATGTTCCAGGGGACCGTCATGTCGGCCGTGGTCCTCTTCGTCGTCGCCGCCCTCCGCGGCCTGCGCGACTCCAAGCGGCAGGTCGCCGTGCAGGCGGCCGTCACCGAGGCAGAGCGGTCCCGGCGCACGGTCCTGGAGGAACGCACGACGATCGCCCGCGAACTGCACGACGTGGTCGCCCACCACATGTCCGTCGTCGCGATCCAGGCCGAGGCCGCGCCCTACCGCGTCCAGGACCCGCCGCCCGAGCTGGCCGCCGCCTTCGCCACGATCCGCGAGAACGCCGTGGCCGCCCTCACCGAGCTGCGCCGCGTGCTCGGCGTCGTACGGTCCGAGGACCCCGGCGCCTTCGGCGCCGCCCCGCCGGAGGCGCCCCAGCCGACGCTGGCCGACCTCGACGGGCTCCTGGCGAACGTCCGCGAGGCCGGGCTCCCGGTCGAGCGGGTCACCACCGGCCAGGCCCGGCCCCTGCCCCAGGGAGTGGAGCTGTCCGCCTACCGGATCGTGCAGGAGGCGCTCAGCAACGCGCTGCGCCACGCCCCGGGCTCCACCGCCCGCGTGGAGGTCAGCCACGTGCTGGGCGGGCTCGGCCTGCGCGTCGTCAACGGCCGCCCGGACCGGCTCGCCAAGCCCTCCCCGGGCGCCGGCCACGGCCTGCTGGGCATGCGGGAGCGCGTGACGATGCTCGGCGGCGAGATGACGGCCGAGGCCACCCCCGAGGGCGGCTACGAGATCGCCGCCTTCCTCCCCGTCGCGTCCGGCGGGGCCGCCGCGTGACGATCAAGGTGCTCATCGTCGACGACCAGATGATGGTCCGCGAGGGCTTCTCGGTCCTCCTGGGGGCCCAGCCCGACATCGAGGTCGTCGGGGAGGCGGTCAACGGCCGCGAGGCCGTCCGGAAGGTCGCCGAGCTGCGCCCCGACGTGGTCCTGATGGACATCCGCATGCCCGAGCTGAACGGCCTGGAGGCGACCCGCGAGATCGTCGCAGCCGACGCGGACGCCAAGGTGCTCGTGCTGACCACCTTCGACCTGGACGAGTACGTGTACCAGGCGCTGCGGGCGGGAGCCAGCGGCTTCCTGCTCAAGGACGCCTCCGCGAGCCAGCTCGCCGAGGGCGTGCGCGTCGTGGCCGAGGGCGAGGCGCTGCTGGCGCCGACGGTCACCAAGCGGCTGATCCTGGAGTTCTCCCGGCTGGGCGCCCCCCGGGCGCCCTCGCAGGTGGGCGACCTGACCGAGCGGGAGACGGAGGTGCTGGTGCTGGTGGCGCGGGGCCGCTCGAACTCCGAGATCGCCGCCCACCTCGTCGTGGCCGAGTCCACGGTCAAGACGCATGTCAGCCGCATCCTGGTGAAGCTGGGCCTGCGCGACCGCACCCAGGCCGCGGTCTTCGCCTA
Source organism: Streptomyces cinnamoneus (assembly GCF_002939475.1). Classification (NCBI taxonomy): domain Bacteria; kingdom Bacillati; phylum Actinomycetota; class Actinomycetes; order Kitasatosporales; family Streptomycetaceae; genus Streptomyces; species Streptomyces cinnamoneus. Next base: position 3,369,094 of record NZ_PKFQ01000001.1, on the reverse strand, counting down.
CGAGGCGGGGCTGGTGACGCCGGGCGGGTGAGAGGGGGTCCGGCCCTCACTCCCGCGGCAGCGTCAGCCGCCACGCCTCCGGCAGCGCCGTCCAGGTCCGCGCCCGCACCGGGCCGCGGATCCGGTTGTCCGCGCGGTAGCGGAAGTCCGGGCCCGAGACGGTGACGGCGCGGGCCCGGGCCCGTACCGGCTCGTCCCCGGTGCGGTGCTGCACCGCGACCTCCGCCAGGCCCTCCACGGCCGCCACGGCGACGCGACCGACGGGCCGGTCGACGTCGGCCAGCAGCACGCCGTCCGCCTCGATCCGCAGCCGCGTGCACGCGGGCAGCGGATGCCGCCCGGACGGGCCGGACAGCAGCGTGAGGGCCGTCCGGGCGGTCCGCGCGGCCGGCGTCCACCACGCGTGGTGGACGCCCCCGGCGGGGACGTCCGCGAGCGGCGCCGCGGCCGGCTCGCTGCGGCTGCCGCCCGCGGGCACCCACAGGCCGCCCAGGACCACGCCGTCCACGTCGTCGGCCAGCAGGTCCAGGCTGCGCTCCGCGCCGTCCAGGACCGCGCGTGCGGCCGCCACGGCCCCCAGCGGCACGCCGAGCACCCGGGCCACCGACACGGCCGGCAGGGTGCCCACCGGCACCCACGCCAGCGGCGCGTCGCCCAGCTCCCGGCGCCGGTGCAGCAGGCCCACCACGCGCAGCAGGGCGCGGTCGTCGCCGATCACGACCGTGCGGCGCCGGCCGCGCCTGGCGAGCGCCCGCGCGACTTCCTCCGGGCCGTTCGGGAGGCAGATCTTGGCCACCGATCCGGCGCACAGAACATCCTTCGCGATGCGCGTGGACTCGCCGTCCACACGCCTGGCGACCGGGTCGATGACGACGAGCAGCTGCTGTCCGGTCGGGTCTGCAGCCGACACCTTCGTCCTTCCTCAGGTAATCTCTCGGTGCAAGAGCCCCTGTCGCTGTTGCGCCAGGGGCTTCGTCTATCCGGGGCACCGGTTCGACGGCTCTAGCGGCGGTGAAGGCCCGGAACAAGCGGGCTCCCGCCACCTGTGCACGTTGGACATGCCCCGCCCGGAAGGGGTGTACGCCTGTGCCCGCACTTGTGCTGCTCGGTGCTCAGTGGGGTGACGAGGGCAAGGGAAAGGCCACCGACCTGCTCGGTGGATCCGTGGACTATGTGGTGCGCTACCAAGGTGGCAACAACGCCGGCCACACGGTCGTCGTCGGCGACCAGAAATACGCGCTGCACCTCCTGCCTTCCGGGATCCTCTCGCCGGGGTGCACCCCGGTCATCGGCAACGGCGTCGTCGTCGACCCGGCGGTCCTGCTCTCCGAGCTGAGCGGGCTGAACGAGCGCGGCGTCGACACGTCCAAGCTGCTGCTCAGCGGTAACGCGCACCTGATCACGCCGTACCACACGACGGTCGACAAGGTGACGGAACGCTTCCTCGGCAAGCGGAAGATCGGCACCACCGGCCGGGGCATCGGCCCGACCTACGCCGACAAGATCAACCGCGTGGGCATCCGGGTCCAGGACCTCTACGACGAGTCGATCCTGACCCAGAAGGTCGAGGCGGCCCTCGACTTCAAGAACCAGATCCTGGCGAAGCTCTACAACCGCCGCGCGATCGACGCCGCCCAGATCGTCGACGAGCTGCTGGGCTACGCCGACCAGATCAAGCCGTTCGTCGCCGACACCACGCTGATCCTGAACAACGCCATCGACGACGGCAAGGTCGTCCTCTTCGAGGGCGGCCAGGGCACCCTGCTGGACGTCGACCACGGCACGTACCCCTTCGTGACCTCCTCGAACCCGACCGCGGGCGGCGCCTGCACGGGCGCGGGCGTGGGCCCCACGAAGATCAACCGTGTGATCGGCATCCTGAAGGCGTACACCACCCGCGTCGGCGCCGGCCCGTTCCCGACCGAGCTGTTCGACAAGGACGGCGAGGCGCTGCGCACCATCGGCGGCGAGCGCGGTGTCACCACCGGCCGTGACCGCCGCTGCGGCTGGTTCGACGCGGTCATCGCCCGCTACGCGACCCGCGTCAACGGTCTGACGGACTTCTTCCTCACCAAGCTCGACGTGCTCACGGGCTGGGAGCAGATCCCGGTCTGCGTCGCCTACGAGATCGACGGCAAGCGCGTCGAGGAGCTGCCCTACAGCCAGAGCGACTTCCACCACGCGAAGCCGGTCTACGAGATGCTGCCGGGCTGGACCGAGGACATCTCCAAGGCCAAGACCTTCTCCGAGCTGCCGAAGAACGCCCAGGCGTACGTGAAGGCGCTGGAGGAGATGTCGGGCGCGCCGATCTCCGCGATCGGCGTCGGCCCGGGCCGCGACGAGACGATCGAGATCAACTCGTTCCTGTCGTAAGCGGTACCCCTGGACGCGACGGCGCCCCGGTGGCCGTGAGCCACCGGGGCGCCGTCGCGTTCGGGCGGCCTGCCGGGGTCAGTAGAGCTTGCGGTAGACCAGCGACGCGTCCTTCGTGCCGGAGTCGGCGAAGTCCCGCCGCATCCTGCCGTCCGGGAGCAGGACCAGCTCGGACGCGGAGCCCGGCTGGCAGGCGGAGGTGGGCATGGCCCGGGTGACGCTGGAGGGGCCGAGGCGCATCGGCGTGCCGGCGGTGCCGCCGCCGGTGACGGTCGTGCGCCACGTGCAGACGTAGGAGCTGCCGTCGTCGAGGACGCCGCTGCCGTCGATGGTGACGCCGGCGGCCGGGCCCTGGGAGACGGTGATGGTCCGCGTGTTGACGCGCGAGCCGCTGCCGAAGCTGGACTGCCAGGTGCCCTCGAACCCCTGCCCCCCGGAAGTGGGGGTGGGGCTGGCGCCGACGGCAGTCGGCGGCCCGGGCGCGGGAGTCGCGGGCCCCGCGGAGGACGCCGTGCCCCCCGAGGGCGCGGTGCTCCGCGCGGAGGCCGAGGACGCCGGCACGGGGCCGGCGCCGTGCCCGGTGTCGTGGGTCTCCCGGTTCAGCAGGTACACCGTCCCGCCACCGGTGAGCAGCCCGGCGACCACGATCGCGGTCACGATGACGGGCGTCTTCGAGCGCCGCGGCGGCGGCGCGGGCGCCACGACCACGGTGGGGTGGTGGTACGGGCTTCCGTAGCCGTACGGGGCGTGCGGGCCCGGGACCTGCGGCGGCAGCGGCTGGGCGGGCGTGGTCACGGTGGGCGGGTCCGCCGGCCGGGCGGCCACCGGCGGCTCGACGCGGGTGGGCGGCTCCGCCGCGGATATGGGGGGCGCCGGCGCGCCCGCGGGCTCCTCCACGTTCAGCAGCCGCACCGCGTGCCGCCCCAGCTGGGCGACCAGGCCGCCGGGCAGCCAGGGCTCGGCGGTGCGCAGGTCGCCGAGCAGGTCCTCCACGCCGGTCTGCTCCAGCACCTGCTCCGGCGTGGGCCGCTCGGCGGGGTCCTTGGCGAGGAACTCCGAGATCAGGGGCCGCAGGGGCGCGGGCACGCCGTCGAGGTCGGGCTCCTCCTGCGCGATGCGGTACATCAGCGCGTGGACCCCGCTGTCGGCCGTGCCGAAGGGCATCCGGCCGGTGGCGGCGTAGGCCAGCACCGAGCCGAGGCAGAAGACGTCGCTGGCGGGCGTGACCTGGGCGCCGCGCACCTGCTCGGGCGACATGAAGCCGGGGGAGCCGACGGCCGCGCCGGTGCGGGTGAGCCCTCCGTCGGTGACGGTCTCCAGGGCGCGGGCGATGCCGAAGTCGATGACGCGCGGACCGTCGAGGGTGATCAGCACGTTGGACGGCTTGAGGTCCCGGTGGACGATCCCGGCGGCGTGGACGGCCGTCAGGGCCCGGGCGAGCCCGGCGCCGAGGATGCGCACGGAACGCTCGGGCAGCGGGCCGAAGTCGTGGTCGACGACCTGGCGCAGCGACGGCCCGGCGATGTAGCCGGTGGCGACCCAGGGCACGTCGGCCTCGGTGTCGGCGTCGAGGACCGGCGCGGTCCACTCCCCGCCGACCCGGCGGGCGGCCTGGACCTCCTGCCGGAAGCGGCGCCGGAACTCCTCCTGGCACGCCAGCTCCGGCTGGACGAGCTTGACCGCGACCGTGCGGCCCCGGTCGGACCGCGCGAGATAGACCCGGCCCATGCCGCCCGCGCCCAGCCGGCCGAGCAACCGGTAGGCGCCGAGTGTGCGTGGATCCTCCGGCGACAGACCTTCCATGCCGGGCACTCCTTCCCCCATGTTTCTTCGCGGAGAATAGCGGCACGGCAAAGGGCCGGGTATCCGCACGGCGAAAGTGCGGACCCCGGCCCCGGATGTCCTCACCCGGCGACGGGCGACCGGTGGGGTCGCCGCCGCCGTTCCCGCGCCCGGCGCGGGCCCGGGGCGGGCGGGACGTCAGGACGGAAGGATGTTCTCCGCCTGCGGGCCCTTCTGCCCCTGGGAGATCTCGAAGCTGACCTTCTGGCCCTGCTGGAGTTCGCGGTAGCCCTGGGTGGCGATGTTGGAGTAATGGGCGAAGACGTCGGCTCCGCCGCCGTCCTGCTGAATGAAGCCGAAGCCTTTTTCGGAGTTGAACCACTTTACGGTGCCGGTAGCCAAGTCGAGCTCCTCAACGGGGTGTTACGGGGGTAATCCGTACGCGACGGAAAAACGCAAGTGCGCCCGAGGGTCACTGGCCTTCGGACGCACATGACATATGGGTACCAAACTGCAACCGCGAAAAACCGTAGCAGGCAAATGCCATTGAATGGGGATTTGTACGCGGCGATTTGCCGGGGCGAATGCGGGAGTCCGGGACCGGGCCCGCTGCCCCGTGGCGGTGGTCAAGCGCGGGAAGCGGACGGAACCCCTCCGCACGCCGGTGACGGTCCTCGCTTATCGTTGCGTGGGCCGTTCGCATGGCAGGCGCACGGTCACCGAAGGGAAGAGACCACGACCATGCCCGGCAGCGACCCTGTCAAGCGCACGACGCTGCGTTCACAGATCGCCGATGCCCTGCGCGAAGAGGTGATCGCGGGACGGCTTCCGGCGGGGCGGCAGTTCACCGTCAAGGAGATCGCCGAGCAGTACGGCGTCTCCGCCACGCCCGTGCGCGAGGCGCTGCTGGACCTGTGCTCGCAGGGGCTGCTCGACGTGGAGCTGCACAAGGCGTACCGCGTCCGCGAGTTCTCCTACGCCGACTTCCGGGACATGGTCGAGGCCCGCACCCTGATCGTCGAGGGCATGTTCCGCCGGTCCGCCGAGCGCGCGCTGCTGTCGGCCACGCCGGAGTCCCTGGGCTCGGTGCGGCGCCGGGCGGAGGAGGCGGGGCGGGCGGCGCTCGCCGGCGACCTCGACATCCTCATCGGTTACGACCTCCGTTTCTGGCGTGAGATGGCCGGTCTGGTGGGTAACCCCTACATATCCGACTTCCTGGACCGGGTGCGGGTGCAGAGCTGGGTCTTCACGGTGCCGCTGCTGCGGCGGCTGGACGACCTGCGGGGCCGGCTGTGGCACCGGCACACCGAGCTGGTGGAGGCGGTGGCGGGCCGGGACGTGGCCAGGGCGCAGCGGATCATCGTCGAGTACAACGCCCACACGCTGGCCCTCGTCGACGGACTGTCAGGGGCGGCGGCCGGAGGGGCCGGGCGGTCGCCCGGGTCTCCGGCGGAGGGGCCGGCCTCGGCCTGAACCAGCTGTCCGACACTGATCGACCGCCGACCGAATAGGGTCGATGTCGCTCGCTGTCGTCGACAAAACGGATTGTGATGTCAATAACCCAGCCGTCGGACCCGTCCGTGGCAGCCGATGACGCGACCGTAGACCTCACGGTGATCGTGCCGGCGTACAACGAGGAGGACCGGCTCGCCCCCACCCTGGCGGCGATCCGGGACCACCTCAGGTCCTGCGGGCCGGCCGACTGGGAGCTGATCGTCGTCGACGACGGTTCGACCGACGCGACAGCGGCCGTCACCGAGGCCGCGGCGGCTGAAGAGCCCCGCATCCGCCTCCTGCGCACCCCCGCCAACCGCGGCAAGGGCCACGCCGTGCGCACCGGCGTCCTCGCCTCCCACGGCCGCCGCGTCCTGATCACCGACGCCGACCTGGCCACCCCCATCGAGGAACTGGGCCTGCTGAGCCGGGCGCTGGACGAGGGCGCCACCGCCGCCGTCGGCTCCCGCGCCATGCCCGGCTCGCGCATCGCCGTGCGCCAGAACCCCCTGCGCGTGCTCCTCGGGCGCCTGGGCGCCCGGCTGATACGGGCGGCGGCCGTGCCCGGCATCCGGGACACCCAGTGCGGCTTCAAGCTCTTCGACGGCGACAAGGTGCGCACCGCCTTCGGCACCTCCCGGCTCGACGGCTGGAGCTTCGACGTCGAGATCCTGCGCTTCTTCCACGACAAGGACTGGGAGGTCGCCGAAGTGCCCGTCCGCTGGGCCCACCAGCCCGGTTCCAAGGTCCGGCCCCTCGCCTACCCCAAGGTCCTCGCGGACCTCATACGCCTGCGCTGGCGCACGGCCAGTCCCACGCGGCTGCTCATACCCGCCCTGTTCCTCTTCGCCTCCTTCGTGCTCTACGCCGGGCTGTGGGGCGGCCCGGGCGACCGCTACCTCGTCGACTCCGGCTCGGACCAGCAGCAGTGGGAATGGTTCTTCGCCGTCACCGCCGACAACGTCGCCCACCTGCGGAACCCGCTCTTCACCGATCTCCAGAACTTCCCCCTGGGCGTCAACCTCATGGCGAACACCGCCATGCTGGGCCTGTCCGTGCCCCTCGCCCCCGTCACGCTCGCGTTCGGACCGCAGGTCACCTGGGCGATCGTGCTGACCGGCGGCCTGGCCGCCACCGCCTTCTCCTGGTACTGGCTGCTGGCCCGGCGCTTCGTGCGCTCCCGCTGGGCGGCCGCGCTGGGCGGCGCCTTCTGCGCCTTCGCGCCGCCGATGGTCTCCCACGGCGTCGCCCACCCCAACTTCGCGGTGCTCTTCATGATGCCGCTGATCATCGACCGCGCCCTGCGGCTGTGCGAGGGCGCGAGGCCCACCCGGGACGCGGTCGTCCTCGGCCTCTTCCTCGCCTACCAGATCTTCCTCGGCGAGGAGGTGCTGCTGCTGGCCGTGACCGGCCTCCTGCTGTTCGCCTTCGGCTACGCCCTCGCCGCCCCGGACGTCGCCCGGGCCCTCGCCGGGCGGCTGCTGCGCGGACTCGGCGTCGCGGCGCTGGTGGCCGTCCCGCTGGTGGCCGTCCCCCTCCTCTGGCAGTTCCAGGGGCCGCAGAGCTACCACAGCGTGCTGCACGGGCAGGTCGGCAACCACCCGATGGCCCTGCTGGAATACGCCACCCGCTCCCTGGCCGGCGACGAGAAGACCGCCGCCTCGCTCTCGCTCAACCGCACCGAGGAGAACGCCTTCTTCGGCTGGCCGCTGGTCGTCCTCGCCGTCGCCGTCGTGGTCCACCTGCGCGACCAGCCGCGGGTGCGGGCCCTCGGCTTCACCGCGCTGGCCGCGGCCGTCCTCTCGCTCGGCCAGAACATCCCGCTGCTCGGAACGGACAAGACGCTGCCCGGCCCGTGGCGGCTCGTGGCGAAGATGCCGTTCTTCGAATCCGTCATCGAGTCCCGGGTCGCGATGATCTGCGCGCCCGTCCTCGGCATCCTCCTCGCCCTCGCCTGCGACCGGCTCGCCGTGCGCCGCGCCCGCAGCGAGCGCGAGGCCTCGCGGCGGCTGCTCGGCTGGGCCGCGCTCGTCGTGGCCGTGCTGCCGCTGGTGCCGACGCCGTACCGCACCGTGGAGCGCACCCCGGCCCCGCCGTTCGTCGCGGACGGCACCTGGCGGGAGTACGTACGCCCCGGCCGCTCGCTCGTGCCCGTGCCCGTGCCCTCCCCGGGCGAGGTCACCGCCCTCGGCTGGCAGATCGAGGCGGACCTGGGCTTCGCCTTCCCCGGCGGCTACTTCAACGGACCGTGGGGGCCCGACCGCGTCGGCATCTACGGACCGGAGCCGCGCGCCACCTCCGACCTGCTCGGCAAGGTCCGCGAGAGCGGCAAGGTGCCCGACGTCGGTGACCGGCAGCGCGCCGACTTCCGCCACGACCTCGACTTCTGGCGCGCCGACGCGCTCGTCCTCGGGCGGGCCGACAACGCCCTGGCGCTGCGCGAGACGGTCACTCGACTGGTGGGCGCACAGCCGGAGCGCGTCGGTGACACCTGGGTGTGGGACGTGCGCGGGAAGAGTTGACGATGTCCGTCGCCGCTGTATGACAACCGGCTGAGCGGCACTACTCTGGCCCGACCATCGCATGACATGGCGAATACGAGAGTGAGTTCACGTGGCCTGTGACCTCTGGCTAGTGCCCCTTGTCGACGTGCTGTGCCACAGCCCCGACAACCCCTTCGCCGAGGAGATCGCCGCGTACGACAAGGCACTCGGCGACGCGGGCCTGCCGCCCGTGCCCGTCTTCGGCTACATGCCGGGTCTCTCCGGGGACGTGGCGCCGGTCGCGGGCTTCGACTACGACGCCCTGCACTTCCTGCGCCGCGCCTACCTGCTGAACCTGTGCGGGCTGCCGGTCACCCCCGTGGACGAACTCGGCGGGGACTACGAGCAGTTGCTGGAGATGTTCGAGACCACGGCCCAGCAGTCGCACCTGGTGTGGCACTACGACCACGCCGGCGCGTACGTGCCGGTCGACTTCGCGCATCCGCTCTCCAACGACGAACTCCTCGAAGGCGGCGGCCCGCTGGGCTCCAGCCACGGCCTGCTGCGCGAACTGGAGGCGGTGGCACCGGTGCTGGGCATCGACCCGGGCAACCCGCCCGCCGCCCCGGCGGCCCCGGACCGGCCGACCACCCTGGAGGAGCGCGCCGCCCCGGGGCCGCACGACGACAGCCCCTTCGCCCGCGAGCGGCACGTGTGGCTGGGACTGCACGCCGCGGCCACGCGGAGCCTGGGCCAGGGGTCGATGATCGTGTTCAGCTGACGTCCGGCCGAGGGGCCTCGCCGACCGCCCCGCTCCCGCCCGTCGGCACGGGCGGGAGCGCATGTCGACGCCCGGTGCTCAGCGCGGGGACTCCGGCGGCCGCTGCCGCGGCATGTTCGGCCGCGTGTGCGGCGGCATGGGGAAGCGCCCGACCGGGCCGCCGGCCTCTCCCCGCGGTCCCCAGGCCACCAGCGACTGCGTCAGCAGCGGCGCGGGCCCCGCCCGGAACTCCACCATCCAGTCGGCCGTCTCCGCCCGCACCAGCTCCGAGACGTCCTCGGAGAACCGCCGCAGCACGGACAGGCAGCGCTCCGCCGCCTCACTCGCCGTGCCCTCCGTCGGCCCGAGCACCTCCCGCACGCACTCCGACGCCCAGTCGAACTGGAGCACCTCCAGCCGCCGCTGCACCGCCTGCGCCGTGGCCACCGCCCGCATCCAGCCGGACGTCAGCCCGAAGTACCGGTCGCAGGCCACGCACGTCACCGCGCCCAGCAGGGCCAGGAACGCCCAGGCCGAGCCGGTGCGCAGCACCTTGGTCAGCTCCAGCAGCGGCAGCGCGGCGCCGACCACCGCGCAGGTCGCCGTCCCCAGGCGCAGCGCGCGCGCCCAGCGGCGTTTCCAGGCGCGGTCGGTGAGATACCAGTCGGCCAGATTCAGCGCACCGCCCTCGACCCATCTGTACAACTCGTCCAGCCGCTCGGCGGGCTCTCCCCAGTCCCCGAGCGGGAAGGTCCGGCCGCGCAGGTCACCCCGGAGCTTCCCGTCCTGCTCCCTAGGGAGCCCCTCGGGCTGCATCTCAGGCTGGCTCACCCTGCACTCCTACTCCGCCGCATGCGTCAGGTGCCTTAGTTAGGTGCCTCGTGTGTGATCGCGGTACGTGATCGCAGCCTCCTTCCTACCGCCGAACGGTTGGCGTTGGGCACAAGATCCAGCCTTTTCCGCCCGTAAGTGCAGCGGAATCGGGTATAGGAGCCCGCCCCCCTCACTCGAAAGAGTGCGTCCCGGCCGGGGCGTGGACGCCTCAGGGTGACCGGATCGGGCGGCACGGTCCGGACGGAACCCCTTCAAGAGGTTCCTACGAGCCCCCGACACCCCCCGCCTCGTAGTGATCCACAAGTCAGGCAATAGGCTGGGTCCCGTGAAGGTCCTCGTCATCGGCGGCGGCGCCCGCGAACACGCCCTGTGCCGCTCACTGTCCCTCGACCCCCACGTCACCGCGCTGCACTGCGCCCCCGGCAACGCCGGGATCGCCGAGGTCGCCGAGACGCACCCCGTGGACGCGCGGGACGGCGCGGCCGTCACCGCGCTGGCCCTGTCGCTGGGCGCGGACCTCGTGGTCGTCGGCCCGGAGGCGCCGCTCGTCGCGGGCGTCGCGGACGTCCTGCGCGAGCGCGGCATCCCGGTCTTCGGCCCGTCGGCGCAGGCCGCGCGGCTGGAGGGCTCCAAGGCGTTCGCCAAGGACGTCATGGCCGCCGCGGGCGTCCCGACCGCCCGCAGCTACGTCTGCACCACCCCCGCCGAGATCGACGCGGCCCTCGACGCCTTCGGCGCCCCCTACGTCGTCAAGGACGACGGGCTGGCCGCCGGCAAGGGCGTCGTCGTCACCTCCGACCTCACCGCGGCCCGCGAGCACGCGCTGGCCTGCGACCGCGTGGTGATCGAGGAGTTCCTGGACGGCCCCGAGGTCTCCCTCTTCGCCGTCACCGACGGCGAGACGGTGCTCCCGCTCCAGCCCGCGCAGGACTTCAAGCGCGCCCTGGACGCCGACGAGGGCCCGAACACCGGCGGCATGGGCGCCTACTCCCCCCTGCCGTGGGCCGACCCCAAGCTGGTCGACGAGGTGCTGGAGACGGTCCTGCAGCCCACCGTGGACGAGCTGCGCCGCCGCGGCACGCCCTTCTCCGGGCTGCTCTACGCGGGCCTGGCCATCACCTCGCGCGGCGTGCGGGTCATCGAGTTCAACGCCCGCTTCGGGGACCCGGAGACGCAGGTCGTGCTGGCCCGGCTCCGGACGCCGCTGGCCGGCGTGCTGATGAACGCCGCCACCGGTGAGCTCGCCGCCCAGACGCCGCTGCGCTGGAGCGACGACGCGGCCGTGACCGTCGTCGTCGCCTCGCACAACTACCCCGGCACGCCCCGCACGGGCGACGTCGTCGAGGGCCTGGCGGACGCGGCCGGCGTCGAGGACGCCTACGTGCTCCACGCGGGCACCGCGCACGACGCCGAGGGCCGCGTGGTCAGCGCCGGCGGCCGGGTGCTGTCCGTGACCGCCACCGGCACGGACCTGGCGGCCGCCCGGGCCCGCGCCTACGAGGCCGTCTCCCGCATCCGGCTGGACGGCTCGCACCACCGCACCGACATCGCGGCGAAGGCGGCGGCCTCCGCCTGAGCAGCCGTCCCGACGTGCCCCGCAGGCCCCCGCAAGGGGCCGGCGGGGCACAGCCGTACCCCGGCCCACCCGCGCAGAGGCTTTACCCAAAGCCATTCCATCGGGTGACCGCTTGTCCAACCGGCTGACGTACGCCCCACCCCCAACTATGGTGCGGCGCAGGCCGGCAGCCGCGAGGCTGACGCGTCGGCTCAACCGGCCCACCGGCATTGCGATGTCAGAGGCCGGTGCCACAGTGGGGGAGGTAAGCAACGCGCCTCGGCAGAGCACTACAGGCACCTGGGGGTGATCGGTCTCGTGGCAGGTCCGGAGGCAGGCGCGCTGGCCGCGCGCACCAGAGCCCTCGCCGTGCTGCGCGTGCGCAGCGCGGGGCTGGCCGTCGCGCTGGTGCCGGCGGCCGCCGCCGTGGTGCTGGCGGCCGGCTCGGCCATGGGCCGGATCCCCGAGGGGTCCGTCTGGTCCGCCGCCCGCCCCGCCGTGACGGCCCTCGCCGTCCTGGCCCTGGTGCTGGCGGCCGCCGTCGGCGCCGTGGTGGCCCGCGCCCGGCCGGCCCTGAGCCCGACCGTGCCGATCCCCGAGGAGACCGCGCCCGACCTCTACCGCCTGGTCCGCGACCTCGCCGACCGGCTGGAGGTCCCCGCGCCGTCCGCGATAGCCCTCACCCCCGACTGCGACAGCTGGCTCGAGGACCGTACGCACCCCGCGCACGGCCCTCCGCACGAGCGGCTGCTGCCGCGCCGCCGCGCCACCGGGGACGCGCCCGTGCTGGTCATCGGCTCGCCCTTCCTGTGGTGGATGCGCGTCGCCGAGCTGCGCGCCCTGCTGGCCCCCGTCGTGGCCGGCACGGGCCCGGCCGCCCACCCCGACATAGCCGCCGCCCGCCGCTTCGTCCGGGGCCTGGACGCCGCCGTGGCCGTGGCGGCGGGACGGCCCCTCCTCGCGTTCGTGGGCTGGGCGGCCCGGACGCTGCTGCGCTCCTGCCGCGACCACGCGGCCGAGATGGAGCGCGGAGTGGCCGCGGCCGCCTCCGAGCGCGCCCAGGCGGTGGACTACGGCCTGCGGATCGTCGCCCAGGAGCAGGTGGGCCTCGCCTACGCCGGCTGGGACCGCCTGCTGAACCGGGTGGCGCTGCCCGCCTGGCGGATGGGCCGCTGGCCCTCCCGGCTGGACGCGGGCGTCGTCTCGGCCCTCACCGAGCTCTCCCGGCGCGACCGGCTGGCCGAGGGCTTCGCCTCCCGGCTGGGGGAGCGGCCCGCCTGCGACCTCCTGGAGGAGCCGGGGCTCATCGACGAGGCCGCCTCCCTGCTGGCCGCCCGGCTCTTCCACGGCGGCCCCAGCGAGCCCGGCCCCGACTGGTCGCCCGTCGCCTGGAACCAGTACCCGGCGGAGGTCGTGGACCGCAAATGGCGGCTGGAGGCCGCCCGGCTGCACCGCGTCCTCGACGACATCGCCGCCTGCGGCGCCGCCGGCACCCTGCCCTGCCCCGGCCCGGACGCCGCCCCCGCCGCCCCCACCGTCGCCCGCGTCATGGAGCGGCTCGCCGGGCCGGCCGGCGGCGGGGTGGGGGAGGAGCTGGAGGTGCGGCTCAGCGCCGAGGTGGCGCGCGAGGCGGCCCGCGAGGAGCGGGCGGCCAAGCGGGGCCTGTTCACCGCCGCCGGCGGCGGCTCCTGGACCGACGGGCTGGCGCCCCTGTTCCCGCTCCAGCCGCCGCGCAGCGGCCGGGAGCTGCTGACCGACCACGTGACGGCCATGGTGTGCTGCGCGGCCGTGGACACCGCCGGGGCCGTCCCCGGCCTGGACTGGCTGGACGGCCCCGCCCTGCTCGTCGGCGGTGCCCGCCGCGCCGACCTGACCCGCTCGGTCCTGAGTCTCATCGAGGACGGGGACGGCGAGCCGCTGCGCGCCTGGCTCGGTGACGTCGGGGTGCGCAGCGAGAAGCCCGTACGCCTGGGGTGACCGTCCCGGCCCCGCCCGGCCGTGACGCACGGTGACGTGCTCACGCAGTGTAGGGGCAGAGCCATCACTTCCGGGGAATTTACCGACGAACGGTGACGACCCGGGCGTCCCATGTGATCTGCTGGGAATCCGCTGGGAAGCCGAATGAGTATCCGGGGGCCAGGGGAGGGAGTGCACATGGGGATGGACCAGATCCGGCGCTGGGAGTCCGGGGCCCTCGCACACGCGGTCTCGGACCCCTTCGGCCAGGGCCCGCTGCCCTGGCTGCGCGGCGACGAGTCCTATTTCGACGACACCGGTCAGATCATCCCGTGGTACGTGGATCCGCCGCCCGCCTCGCCCGGCGCCCACGTCCCGCCGCCCCGCCGGGCCGGCCCCCGCGCCGCCGACGACGTGCACTGCCAGATCAAGGGCTTCGCCACCGCGAGCGCCGTCGCCCCCGGCGAGTCCATCGACTTCCGCATCACCGTGGACCCGCCCCAGCAGTTCGGCGTGGACGTCTACCGCATCGGCCACTACGGCGGCATCGGCGCCGCCAAGATGACGTCCAGCCCCAGGCTGTCCGGCATCGTCCAGCCGCCCCCGCTGGTCTTCGACCGCACGGTCTCCTGCCACCACTGGTGGCTCTCCTGGCGGCTGACGATCCCCTCCTTCTGGACCGCCGGCGCCTACGTGGCCGTCCTGACCACCGCCGACGGCTACCGCAGCCACATCCCCTTCACCGTTCGCGACAGCACACCCGCGGACCTGCTGCTCGTGCTGCCCGACATCACCTGGCAGGCCTACAACCTCTACCCCGAGGACGGCCGCACGGGCGCGAGCCTCTACCACGCCTGGGACGACGACGGCCGGCTCCTCGGCGAGGAGGGGGCGGCCACCACGGTCTCCTTCGACCGCCCCTACGCGGGCGCCGGCCTGCCCCTGCACGTCGGCCACGCCTACGACTTCATCCGCTGGGCCGAGCGCTACGACTACCACCTCGCCTACGCCGAGACCCGCGACCTGCACGCCGGGCGAATCGATCCGGCGCGCTACCGCGGCATCGTCTTCCCCGGTCACGACGAGTACTGGTCGCCCGCCATGCGCCGCGCGGCCGAGGAGGCCCGCGACGGCGGCACCTCGCTGGTGTTCCTGTCCGCCAACACCATGTACTGGCAGGTGGAGCTGGCCCCCTCGCCGGCCGGCCCGGACCGCCTGCTCACCTGCCGCAAGCGCCGCGGCCCCGGCCGCTCCGCCCTCTGGCGCGACATGTCGCCCCCCGAGCAGCAGCTGCTCGGCATCCAGTACGCGGGCCGGGTGCCCGAGCCCGCCCCCATGGTCGTGCGCAACGCCGGACACTGGCTCTGGGAGGCCACCGGCGCCGGCGAGGGCGACGAGCTGCCCGGCCTCGTCGCCGGCGAGGCCGACCGCTACTTCCCCCGGACGGCCCTGCCCGAGCACACGCGCCGCATCCTCCTCGCCCACTCCCCGTACCAGGACGGCGAGGGCGCCAGACGCCACCAGGAGACGTCCCTCTACCGCGCCCCCAGCGGCGCCCTGGTCTTCGCCTCCGGCACCTTCGCCTGGTCGCCCGCCCTGGACCGGCCCGGACACGTCGACGCCCGCGTCCAGCGGGCCACGGCCAATCTCCTGGACCGCATCTGCAAACGGTGCTGACCCACCTCCGGACGTCCCCCGGCGCGTACGGCAGAATCGTGGTGCTTGGACAAACCACCAGGAGGCGTCGTGTCCGGATTCGTCGAGAAGCCCAAGCCCGTCGAGGTGCCCGGCCTGGTGCATCTGCACACGGGCAAGGTGCGCGACCTCTACCGCGACGAGAACGGCCACCTGATCATGGTCGCCAGCGACCGGATGTCCGCCTACGACTGGGTGCTGCCCACGGAGATCCCCGACAAGGGCCGCATCCTCACGCAGCTGTCCCTGTGGTGGTTCGACCGGCTGGCGGACCTGGTCCCCCACCACGTGGTCTCCACCGAGCTGCCGGCCGGCGCCCCCGCCGACTGGGCCGGGCGCGCGCTGGTCTGCCGCTCCCTCGACATGGTCCCCGTCGAGTGCGTGGCCCGCGGCTATCTGACCGGCTCCGGCCTCGCCGAGTACCGGCAGACCCGCACCGTCTGCGGCCTCGCCCTCCCCGAGGGCCTCGTCGACGGCTCCGAGCTGCCCTCCCCGATCTTCACGCCCGCGACGAAGGCCGCGGTCGGCGAGCACGACGAGAACGTCTCCTACGAGGAGACGGCCCGCCAGGTCGGCGCGGAGACCGCCGCCCGGCTGCGCCAGACGACGCTCGCCGTCTACAGCCGCGCCCGCGACATCGCGCGCGACCGGGGCATCCTCCTCGCCGACACCAAGCTCGAGTTCGGCTTCGAGGGGGAGGACCTGGTCCTCGCGGACGAGGTCCTCACCCCCGACTCCTCCCGCTTCTGGCCGGTGGACACGTGGCAGCCGGGGCGGGCCCAGCCGTCCTTCGACAAGCAGTTCGTGCGCGACTGGCTGTCGTCGCCGGAGTCGGGCTGGGACCGCCACGGCGAGCTGCCGCCCCCCGAGCTCCCCGAGGAGATCGTGGAGCGCACGCGCGCCAAGTACGCCGAGGCGTACGAGCGACTGACGGGCACGCCCTGGGCCTGACGGACGCGGCCGGACCGGCCCGTTCCCTAAGAGCCCTCTCAGACGGCGTCTGCCATCGTGGGGGACCGCGAGTCCATCCATCCCCCGCCGGAGGCGCCATGGGCGAGACGTCCGTACTCGTCGTCGACGACGACCCCGACGTCCGGGCCGCCGTCGTCGACGGCCTGGCCGTCGAGGGCTACGCCGTGCGCGCCGCCGCCGACGGCCTCGAAGCCCTGTCGGCCGTCGCCGCCGCCCCGCCCGCCGCGATCGTCCTCGACCTCGCCATGCCCGTCCTCGACGGCCTCGCCGTCTGCCGCCGGCTGCGCGAGATCGGCGACCGCACGCCCGTGCTCGTCCTCACCGCCCGGGACGCGGTCTCCGACCGGGTGGCGGGCCTGGACGCCGGCGCCGACGACTACCTGGTCAAGCCCTTCGCGCTCGACGAACTCCTGGCCCGCCTGCGGGCGCTGCTCCGCCGCGCGGCCCCGGCCGGCCCGGCCGGCGCGGCCGCCGGCGAGCTGGCCTTCGCCGACCTCACCGTCGACCCCGAGACCCGCACCGGGGAACGCGCCGGGACGCCCCTGGAGTTCACGCGCACCGAGTTCGCCCTGCTCGAAGTGTTCCTGCGGCATCCGGGGCAGGTGCTGGCGCGCGAGGTGATCCAGGAGCGGGTCTGGGGCGCCGACTTCGGCCCCGAGTCCAACTCCCTCGCCGTCTACATCGGCTACCTCAGGCGCAAACTGGAGGCCGGCGGCGCGTCCCGCATCGTCCACACCGTCCACGGCGTCGGCTACCGCCTGGCGGAGCGGTGAGGACGCCCGTCGAAAGAGCACGGGCCCTCCTCGGCCGCAGGCCCCTGCGGGCCCGTCTGGCCCTCGTCACCTCCGCCGCGGTCGCGCTCGTCGCCCTCGGCGTCCTCGCCGCCGCCTACGTCGTCATCCGCTACGAACTGGTGCGCCAGCTCGACCTCCAGCTCAAGCAGCAGGCCCAGCTCATCGCCATGCAGAGCAGGGGCGGCGCCGACACCGGCGTCCTCGGCGACGAATGCGTCTGGCGCGCCGCCCCCGCCTGCGCCCAGGTCGTCCGCGCCGACCCCGCCGCCCCCGGCCAGCGGGGCCTGGTCCTGCCGGTCACGGGTGCCACGCGCCGGGTCGCGGCCGGCTCCCTCGGCGCGTACTACAGCGACATCAGGCACGACGGCCACCCCATGCGGATGCTGACCACGCCCCTGCCCGGCCGGGAGGGGCGGGCCCTCCAGGTCGCGGCCCGCTCGGACACCGTCGACCAGGGCGTGAGCCAGGCCGGCCGGTACCTGGGCGCCGTCGGCGCCGTGGGGGTGCTGCTCGCGGCGGCGCTCGGCTATCTGGCCTCGCGCACGTCCCTGCGTCCCGTCACCCGGCTCACGGCCACCGCCGAGCGCATCGCCGCCACCCGCGACCCCGCCCACCGCATCGAGCTGCCGCCCTACGAGGCCCGCAGGAAGGACGAGATCACCCGCCTCGCCACGAGCTTCAACACCATGCTCGGCGAGCTCCAGGAGGCGGTCGCCGCCCAGCGCCGCCTGGTGGCCGACGCCTCCCACGAGCTGCGCACCCCGCTGACCGCGCTGCGCACCAACTCCGAGCTGCTGGCCCGCGCCGAGCGCCTCACCCCGGCCCAGCGCGAGCGGGCCGCCGAGGCCCTGGGCCGGCAGCTGCGCGAGGTGACCGGCATGGTGAACGACCTCATCGAGCTGGCCCGCGACGAGGAGCCCCGGCCCCTGGTCGAACAGGTCCGGCTGGACCTGCTCGCCGAGCGCTGCGTGGCCGCCGCGCGCGGCCACTGGCCGGGCACGGTCTTCACGGCGGACCTGGCCGCGGCCACGGTCCACGGCGTGCCCGCCCGGCTGGCGCGGCTGCTGTCCAACCTGCTGGACAACGCCGCCAAGTTCAGCCCGGCCGGGGCGGTCGTGGAGGTGCGGCTGGAGCGCGCGGACGGCTTCCTCGACCTCACCGTGCGGGACCACGGCCCGGGGATCTCCGACGAGGACCTGCCCCACGTCTTCGACCGCTTCTACCGCTCCCGGCAGGCCCGCGCCCTGCCCGGCTCGGGCCTGGGCCTGGCCATGGCCCGCCAGATCGCCCACGCCCACGGCGCCCGGCTCACGGCGGAACAGGCCGGGACGGGCGGCGCCCGCTTCCGGCTGCGCCTGCCCGTCACGGACGCGGACCGGTGAGACGGGCCCGGGGGGAGCACCCCGGGGAACGACGAAGGCCCCGGTCGTGACGACCGGGGCCTTCGTTTCACTGAGCGGACGACGAGACTCGAACTCGCGACATCCACCTTGGCAAGGTGGTGCTCTACCAACTGAGCTACGTCCGCATGCCCCGCGCGTTTCCGTGCGGTGCGGGTACCACTATAGCCAACCCTGAGCGCGTGCGATGCGCGCCGCCGCGTGACGGTTCTCCGCACCCAGCTTCGCGGCCGCCGCGGAGAGGTAGTTGCGGACCGTCCCCGGCGTCAGCGAGGCGCGCTCGGCGATCTCCGCCACGGGGGCGCCGTCCTCGGCCAGTTCCAGCAGTTCCGCCTCGCGCGCGGTCAGCGGCGAGTCGCCCGCGCTGATGGCGTCGGCCGCCAACTCGGGGTCCACATAACGGCTTCCCCCGTGCACGGTGCGGATGATCTCGGCGAGCCGCCGGGCGGAGACGGTCTTGGGTACGAACCCCCGCACGCCCGCCTCCAGGGCCCGCTTGAGGTGACCGGGCCGCCCGTGACCCGTCACGATCATGGCGCGGCAGCCGGGCAGTTCGGCCCGCAGCGATGTGGCGACCGTCACACCGTCGGTCCCCGGCATCTGAAGATCCAGAACCGCCACGTCCGGCCGGTGCGCCCGTGCCATCGCCAGGGCCTCGGGCCCCGAGGCGGCCTCGGCCACGACCAGGAGGTCCTCCTCCAGGCCGAGCAGCGCGGCCAGAGCGCCACGGATGAGGTGCTCGTCGTCGGCGAGCAGGACGCGGATCGTCATGCGCCCGTCCCTTCCGTCGCGGGGCCGGCTCCGCACCGCCGGTCTCCTCGGCCCCGTCCGCTCTCCGCCGCGGCGGCCGGAGAGGGGAGGGGAGGGGGGAACGTCTCCCCGTCGCCCGGGAGGGCGGCCCCGGCGGGGGAGACCGGCGGCGGACCGCCCTCCGCCCCCGCCGGCCCGGCGAACGGCACCCGCGCCGTGACCCGGAACGTCGACTGCGCCCCGTAGGCGTACGCGAGCGTCCCGCCCAGCTCGGTCAGCCGCTCCCGCAGCCCGGCCAGACCCGAACCGGATCCCTTGCCGGACGCGGCGCCGTCCGCCCGCACCCCGTTGTTCTCCACCATCAGCACCGCCCAGCCGTCCGTCTGCCGCAGCCGCACCGCGCAGCGCCGCGCGTCCGCGTGCCGCAGGACGTTCGTCGTGGCCTCGCGCACCACCCAGGCCAGCGCCGACTGGACGGCCACCGGCAGCTCCACCGCCGCCGCGTCGTCGATGCGGCACTCGATGCCGGCCGCCGTCAGGACGCCCCGGGCGCCCACCAGTTCGGTGTGCAGATCGGCCTCGCGGTAGCCGCGCACGACCTCCCGCAGCTCCCGCTGCGACTCCTGGGCGATGCGCTGCACCTCGGCCATCTGCTCCGCGGCCGCGTCCGTGGCGCGCCGCGAGAGCTGGACGGCGAGCTCGCTCTTGAGGGCGATCACCGCGAGGTTGCGGCCCAGGATGTCGTGCATGTCGCGCGAGAACCGCAGCCGCTCCTCCGCGACCGCCAGCCGCGCCTGCACTCCCCGGGCGGCGTCGACCTCCCAGACGATCGAGAGCATCCAGCCCGACACCCGGGCCATGACCATGTCCCACGCGCACAGGAACAGCATCCCGACGGCGGCCGCCGCCAGCCCCGGCCCGGGCATGCCGGTCACGGCGTACGGCACCACCGACAGGAGCGAACCGGCCACGGCCACGGCCGCGTACGTCCGCTTGCGCACGATCAGGCAGAGCCCGCCGAAGGGCGCCACGGACACGCCCATGAGCACCGTGGTCCCCAGCTGCGCGACGGCCTCGTCGGTCGCGCCCCGCACCGTGGCGAGCAGGCACAACGCCGCCGCCAGCAGGACGAACGAGCCGGCCAGCCGCCACCGCAGGCCGGCCGGCTCCTCGCCGAGGTAGCGGTCGACGGCCCGGCGCAGCAGGCCGACGCCGAGCGCGGACTGCGCGATCACCACGACGACCAGGGCCACGCACAGCGCCCGGGACCGGGGGCCGGACCCGGCGACCTCCACCACGGCGGGCGCCTCGACCAGCAGCAAGAGCCAGGGGACGCCGTACAGCGCGCCCCGCGTGTAGAGATCGATCTGCTTGACCTTGCTCTGGCCGCGCAGCGCCCGCACCCGACCCATCACGCGCCCCACCCCTTGGCATTTCCCCAGTTCAGCGCCGCGGTTCCCAGCGGAACCACCGACGTACAGCAAACACCCCGAGCGCCGACCAGACCAAAGCCGCCCCCAGGTGGCCCAGCGTCCCGCCCACGCTCGCCCCGCCGAGCCAGCCGTCCCGCATCAGTTCCACGACGGGCGTCAGCGGCAGCAGCTCGCAGGCCGTCGCCAGCATGTCCGGCAGGATGTCCAGCGGTACGAACAGCCCGGATCCCAGCATCGAGACCATCGCCAGCGGCATCGCGGCGAACTGCGCGGTCTCCGCCGTCCGGGCGAGCGCCGTGGAGGCCGCGGCCAGCGCGGTCAGCATGACGACGCCCAGCAGCAGGCCGGCGACCAGCAGTTCGGGGCGGGCCGGGACGCGCATGTCCAGCCAGGCCACGCCGCCCGTCACCAGCAGCAGGCACTGGGCGAGGGCGATCACCGCGGACGGCAGCGCCGTACCCGCCAGGATCTCCACGTCGCCGGCCTCGCCGGTGCGCAGCCGTTTGAGCACCAGCTGCTCGCGCCGCGCGGTGTAGACGCTCATGAGGTTGTAGTACACGGCGAAGATCAGGACGTAGCCGAAGGCGCCCGTCATCGTGACGTCCTTCAGCGACAGACCGCTGCCGTCCAGATCCACGTTCTTGGTGCCCGACCGCATCGCGTAGACCATGAGGGCGGGCAGGAACAGGGTGATGTAGAGCGCCGTCTTGTTGCGCCCCAGCAGGGTG